>JAEUQF010000054.1 GCA_016789745.1 Bryobacterales bacterium
TTACTTGTTGTCGTTTCTCTTCGCTCAAGACATTGCTCACGTCGACGGATCTTATCCGTCCTGATCAATGTCCTGCCCTCATTCTCGTTGGCCGGTTTTCAGACGTCCCTCATTGGCCGGTTTTGGGTGTCCCCCGAGGGATTACGCGTGCAGGCGCACCATATCCGCCCCGCGGCCATGATGATCGCCGGTGCGTGTCATCCCAGGTTGTCCATGCTGTTAAGGACCGGCTTCAGCTAGTCGGGCACCCGCGCTGACCGATACACCAATTCCCCTGCGCTTGCCTCGGCGATAAGCGTTGGTGCCGCCCCCAAATGCTATTGTCATAGACACGGAGGCTATCCACTTCCTGGACCGCTCGGGCCAGATTGCCTATGCTGGCTTCCCAGATGACCCGCAGCGCGGATTCCGGAGCGCTATGTCCCCCTTATCCGCACGTATTTCCACCCGCTCAAGGTTCGTCGCGAAGCTACTCAACGCAACGTAGCGCATTTCGACCAGAAATCCAGCCGCTCTCGCGGCGCTGGTCTGCTCGAAGAAGATCGTGCTGCGCAGAGTCGTTTCAAAAGCGAAGCTCTTCCGGTCGCTTATAGGGTCGGCGATGAATGCCTCGAATTCGCGATCGACCTCTCTGCGAATCTCGGGCGGGATTCGCAAGTAAGAACCGTCGTTCCGTTTGGCAGCTCGATCGTCGGCGTTAAAGAAGTCGACGCCGAAGGTGGACGCAGGAAACAGCGTCGATTTTCCGCTGCCGGGCGGCCCGGCGATCACGATCATGCGGAGTGCGGATGCGGCACTAACCGCCAAAATCGCGCTGCCCTCGCTGGCGCATGTCCTCTGGGAGATCCGCCCTCCAGCGATTCCCCAACTTGTCGGCGATACCCAATGCAACGGCCTCCTGCGCGGCAGCTTCGGCACAGCCGCCCTCACGCCGCGAGGTTCGCTCCAAATGGCCCAAGGCAGCGCCCAGATGAACTCATCGATGGACAGGCCCAAGCGACTGGCCTGGTTCGCCAGCCTTTGCGCAAGATCTCCCGGAACGTCGAGCATCTTCGAGTCTACAATCCCGAGCCTGCGTACGTGGCCGAAGGCCCTTTCCGAACAGAATAGCGGGATGCGGCCACCGGGCACAGCGGCTTCTTTATCTCGCCGGGGTAAGCCCTTCCTGTAAGAAACTCATCAGTGGCGGCAACGCCCGTGCCGGGTCCTCAATAAAGGGCACGTGCCCCAGGCCAGGCAGCAATTCCAGGCGCCCCTTGCCATCGGGGATCGCCGCGGCAATGCGCTTCATGCCTTCCTGAAAGGCCGCGGCGCTCCCGGGCAGCATGTCTTCCGCGCCGCCGTAGACCAGGGTGGGCGCCTTAATATGCGGCCAGTCGTAGACAACCGGATCCAGGTAGATCACGTTGCTGAGCAGGGTTTGCACTCTGGCCAGGCGGGGCCAGCCGGCGCTCAACGTCCAGGCGTAGCGGATGCGGGCATAGGCTTCAAACTGCGCATTCCATGCCGAAGGTTTGTGGGCGACGTAGCGCATGAGGCTGGTGCGGATGGTCTGGTAGGTGGAGGCGAGCGTGCGCTTGTACGCTTCCTCGGGATCGGCGGCCGGGCTGTTGAAGCGGGCGTCCGACAGGCCGATGGGATTGTACAGGACCAGCCGTTCGGTGACGGCCGGATACTGTGTCGCGAATCGCGCGGCGAGCATTCCGCCCATGGAGTGTCCCACGAACATGGCCTTATCGATGTTCAGACTTTGCAGCAGAATGCGGGTGTGCCTGGCCATTTCGGCAAGGGAGTAGGGCATGATGGGCTTGGACGAGCGGCCGTATCCGATCTGGTCGGGGACGACGACCCGAAAGCCCGCCTTGCGCATGGCATCGATCAGCCCGCCGAAGTAGAAGCCCGCGAAGTTGTTGCCATGGAGCAGCACGACCGTATGCCCGTTGGCTTTCCCTTCCGGAGCCACATCCATGTAGGCCATGCGGACGTCCTGTCCGTAGAGCGTCAGGGCGAGGTATGAGCTTGGATACGGATAGGGGCACTCCTCGCAGTTGATACTGGCCGGCCGGACCTCAGCCGGCGCGCTCGTTTGCGAACCGCTGGTTTGGGCGTGGCAGGCGAGCGGCACGGTCAGCAGGAAGAGGACTGCGATCACATACATGGCTGGCATAAGGGCAAATCGATATCGCGTCTTCAGTATTGCACCGTCGAGGGCCCCACCAGCCGGGAAATATTCAGTTGTCAAGTATCGGTGCGGCCAGCGGCCGCAGGTTGCGGGGTTAGAGTTGCAATTGGCTTCGCTCGTTCAGCGGCGGAAGAGGCGGCCGAAGGAGAAGCTTTCTTCCTTCTCGTCACGGTCAGCGTCGATTGGCTTCGCTTGTTCCTGTTTGGCGAAGTATTCCCGGATGGTCTGCTCGGCGGTGGCGGCCAGGACGACATCGCGGCGGCCGCGGCCTTTCTCGCTCTTGTCGATGGCTGCGTCCACCTTCTGGACTTCCGTCAACACCGAGCGCTCCGCGTTGGCTTTCGTCTCCTGGCGGTATCGCGCCTCGTTCTTCAGATCGCGGAGTTCCTTGACGTACTTGGAAAGGAACGTTCGGCGCGGGTGGCGTAGGTGGCCAGCAGGCGGACCTTGCGTTCGAAGTCGTCGGTGATAAACGGGTCGCGGGTGGGCGTGGAGGACTCGGCATGCAGTTCGACTTCGGCGCACTCGCAGCGATGCTGGTTCCAGGCGGCGTGAAGGATGCGGTTGAAGACGAATTCCTGGTAGCCGGGTTCGGGAGCGAACTGCTGGCGGAGCGTGGATTCGAGTTCGGTGAAGGCGTCCTCCTGCCCAGGCAGGATGACGAAGGTTTTGGCGGTGAAGCCGTGCTTGGTCGCGTTCTGGGACGACGTGCTCTTGCCTGCTTCGGTCCGCGGACCCGTGGAATGCTGGGCGTTCGCCTTGTTGGCGATCATCTGCGCAGCAGATGCCATGGTGGTTTCTCCTTTTCGGTGTTTCGGGCGTTGGGCAATGGGGATTGCCTCGATTGGAAGATACACCCGAGGGTCGGAAAAGGCGGGTTGCGGCGCGGTGAGGTAGAGGCTGTTTCCGCTGTGCAATGAAGGGCTTGCGGAATATTCTCCACTCTTGTGAACGCGCTCGCGGTGGAACCGCGGATAGCCATCGGCCGCGCGGATCAAGCCTTCGGGATCGTAACTAACTTGGTCGTGCAATCCGGCATGGGATCTTGTGCTCCCAGTCCAATGCACCTCGATCTGCTCCGCCCAGTGAGCGAGTATCTTGCCGGGCCGGAGATTAATCCGTCCGTTCCCTCGTGTGTCCGAGTTGGGCGTGGGCGCCGGCGGATGCGCCGACTTGCGATTCAGCGCTTTGGCTTCATTCCGCAACCGGGCTGTTCCCGTGAATGGATCTCTCCCGGCCACGCGGTCGCTTGTTGCTTTCGCGCCCCAGCCTGTTTCGGTCACCTTTCCTGCGGCCTCCGTATACGAGCCGTCACACGGTACAGTTACATCGATTGACATGGATCAGAGAGCCCACGTAGAATCCAAAAGTGTTCAAGCACACCGTTCTGTGCATGGGAATCCAACTCGTCTCCCTCGTTCTCTGCGCGACACAGGGTTTCGGACAGGCTACCAGCTGGTCAACGATCGAAAAGCTGCTCACCCTTGAGGAAGGGGCGGCAGGCCAGCCACCGTTGGGGTGGTACAGCCAGGCAGGCGTCACCATGGATGGAACCGTGTTCCGCCGGGGCAGGTACTCGGTTCGCGTGGAGCGGACGGCTGCAAGCCGCCCCGACGAATTCACGTTCGCCCAAATCTGGGTGCCGGTCGATTTCAGCACGATCAGCCCGAAGGTGCTGGAGCTGCGAGGATGGATCAAGACAGAGAATACAACCGGCGCAGCGGCGTTCTACTTCGGGGAGTACGAGAGTACGACCGCACCGTCCCCGCTGGCGTTCAATACGGTGCAAGGGCGGGGGATCGTGGGTACCAATGATTGGAAGCAATACTCGACCACGATCCCGTTAGCGGCCAGCGCCACCGCGCTGAAGATTGGTTTTCTATTGGTGGGCACCGGCAAGGCATGGTTCGATGGCCTGGAGCTTTATGCGGACGGGGTCCCTGTGACGCAGGCTCCGGTCACGAGCACGAACGTTTCGACGGTACTTGGCTTTGAGAACGGGCTGGCTGGCGAAATGCCATCGGGCTGGCAGATCTTCAGTCCGGGCATCGTGTTAGACGACCGCACGTTTCATAGCGGCAGGCTGGCAGCCCGCATAGACCGATCCGCAACCAGTACCGGCCAGTTCAGCTTTGGCATCGTTTCCATTCCCATTGACTTCACGGGAAGGATTATAGAAGTCCGGAGCTTCATCCGCACACAGAATGTATCCAACTCCGTGGCGGTGTACGGTTCCCAAACGAATGGTCCCACCTCGCTGGCATTCGCAACGACGCAAGGCCAGGGGGTCAGGGGGACGACAGAATGGAAGCAATATTCGGCCTCAGCAGCGCTCGTGCCGGGTGCGACGACCCTAACCGTCGGGATACTCCTGAATGGGACAGGAACCGTCTGGTTCGACGATATCGAGATACTGGTGGACGGCACACCGGTCTCACGGGCACAGCCCAAGAACCCGGTGCTTCTCACCTTGAGCCCGAAGACGATGCAAGTAGGCCTCGCACAGGGCACGGATGCTGCCCCAGTGCCGTTTTCAATCGCAGCCAATCGCAACGGGGTGCCCGTAACTCTAACGAGCAACGTGGCGTGGCTGCGGGTGGACCAGGCACAGGTAACTACTCCAGCGATGGTGAATGCGCTAGTCAGCGCCAGATCGCTCTCGATTGGCAGTTATACCGGCATCATAAGGAGCAGTTCCCCGCTGGCCCCCGAGGGGACGATCACGGTGACGCTGACCGTAACGGGGGCGGAGCCACCCAAGCTCACGGTGAGCCCGCGCGAGATCTCGCGGACGGTGGAGATCGGCGCGGGAGGGGAGGTCCGGCTGCGAGTGGCCAACACGGGCAACGGCGTGCTCCGCTTCACGGGAGGGCTCCGCTTCGATGGCGTGAGTGACTGGATCACCACTCCCGCGGTCCAGGGCGCCCTGGAGGCAGGGCAGTCGACGGAGATCCCAATCACGTTGAAGACCCAAGCTCTTGCGCCGGGCACCTATCGTGGACAGTTGTACCTGAGCGCGGCAGGGCTGCCGGAAGAGGTAGTGCTGATCACTGTACAAGCAGTGGCGGAATTGCGCCCGCGAATTCTGCTCTCGCAAGTCGGGTACAGCTTCACCGCCGTGGCATTGGGCGGAGCACCCGGAGCGCAGAGCCTTGGCGTGCTGAACGAAGGCAGTGGCAGTCTGACCTACGAGGTGCGCGCGATCACACTGGGCGGGGGGGACTGGTTGCGCCTGTCTTCTGCCGGCGACCGGATCGAAAGGCCGCTCCGAGATGTCTCCTTTCTGGACGTATCTGTCGATCCGTCGGGCCTGCAGCCCGGCGACTACTACGGCCGGGTGGAGGTGACATCGGGAGAAGCGGACAATACGCCGCAAATCGCGACAGTCCTGTTGAAGGTATTGCCACCGGGATCGCCACGCGTACCGGAAGTGCGGCCGGCGGGAATGGTGTTCATCAGCGAGGAGGGGGCAGATCCTGCCTCGCAGACGGCGCGCATCACGAATCTGGAAAGCGGCAATCTGGGTTTTGTATCCGGGCCGCTGACTTCTGACCGTGGACCGTGGCTGCAGTATACGCCTGACATTGGCCAATCGACGATGGAACAACCTGCCGAACTCCTTGTGCAACCGCAACACCGGAACCTTGGCGCGGCCGTCCGCACGGGTGCCATCAACCTGTTGTTCACCGACACAGGCGAGACGCGTGCCGTCCGAGTGTTGAGTGTCGTCGCACCGCGCGGGAGGTTTAATCCGGAAGGTAAGCGAGGGCAACGCATGCTGACCGGCTGCCCCGGGGCCACGATACGGATGCAGCATCTGACGTTGGAAAACGCTTTCGTCGCGGTAGCAGGAGAGCCCACCGACATCCGCATCCGGGTGATCGACGATTGTGGGACGCCGCTGACGCCAGACACGGCCGCTCACCCGCTGGTGAGCATCACTTCGGATACGGGGGACGAAGTCAGGCTCACGCACGTGCAGAATGGGGAGTGGCGTGGTACCTGGCGACCGCGAGCTGCCAGGGAACTGGCCACGGTGGCCATCACGATTATTGCGGGGGACCTCCGTACGCCCGCGGAGATCCTTCTCCGAACGGGCCGGGTTCTGGCGGCCGGTTCCATGCCCGTAGTCCGGTCCGGAGCGCTGCGCCATTCCGCCACGCTGCAGACCAATGTGCCGGTAGCTCCCGGCCATCTGATCAGCATTCTCGGCTCCGGCCTCGCAGACAAGGAAGAGGTGGCCGATACCTTGCCATTGCCGCGATTGCTCGCCGACACCGAAGTCATCCTGGGAGGCCGGCCACTTGCGTTGCTTTATACGAGCAATGGGCAGATCAACGCGCAGATTCCCTATGATTTGCCGGCCAATACGGAGCAGCAGCTTTATGTGCGGCGCGGGCGGACGCTTTCGGTACCAGAGAGGTTCATGATTGCACCCGCGCAGCCGGGGATTTTCACGGTGAACCAGCAGGGTTTCGGGCAAGGCTTTGTCCTACTCGCGGACGGGGTGACGGTTGCCGATCCGAAGTCTCCGGCGGAGCGCGGCAGTGAGGTAATCCTTTACGCCTCCGGGCTCGGTGCGGTTACACCGAATGTCGAAGCTGGAGAGGCGGCTCCGAATCCGCCGCCAAGAGTGGTTACTCCGTTGGAGGTGATCATCGGCGGCATGCAGGCGAAGTTGCTGTCGGCGACGTTGAGCCCGGGAGTAACGGGACGGTACGAAGTGCGAGTGGAGGTGCCGACCAACGCACCGATTGGAAACGAAATCCCTGTGCTGGTGAGGGCGACCGACCGTGTCAGCCCCGTCGTCACCATGGCAATTCGCTAGGCAGGAGGCAGTTCAAGCGAGCGTTTGAGTGGAAGTTGCTGCGAACGGACGGGCATCAGCCTCCGCTGAGGGGCGTGCCTGTCTCGCGTCGTCCATCTTCAAAGGAAGATCCCGCCCACGATGAGGCGTGTGTGCCAGGAATCGCCCGATTGAACAGGACAGCCGGGGGTCAGAAAAGCGGGCTGCGGGCAGGGGCGCCAATGGTGGTTTCTGGTTTGCCATGAACGGCTTTCGGGATGTTTTCCACTCTTGTGAACGCCCTCGTTCCCGGAAACTTGACGCTTCCGTCTCGCCTCTGTTCCAATGCAGACAGCCTGAGTGCCCCAGCGGCTTATGTTCACTCGCTCGCAGTTTCTCCTAGCGCTCGCCGGGACTGGCGCCGTTCGCGCGCAGTCTCCCTGGCTCGACGTACCGTTCGTGCAACAGACACGGGCAGGTTGCGGTGCGGCGGCGGTCGCGATGGTAGTTGGCTACTGGGCGCGGCAGTCGCCGCAACTGGCCGGAGCCGCGCAGGACGCCGAGCACATCGATGATCTGCTGCCCGCATCGGCACGGGGGATCCGCGGACAGGAATTGCAGCGCTATCTGGAACAGCGCGGCTTCGCGGTGTATCTATTTGATGGCGAAATGAGTGACCTGCGTCAACACTTCGAACGAGGGCGGCCCGTTATCGTGTGTCTGGGATTGCGAGGGCCCAAGCGCCCGCTGCACTATGCGGTGGTCGTGGGTGTCGAGGAAACCGCCGTCTGGCTGAATGATTCGGCTCGCGGCAAGCTGTTCCGCGAGGACTTGCCACGGTTTGAGAAAGCATGGGGCGCCACTGGAGGCTGGGCGATGCTCGCGGTTCCCCGTGTTGCTCCGGCGCCTTGAGCATCGCCATTCTGTGGGTGGCACTGGCTTCGTCGATTGCCGTGTTCGCGCAGACCGGCTCGGACGCGGATCGACTTGTGCGGGAAGGGCGGGAACTGGCCCGCCAGGGACGACTCGAAGAAGCGGAAGCGACGCTTCGCCAGGGACGAACACAGCACCCCAACGATGCGCGGTTTGCCCTTGAACTGGCGGGTGTCCGGTACCTCCGCAAGGATCTTACGGGGGCACGCCAATCCCTGCATGCGGCTCTGCGGCTGGAACCGCAGAACGCTTATGGAAACGAGTTCCTGGGCAGTCTTTATCTGATGGACGGCAATCTCCCCGCTGCGCTGCGGTACTGGAATCGCATGGGGCAGCCGGTGGTCGGGGCGGTTCTGTTTGTGCCGGCGTTACCACTCGATCCGGTGATGCTCGCGCGGCTGCCTGGCGTCTCGGCCGGCCAGGTACTTACCGAAGACCGGCTGGCCCGGACCGCAGCGTCCTTGCGGAGTTTGGGGATCTCCGCGGATTCCCGTTTTCGCCTCGACGCACGGGCGGACCGGCGGTACAACTTCACCATCCAGACGGAGCCGCTGGAGCGGACGGGCGGACGGTGGTGGTGGCAGGCTTTACCGTACCTGCGCAGCCTTCCCTACGAGGCGGTGAATGTCGATTTCTTCAACATTGGGAAGAAGGCCACCCATTTCACATCCTTGTGGCGGTGGGATGCGGAGAAGCGGCGGATCGCGTCTGAACTCTCCGGGCAGGCCAGCGGGACGATCCGGTACCGGCTCGCACTGGATGCGCGAGACGAGCGCTGGGATCTGCGACGGACCTACAACGGCGAGGCTGCCGCGCTCGACGGAGTGGAGTTGCGGAGTGTCGCAGGCGGCGGCGAGGCGATCGTCCCGCTGGGAGTGACGACGCGGTGGACCAGTGGTTTATTTGTCTCCGGCCGCCAGTACCGCAACATTGGGAATGAGGCAGGCGCGTGGTCATCCGGCGGCTGGCTGGCGGAGATGCGGAACCGGCTGGAGGGCAGGGTCGCGTTCTGGCCGGAGCAGCGGCTGCGGGTGGATGGCTGGGCTTCCCTGCGGTCGGGGAGGTTCCTCTCGGGAGCGGGTGGCAAGCGCTTCGTATCGCCTTCGGGGGGATTGCAGGCGCAGTGGTTCCCGCAGGCTCGTGGCGAAAGGTATGAGGTGAATCTGCAGACCCGGGCGGGAGGCGCGTATGGAAGAGTGCCGCTCGACGAGATGTTTCTGCTTGGGATGGAGCGGGACAATCCGCTCTGGCTCAGAGGGCACGTGGGAACACGGAGTGGGAGAAAGGGGAATGCGCCGCTGGGAAGCCAGTTTTTCCTGGTGAACGCAGACGTGCAGCGAGAGTTGTGGCGAGTCCTGTTCCTGCGGGTGCAGGCAGGGCCCTTCTTCGATGTAGGAGCCACGCGCGATCCGGGGGGAAGCTTCGGATCGCGCGGGCTGATTTACGATACGGGGCTGCAGGTCACGCTCCACACGATGCGCGGGATCCGAATCTCAGCCGTGTACGGGCGCGATCTGCGGAACGGGCGCCCAGCGATCTACACCGCCGTGAGCCGCTGAGGCATAGATCTCTTCCGAAGGCGAGGGCGGCGGCGCTGCTGCGGCGACGACGGACACGACGATGAGGATGACCACGACGAGGCCAATCAACGCCAAGAGGCCGACGATGATCCCGCCTTCGACGTCCTGCTCGGCGGCTCGGGCGCGGCTGGCAAGGCGGTTGAGTTCGGTGTCGGACAGCGTGGCGATGGCTGTTCTCACCTGCCCTGGAGTGATATTGTACTTCGCAAACTCGGCTTCGGCGGCAGGAAGCGTGAGGACTCGCGTGAGATCCGCTTGATTGGAAGCGCGCTGTTGCGCGGTGGATTGCAAGTGCTGGCGCAGATCCGTGAGCGGGACGATATGGTCGTCGGCGGCGATGGCGGATCGGGTGCAGGTGAGCAGCACCGCGGCAGCGGTCACAATGGAACAAAGTTGGCGAAGTGAGATGGCCATAGTATCTCCTGGTAAGCAAGTTGGTGCGCAAGTACGCGCCTGTCCGTAGACGCTACGGCGCAGGGGTAGTTACAACCGTGCATCGCCGGAGCCGCCTGCAGCGCACACGCAACGCGGAAGCGTGGCATGGTATCCCATTCGCCAACGTCGGGAGACCACAGTTGTAACATCACGCCAGCGGCGCGGCGCGAGGTATCCGAACTGGGACGTCTCAAGCTTTCCTAACACCAACGCCGTATCGAACGATAAGCCGGGTAGCGCCGGCGAGCACTGGGAGTTACCGGCGCCGGAGGGCTTATGTCGCGAACTCTGGCTTGTCTGATCGTCTTCCTTACGCTGCCGGCAACGAGTGCGTTGGCCGGGACAATCGTGCTGACGTTTTCCGCGGGAGCGGGGACCTGCGCGTCGGACTCCGCCGGAACGACAGGACCGATCCCCTGTAGCGATTCCAATCGAATCTACCAGGGATATGGGGATACGGCGGATGTCGACTTCACGTATCTCGACTTCAACACCGCTCCCAACAGCCTGTACTGGTGGTCTACCCAGTACAACCAATTGGTTGACGTGGCCTGGGCCGATGAAGACGGACGGATCGAGATCGCCCCTACTGCAAGCGCCCTGATTACCTTGGATCATCTCGACATCGGTTCCTGGCTGGGAGTGATGCTTCCTGTCACGGTGCGAGTGCTCGATCTGGTGACGTCGGAGGAGCTCTACAATACTGGGGTGCTTAACATCGGAGCAACTTCCGTGTATCTGACTCCGGGTGTGTCCTCCCGGAACGGTCTGGCGTTGGTTTGGGATGCAACGACGGGGGGCGGAAGGTTCGGCCTGGATAACATCACGATCACCGCGGAGACAGTGCCGGAGCCGCGATCTGGGATCCTGATCGCGGCGGGGCTTTTCTGCCTGGTTTGCGCGGGCACTCGGTGGGGAGACAAGACTGTGCGCGATGTTACAGCTGACTAGCGATGCATCCACGGCAAACGATCGGAAGGCCGGTAAACTTACTCGCGAACAACTTCCCTGTTGGGTTTTGCCTGCCATTTTCGCTAACTAAGTAAGAGCCTTGCGCCTTATGAAGAAAGCTCCTGTTATTGACGTAAACTTTGACACACTTCGCGCCAACTATCCCACGTATAACAAACTGCCCAAACCGATTCAGGAGTACATGGACCGGCTGAACAAAAACGTAAAGCCGGGTGAACCGAGAAACACGCCGTGTTGTATCCAGGTGAGCCACGCTCTGAACATGGCCGGCCATACCATCCCGGAGCGTAGCCACCGGCGAGCGAATGCCCAGATCCCGGGCGGAGCGGGATATTACGTGCAGGCGGTCGACGAACTGGAACTCTATCTGGCAGCCACTTACGGCCGGGGCGAGGAGATCAAGACGAAAGAGATCGCCCAGGCGAAGAACGCGATCCAACTCATGAAGCAGCGGTTGGATGGCCGCCGGGGTATTCTGGTGTTCCGCAACAGCGGCGCCGGGTTCCACACCGAACTCTGGGACCAGACGCACATCATCCAGAACGGGGCGCCGACGGCTAACGGCGCAGCGATGAGCGAGACGGGGATTTTTGGGCAGCCGCGGGTGGTGTTCTGGCCGGTGGGCGAAGACGACTCGGCCGATGCGCCGCTGCAATCGTTGCCGGAGTGGCTTTATGGCTGGTGGCAGGTGGATGACGGCAACACCTACTACTACTATTTCTCCCAGCAATATGTTGTGAGTTACACGAAGACCAAGCCGAAAAACATCGCGGCTCCGGCGATCAGCCTGCCGCTGAACGAAGGGCGCGTTTCGCTTGAGAAGAATGCGACCGTGGTGGTGATCGACTGGAACCCGGCCGATGGGGGCCAGACGCGCGAAACCTTCACGTGCGCGCCCGGATCGACGAATCGCATGCACGGCGTCTCCAACCGCTACGGCCCGCTCGTCGCCGCGAAGATGTAGGCGTTTCGTGGAGGGCGGCATCGCGGGCGGACACATCGCCGGCACTGTGGCGGGGCGTCCGTTTCAGACGCCGCGCTCGCCGCCAACCAAGACCGATGCGTACTCTCCGGCCGACTTCGCCCGTTCGCTGCACCTCGGTGGCCTGGAACCCAGGAACGCCAACAGCGTCCTGCTCCGCATCTTCCCGTTCGCGCTGCAGTTTTACTTGTGAGGCAGCGGGCGCGGCAGATCGAAACATCCGAGGTAAGGAGGTACGCGGTTACTGCCGTTTCCTGAGGTGGATCATGGCGAGCAGGCCGGCGCTGATGAGCAGTACGGTGGAGGGTTCAGGAACTGCCGAGGACGCCAGGTCGCCAGTGACGGTGAAGAAGCGGTTGCCAAAGGTGCTGGTGCTCAACGTACCCGTGCTTGCCGGCGGGAAAAGAGCGTTCAGGCCGGTGTTGATGTTTTGCGGCGAGCCCACGCTGACCCCACCAGCAGTTGTGAATGTCATCGCTGGATTGACACTGATCCCTTGATTGCAACAAGGCTCCGCCGTGGCAAAGGTTAGGTAGTACGTCCCGGGCGCCAAAGTAAGACCCGAAAAGAGACTCACGGATACCGCCGATGTCAATGTCGCCACCGGGGTAAACACGAAGCCCGTCGTGCCAATTTGATTGGCCACCGTTGTGCCCGCACCGAACTGGTTGGTCAGATAGGCCGTTCCCGTTCCGCTGGAGAACGTAATTAGCGATGCGGAGATGGATACATTCGTCCAGGTATCGGCTAGGGTAAAGCTCTGGACGAGCAAGCTGGTTGGTTCGAGGGCGGCTGCGCTTGTTGGGTTGCCGTTCGGTGTGATCATCGGCGCCGCATTGGCGGATGCCAGAGCCGCGGCAGTGAGCAAGAGAAGCGCGCGGAAAGCGGATGTGGTCCGGTTGGTAATGGGTGTGAGTGTCATATCGTCTCCTAAGTGTTTCGATTCCGATCGTGGGTCCTCCCCAATGGTGGCTAGGCGGCGCGCCGGCGCCATCGGCGGAGCGCCAGGGCCGACAGCGCAGCCCCGGTCAACAGGCCAGCCGCCGGTTCGGGAACAGCGGTGTCGGCGCTTTCCACGAGCACATCGTCCAGGTTCCAGCCGCTCGCGGGAAGAGCGCCGTGATTGACAAGCACCACGTAGCCGAAGCGGACACGAAAATCGGCGTTCTTGTAGGCGCTCACATCGTAGGAAAACTGCGTCCAAGCGCTATCCGTGATAGTGTGGGTGCCGTTCTCGAATACGGTTACCCAAGTCGAGCCATCGAACACCTCGACACTGGATCTCACGTACGGCTGAATGTCGCTGTTCAACCATCGCCAGAAACTCATTGTCACGGTACCAGGGACTGCGGAGAGATTAATCATCGGGCTGGTCAATAGACTGGACTCACGAACGATTGAGACGTTGCCACCGATCACGGTTCCCGCAATTCCATTGTCCCCAGTCGCCGTGTGATCGGTTCCTGGATCTCCATTTCGAGCCCCCGTAGGACTACTTGCGACCGCCGGTCCGATCTGCCAGTTATTCCCGAGCGTCCAGCCGGCGTTATTGTTGGCGAAAGTATCGCTAAACAGGACAGCCCCTTCCAGGCAAGGCGCTCCCAGCAGCACCACCGCGGTGAAAAGTTTCGCCGGGCAAAGGGCGATGCGCCCCAGCCTCCGTCCAATCGGATTCCTCATGTGTCTTCTCCTCTTACGGGAAGCCGGCTGACGCCGCTACATTGGCAGCGTTTGGCGGCGCAGTCACCCCCAATCGTGCCTGGGCGGCCCGCCGGCGCCATCGGCGGAGCGCCAGAGCCGACAGCGCAGCCCCGGTCAAAAGGCCGGCCGCCGGTTCGGGAACAGCGGTGTCGGCGCTTTCCACGAGCACATCGTCCAGGTTCCAGCCGCTCACCTCAAAAGCGCCGGCTTGAAGCACCGCGTAGCCGAAGCGGACACGAAAATCGGCGTTCTTGTAGGCGCTCACATCGTAGGAAAACTGCGTCCAAGCGGCATCCTGGATTAGGACGGGGCCGTTAGCGAAAATCGTGACCCAATTCGAGCCATCGAACACCTCGACGGTGGATCTCACCCACGGCAGATGGTCGCTGTTCAACCATCGCCAGAAACTCAGTGTCACGGTGCCGGGGACCGCGAGATTGATCACAGGGCTGGTCAACAGCCTGATCCCCAAATTGTTTGGGTTAATGGGGCCGCCGATCACAGTCCCCGCGATTCCATTGTCCGCCGTCGGCGTGTGATCGATTCCGGGGTCCTCATTCCCAACCCCGGCCGGAGGACTTGCGACCGCCGGTCCGATCTGCCATTCCGTCCCCAGCGTCCAGCCGGCGTTATTGTTCGCGAAGGTTTCGCTAAACAGGACAGCCCCTTGCAGGCAAGGCGCACCCAGCAGCACCATCGCGGTGAAAAGTTTCGCCTGGCAAAGGGCGAGGCGCCCCAGCCCGCGTCTAATCGGATTCCTCATGTGCATTCTCCTCGCAAGGCAAGCCAGTCTAGCCCCCGTGTCCCCAGCAGAAAACCAGCTATCACCCGTTACTTAGGGAAAACACCCTCACCTGTTACAAGCTTCCGCAGGATTTCTCACGGCGGCCGGTTGCCCTGAGTTCGGACAACGCTGGAGGGGTGGGGGCGGGTCGCCGCGTCAGACGCGCTCGCCGCAGTCCCTGGCGGGGTTCGAGCCACCCGGCCGCAGCCGCTTCGTCACTACCAGCACTCCCAACACCAGCGCCACCGGAAGCACGAGGGTAGGCTCCGGCACCTCTGCAGTCACTTGCGTGGCTCCATTTAGGGGGCCCGAGGATTGAGTGGGAGACGAGCCAGGTGGACCGCCTGCAGGAGCGCCAGGCGCTACAGAAATACGCGTGGCGGTCGCACTTAAGATGTCGCCCGCCGCGACAAACTGGATGCGAAAGGAGTGAGTGCCGGAATTCAGTTCATACTGCCAAGTTCCCACTCCGCAGCTTCCGGTCAAGCTTTGGAAGAAGCCCTCCGCGTCGCCACGATCCCCAAGGCAGGAAAATCCGCTCAGAGTCGCCGCCGGCGTGTTCGCGGCGGGGGCAAGATTAAAAGACACGCCTGCGAACGTCACGTCGAAGCTTTCGAAAAGGTTCGTCGCCGGGTTATACGTAAACCCCCCGGTTGGCGTCCCGCTGAGACCACTCGTAGCCGCGCCAAAGTGGATGACATACGGCAAACTGCTGGCCTGGCAGAAGGTTACGCTTACCAGCAGCAATACAAAGGCACACAGAACCCTCGCAATCACGTTCTTCATCGGTTTTTTCCCTTTTGTTGTGCTCGCCTGCGCGGCGAGACTCCTGACGTTACTGCTTCCTGAAAGCCGCCCCACCTGTTACCGAATCCGCTAGTACTTGTCAGTGCCGATTTGGCCACCTTCGCTTGGATGTGATCTGGAGTCACTCCGCGACCAGGCTGGCGGAGCACGTTGGCACCTGGGAACGGGTGACGCTCCTCAGCGCGCCGATCACGCATCCGTACGGCGCCTGGCGACCAGCAACCCCAGCACCAGCGCAACCGGGATCACGAGCGCCGGCTCCGGCGCTGCCGCAGTCACCAGCGTGGCCGCTCCCATACTGCCGCCCGCATTGGATAAGGACGAAAGCGGCGCACTAGCGGTACTCGCGCCTGCAAGTGCCGCACTCGAGCCTAGCCTTACAGCGATGGCGAAGAAGGATGTTGGACTGCCGAAGTCATACCTCCAACGGGAATCCGCGCACCCCTGCGTGAGTCCGGTATAAAAGCCCTCCGCACCCGTCAATCCGCCAAGGCACGCTGGCGGCGTAGGTGACACACTCGGCGCATTGGCTGAGGATGTGAAATCAAAGGACAGTCCCAGGAACGTGACGTCGAAGGTTTCAAAAGCCTTCGTCACGGTGTTGTAAGTGAATGATCCGGCCGGTGTCCCGCCGCCGGTATTCCCAGGGCCCAGATTGAGCCTATACTGCAGAACGCTCGCCTGACAGAACGGCACGCTCAGCAACAGCAGAACAAGGGCCCGCGGACCCCTCGCCATCGGTTCTTTCATCCTGATCCTCCTTACCGGGGGGAACCTTTGCGCGGCAACCCAGCCCGTTACCCCTTACTTCGGGAAACCGCCTGCATGTGTTACACGATCCACACACGATTCGTAACGACCCGGTTCCAGTACCTCCGCTTCGGTATACTTTTTGGGTACTCCGTCGATGATCAGGCTGGACGGTCAGTTCCCCACCACTCGCTGGACCCTCGTGCTCGGCGCCGCCACCGGCGAGTTGCGCGGCGAGGCCATGCAATGGCTCTGCGAGCACTACTGGCAGCCCATCTACGCCTACGTCAGGCGCCGCGGCCATGATCCCTCACAAGCCCAGGACCTCACCCAAGGCTTTCTGATCCAGTTCCTCGAGAAGCGTTCCATCGAATCCGCCCACCCCGATCGCGGCCGATTCCGTTCCTATCTGCTCGGAGCGCTTAAATATTTCCTCGCCGACCGCCACGACTTTCAACAGGCCGCGGTTCGCGGCGGGGCTGCTACCTTCCTGCCCCTGAGCTTTCCCGAAGGCGAAGAACTGTATCTGCAGTCTCCGCAGAACCTCTCTCCCGATGCCCTGTATGAGCGCCATTGGGCCCTTTCGGTGATTGAGCGCGTGCTGAACCTGATGCATGCCGAACAGGAGGCCATGGGGAAAGCCCGGCAGTTCCAGGAACTCCGAAGCTTCCTCACCGGGGATGAGGATTACCGCGCCGCCGCCGCAGCGTTGGGCATGAGTGATGGTGCTATTCGCGTCGCGGTGCACCGCCTGCGGCGCCGTTACCGCGATCTGCTGGTGGCGGAAATCGCCGACACGGTTTCCTCCAGCGCGGATGTCGATGAGGAAATCCACCACCTAATTAATGCTCTGTCCCGCTAGCGGCTGCGTATGCGTGTAACAAATCGCACCCGAATTCCGAAGTAACCGCTATGGAGACGGCACGCTGCACTCGATGTGGATCCCGGGAGCGTTCCGCCGGATACGGCCTCTGCGCGCACTGCCTGCTAACCGCCGCGCTGCAGACCGCCGAACTCCCCGTCGATGACCGCTTCGGTAACTATGAGCCGGTTGCCGTGCTTGGCGAAGGCGGCATGGGCATCATCTACCTGGCCGAACAGACTGCGCCCCTCCGCCGTACCGTGGCCCTCAAGGTGCTCAAGCAGGACGGAAACGGCAAAAGCGCCGCTGAGCGCTTTGAACGCGAGCGTCAGAGCCTAGCCTGCCTGGGCCACCCCAACATTCCGGCCATCTATGATGCCGGTGTCAGCGAGCGCGGTGTGCCGTTCTTCGTCATGGAGTACGTAGAGGGCAGCCCTCTCACCGTGTGGTGCGACCAGCACCGCCTCCGCATCCGCGAGCGCCTGCAACTGTTCTGCCAGATCTGCGAAGCCGTGGAGCATGCCCACCGCCACGGCGTCCTCCACCGCGACCTGAAACCCGCCAACCTCCTCGTCACGGGTGCCAACGGCCAGCCCTGCGTCAAAGTGATCGATTTTGGCCTCGCCCGCCTGCAGGACTGGCACACCTTCGCCCGCGACCAGATCTCCGGTTACGCCCAAATCGCCGGCACGCCGGAGTATATGAGTCCGGAGCAGGCCGCCGCCCCGGAATCCGCCGTCGGCCCGCACACCGATGTCTATTCCCTCGGCATCGTGCTCTACGAACTGCTCTCCGGGTTGCTGCCGTTCGAGAGTTCCGCCTGGGGCCAGCGCAGCGCAGGGGAGATCCTGAAGCTGATTTGTGACACGGATCTTCCTCCGGCCGCCCGGCGATTCCGCCGTGAAGGGCCGCACGCGGCTGAAATCGCCCGCGCCCGAAACACCGAGCTTCGTCAACTAGCCGCCAGCCTGGCCGGGGATCTGGCGGTGATTCTGCGCAAAGCCACCGAAAAACTTCCTGCGGACCGGTATCGTTCCCCGGGCGCGCTTGCCGCCGACATCCAGCGTTATCTACGCCACGAACCCCTCGAAGCCCGCCAGGGCGATACCGGCCACCGTGTGTCGAAGTGGGCCCGCCGCCATCGCCACGCTCTCGCCGGCGCCGCACTGGTTTGCGCAATCGTCACGGTGGCTGCGGCTGTCTCTATCGCCAAGCGTCCCACGCCCCGGCTTGCTGTGGAACATCTCATTCCCTTCACGGCTTTTGAAGGACAGGAATCGTCGCCCTCGTTTTCGCCCGACGGCCACAGCATCGTGTTTTCCTGGAATGGTCCGGAGCGCGAGAATTTCGATCTCTACCTGGCCGATTCCCCCGGTGCGCCGCCGCGCCGCCTCACCACGTCGCCAGCTGCCGATGTCAGCCCCGCCTGGTCTCCAGACGGCAAGACCATCGCCTTTCTTCGCGGGTCAAAGCCCCTGGATTGCGAGTTGATGCTGCTCGATCTGGCCACCGGCCAGGAAACCGCACTCCGCACGCTCCGCGTCTGGTACTCGCACCAGACCCGCAATCTCGACTGGACCCCGGATGGCAAGTGGATCGTCTTTCTCAACAACGATCGCAACGGAAGGTCCGCCCCCAAGTTGTTCTCCCCGGCAACCGGCGAATTCCGCCCCATGCTGCCGGCTGCCGACAAGGCCGAATTCCTCCAACCCGCCATGTCGCCCGACGGCCGCTCGCTGGCCTACCTCTACGACGATCTGCAATTCCAGACCATCCGCGTCCAGCCGCTTTCAGCCGACTACCAGCCAGTTGGCGCCGCCCGCACCATCTCCAACGGCCGGTCCCCCACTTGGCTGCCGAACGGCGATCTGCTGTTTCAAACCTGGGCCCGCGGCCGGCCCCGCATCGCTCGCTGGTCCGCCGCCAGCGGCGTCCTCGACACCGTGGACGAGTTGGACGACCGTATGGTGGAAGTCGCCGCTTCGCGCCAGGGCAACCGAATCGCCCTCGGCATCAGTAAGTTCAACTCGGATATCTGGAATTTCCATCTCAACGGGACAGAAAGGCTGCAGAGCCGGGTGCCGGTGGCAGCCTCCAATTCCGATGAGTCCGACATCGAACTCTCCCCCGACGGCCGGACGCTGGCCTTTGTTTCCAGCCGCTCCGGCCGGCGCCAGGTGTGGCTGGCCACGCTGGACGGTTCCGCCCCACGCCAGGTGACCTTTGGCGATTCGGTCCGTCGCGGCCCGAACTGGCTCCCGGATGGCCGTACCCTTCGCTTCGGGACGCGCAACGAAGAGGTCCGCAAGTTCTGGCGGCTTGATACCGTCACCGGCAAAGTCGAGTTCGAACGCGACGATGTCTACATCGAGCACGCCCCCCCGGACGGGAAATGGATCTTCTACCGCCGCGCGGTGGGCGACCAGAATCGCCTCTTCCGCTCCCCCGCAGACAATCCGAAAGCAGCCCAGTCCGTCGTTGCGAAACGCCAGTGTTTCGGTTCTGTGGTGGATCCTTCCGGCAAGTGGATCTATTTCAATGACCTGCCCTCTGGTTCGTCCACGCTCTGGCGCATCCCTACCGACGGCAGCCCGACGGACGAGCGCGTAGTGGAGGCAGTCCAGGCCCGCGCCTTCGCCGTATCGAAATCGGGAATCTACTTCGCCCGCCAGCTCTCGAGTTCCCGCTGGGGCCTCTACTTCCAGCCGCACGGCGAGAAGGCCGAGACACTGCTGGCGGAGATCAACCGCAGGCCTACCGGACGGATCAGTGTCTCGCCCGACGAACGGGAACTGGTGCTGGAGGTCGCGGTACAGGAAGGGAACGATATCCTGCTGGCAACGCTGGTCGAGCGCTAGCGGACACTGGGAGCCGGAACAGCGCTTAGGGCCTGGGGAGCGCCGTGCGAATGCGCTCCAACCCTACGCCGAGCAGCCCCTTGGCCACCGCATCCAGAGCCGCCTCCGGGCCCCGGAGGTGAATGGTGCGGTGCACGTGCTCCTGCGTGCGGCCTGGGGCCAGCGCGGCGGCCGGCGAGGAGGACTCCAGTTCGTAGAAGCTCCCCATCTGGCCATCGTCGCTATAGCTATTGATCACGTCCCCGGCAAACGGCTGCTCCTGCCGTTTCCACTGCGAGTTCACATAGCGGGAGGCGCCTGCGGGCAGCGTGTATTGGACGATGGTGAGCACGCCCGCGCGCGGGTCGTAACTGCCCATCACCGGCAGGGCGCGGGACGGGCCGACGCCGATTTTGCTGCGATAGCGGCCATCGGCGCGGAAGAAGACGGTGCGGGCATCGGTAGTCAGACGGGCGGCGGGTACCTTGCCGAAGTAATCGTCATTCACGCGAGGGGCGGCGCCGGCGTCGCGGATGGGAATCACCACGGTCATCTCGGGCGATGCCTCGAACATGCCGAGAATCCAGATGGAGAGCAGACCGGCCTGTTCGGTCCAGGCGGAGGTGCCGCGGTTGGTGACGCGGTTGACGGATTCAAAGGCCACCGCCGTCACGCCGGCCGGTGCCTGGGCGACGCGCAGATTGCGCCACACCTCGGCGGTGGGCAACAGACGGATGTCGCGCTCCACGCCCACGTCGAATCGCGTGCCGGACCAGTTCGCCAGCGTGAAGCGGCGGGAAAAGCGAACGCTGGCGGCATCGCGGCTCACCACGTCGAAGGGCTCGGTGTCGAGGGCGGGCGGCGTCTGCCAGTGGTCGCGGTCGAAAGGGTCGCTCTGGGCAAAGAAGATCGCGAACTGGCCGCCTTCGGGGCCCAGCCAGAAGCGATCCTCGCCGCCGAAGGGGTTCATGTGCGGGACCAGCTTGCGGGAGGCGATGAGCGTGCGATTGATCCATCCATAGCTGGGCCCGGCGGCGCCTCCGTCGGTGCTGGTCATGACGCGCCCCTGCCAGGCGGGGACAACGGCCACCTGCGCGCGGCCATCGGCGGAGCGCAGCACAATCACTTCGGTGTGTTTTTGGAGGAACGCCAAATCTTCCTGGAAGGCGGAGGCTGCCCAGGCGGGCACGGCGGCTAGCATCAGCCACAGCAGAGAGCGGCAGGTGTATGTCATCGGAGACCTTCTTGGGCAAAGACCATTTGCCATGATAGACCCATCGCCGCCGCTGCGCCTGTAGGGGTATGAGACGGATTGCTTTGTTGTTGCCGCTGGCGTTGGCGACGTGCGTGTTCGCTGACCCGGTTGTTCTCAAGGGGCACACGCGCGATGTCAACGCTGTTGCCTGCTCGGTCGATGGGAGCCTCGTGGTATCGGGGGGCGATGACGGGGCGATGGTCCTTTGGGATATGGCGCAACGCCAGAGGAAGTCGGCGTTACCGGGCGACGCCGTGTTGTCGGTGGCGGCAAGCTCCGACGGCAACCGCGCGGCGGCGGGCGAGCGGTACAACAAAGTCCGCCTGACGGACGCCGCGGGCGGGCCGCCGAAGCTGTTGGAAGGGCACACGGCGGGGGTGATCGCGGTGCAGTTCACTGCCGACGGCAAGACCTTGCTATCGGTGGCAAAGGACGGGAACATCCGCGCCTGGGATGCCGCGAGCGGAGCCGGGCAGGGCGCGCCGCAGCGCATTCCCGATGCTTTGGATGCCGCAGCCGTCACGACCGATGGCAAGTGGGCTGCTGGCGGAGCGGGAGGCTTCGTCTACTTGCAGAACCTCGGCACGAAGAAGCTGGCGTGGAAGGCGGCTCAGCCGGCCAATTGTAAGTCCGTGGCCATTGCGCCCGATGGTGGCCTGGTGGCGGCCGGGCTTGGGAACAGCACGGTGGTTCTGCTGGACGTGGCAGGCAAGGAGTCCGGCCGAATCGAAGGCGTGGATGCCAATGGACTGGCATTCTCCGCGGATGGAACGAAGCTGGCGGCCGCGGGCCATGACAACCTGGTGTATCTCATTGATGTGGCGGCGAAGAAGGTGCTCCAGGTCTGGAAGGGTCATGAGCGCACGGTGCGCGGGGTCTGTTGGCTGGGCGGTGCGGTGGTCTCCGGCAGTGCCGATATGACGGTGCGCCTGTTTGAGTAAGGCGATTACTGCCAGAACGGACGGCCGGGCAGCTCAGGAACCGCCATACCTACGCCGTGGAGGATAGTGGCGGAGATATCTTCCATCCGCATGACGCCATCGGGTGGGGCCGGCCGGCGGTTGCCGGCGAGGATCGAGAACGCGCCGGGGATGTGATTGCCGGAACGGCCCACGGTTTCGACCGTGCGCTGGATGGAGCCGAAGCGCGGGGAGCGAACGCCGCTGGATGGAGCTGGGGAGTCGCGCCGCCAGCGAACGATCAGGTCTGGGAGCTGGCCCAGGCGCGGACCGGTGCCGAACATCTCTTCGGGACGGAAGATACGGTCGACACAGGGCTGGCCCTGCTCATCGGTAAAGGTGGCGAGCCCGTCGCGGATCTGCTGCTCGAGTTCGGGCAATTCGCTGGGTTTGACGAGGCCGTCGCGCTCGCGGCCGTGGACATTGAACTGGATGAAGCCGGGGTAGTCGGTAGGCAGGCAGAAGGCGCGGGTACGCTGCCAGTCCAGGCGAGGGGTGGAGAGCTTGGCCATCATGCGGAGGGCTGCATCGTCGGACAGGCGGTCGGCCAGCCAGCGGCGAAGCGGGCGCGGGAGTGCCACACGCAGGAAGTTGACTGGCGGCCTCGCCTCCTGTTCGCCCAGAACGCGGCGCAGCATTTGGGGCAACAGGTCGGCCCAGTGGGGCACCTTGCCCATGCCCTTGGCATAGGCGATGAGGATGGCGGCCCCGGCGGGCAATACAGCCAGAACCTCACCCAGCATACGGTCATAGCCGCGGGCCAGATCCAGGCGGGTCCCTTCGAGTTCGGCGCGAAGGGTGCGGTCGCCGATGGAGGGCAGTTCGTAGAATTGGTGGCCGGCCAGATGGAGGGCGCAGCAGTTCAGCCAGAGGCAATCCGGGGGATCCTGGAGGGCGGCGAGGGCGGCAGACTGGAGGCGGGCGGGCGCCTGGAGTAGCGCCTGGCGCAGGTGGCGCATATCAGAAGGGATGATGGCCCCGAACACCTCGTCGGCGCGCGGGGAGGGGCCGATGGGGCGCAGGAGCCGGGCGGTTCTGGGGGCATCGGAGGACCAATCGTGCAGCAGCACGCGGGCGCGGAATTGCAGGCCAGAGACAGCATAGCCATGACGGAGCGCGAGCGGTTCCAGTTCCGGAGGATCGAGGACGACGACGCGCTTCCCTGCCCTGTCCATGCGGGTGAGGATGGTCTCCGGATAGGGGAAGAAAGAGGCAACGACGATGCGCTGCTCGCGCGGGTTCCACTGCAAGGGGAAATACTGCCCATGCTGGGCGGGACCGATGCCGCCGTACAGAGTGGGGTAGGCGAGACCGGCGAGGGCCGCCGCGTCGACGGGCAGAATTGTACCGGAGCGTGCCAGGGATGCCAAGTTCGGCAGCGTGCCGGAGGCCATGTGGGCCTGCAACCAATCGGCGTTTTCCGAATCGAGACTGACAACCAGCAGCATGTAGTGATTATGGTACCCTCGGAGTCGTTTGCAATCGACAGAGAAGCCTGCGGGGGATGTGCTGGTGGTTGGTGCCGGGCCTGGTGGCGCAACGCTGGCTTATGCGCTGGCGAAGGCCGGGTGTCAGGTTATGGTGATCGAGAGGGGCGCGGACCTGTCGCGGGACGAAACCCTGCGGGGGATGCCTCCCGAGACGACCGCCGCCTATCAGACGGCGGGGGAAAGCGAGCGGCGGCGGCTGTCCGCGGCGGGCGGGCGTTGCACCGATACGTTCACGAACGAAGGCAGCGGGCAGTTGTTTGTACCGTTTGTGGGGTGCGGGACGGGCGGATCGTCAAGCCTGTATGGGATGGCTTTGGAACGGCGGTACCGACACGACTTCGAGGGCTGGCCGGTGAGCTACGACGAGATGGCGCCGTGGTATGCCGAGGCGGAGCGGCTGTATGAGGTGCAGGGGTCGCCGGACCCGTTGCGGGCGGTGGAGGCAGGTTGCCTGGCGCCGGGGGTGCCGTTGTCAGAAGCCAACGCGATGATGTTCGGGCACCTGGAGAGCCGCGGGTTGCATCCTTACCGGCAGCATGTGGCGTGCCGGCGCGTGGCAGGTTGCGGACTGTGCCAGAGCTATCTGTGCGCGCAGGCGGGATGCAAGCGGGACGCGCGGACGGTGTGTCTGGAGCCGGCGATCGCCGGCGGGAGAGTGCGGCTGCTGGCGGAGGCGGAAGTGGCCGGACTGGAAGCATCGGCTGGGCACGTGACGGCCGCGGTGGTGAAGCATCGCGGGGAGACTTTGCGGGTGGCGGCGCGGGTGTTCGTGGTGGCGGCGGGCGCGCTGGCGACGCCACGCCTGCTGGCCCGATCGGGCCTGGCGCAGCGTTCGGGGCTATTGGGCCGGCGATTGATGCGCCATGCGATTGACCTGTTCGTGTTGGCGTTGGGCCCGCGCCATGCGGAGGCGGGCGAGGCTAAGGAACTGGCGTTGAACGACTATTACGCCATGCCGGGGCAGATGCTGGGTACCGTGCAGGCGTTCGGCATGGCGCCGACGCTGGAGTATTTGCGAAATAAGCCGGGACGGAATTTGTGGAAGATGCTGGGGCCGGCGGCAGTGCCGGTGGCGCGGCTGTTTGCCCGGGCGCCGATTGTGGCGGGCATTCTGGCCGATGAGCCCTCGGCGGACAACGGCGTTATGGATGGGCCGCGGGGGCCACATCTGCGGTATCGGCTGGGGGCGCTGGATCAGAATCGCCGGCTGCAACTGCGAAGGCGCATTCTGCGGGCGTTTGCGCGGTATGGGCCGGTGCGGGTGTTTGGGACGTCGGAGTTGCCGGCGCTCGGGCATGTGTGCGGGACGGCGATGTTTGGAGAGCGGCCGGAGAACAGCGTATTGGACCGCTACAACCGCGTTCACGAGATGGAGAATCTCTACGTGACGGATGCGTCGTTCTTCCCGACCAGCGGGGGTGTGAATCCAGCCTTGACGGTGATGGCGAACGCGCTGCGGGTGGCTCACCACCTGGAGGCAGTGCTGTGACCGCTGACCCCACGATCCACGTTCTCACCATGGCCGACGAACGCTATGCGATGCCGCTGGCGGTGATGGGGCGCAGTCTGTTGGAGCGGCACCGGTCCGGGCGGCCGCTGGTGCTGCGCGTGATTGACGATGGCATGACTGCGGACTCTCGGCGCGCGGTGGAGGAGTCGTGGAAGGGGGCGAGCGAGGGCGGGGCTCGCTGGGAGTTCGTGGAGCCCTACTATGGCCAGGCGGAGCGGCTGCCGGTGTGGGGGCGCGTGCCGGCGCTGACCTATGCCCGGCTGTTTCTGAACGACCAGTTTCCGGATAGGGCGGGGCGGGTGGTAGTGTTGGATTCCGACGTCCTGGTGCTGGCGGACATTGCGGAATTGTTTGAAGCAGATCTAGGCGAGCATGTTCTGGGAGCGGCGGTGGATCCGTTTATTCCGACCGTGTCGGCACTGGACGGGCTGCCGGCATCGGTGCGAAAGGAGATCCCGGCGGATGCGCCGTACTTCAATGCCGGGGTGATGGTGGTGGACCTGGCACGCTGGCGGGAGAAGGAGGTGAGCCGGCGGGCGTTGACGTATATCGAACGGCACTACCGGGAGTTGCGGCAGTATGACCAGGACGCATTGAACTATGTGTTGCACGAGCATTGGCGGGAGTTGGAGGCAGGGTGGAACGCGCAGCCGCGGGTGACGAATGCACTGGGTGTGAGGTGTCCGGAGCAGGCGCGGATCGCGCACTTTAGCGGGCGGTTGAAGCCGTGGCTGTATCAGGGCGGCACCGAGTGGGACCGCGCGTATTTCGAAGTTCTGGAACGAACGGCGTGGAAGGGGTTCCAGGTGGTCGGCGGATGGAAGGCGCTGGCGTGGCGGGTGTATGATTCGCCCTTGCGGCGGCTGGTGCACGGGTTGGAGCGGCGGGCGTTGGCGGCGCAGCGGACGGCCCTGCTGCGATGGGGGATGCGGTGATGGGAGGCAGGCTGCCGGGGTTTAGTGAAGCACCGCTGGTGTCATCGCATCCGATTGGGATTCGCGGGCTGGTATTTGAGCAGCACCGGGTGACGGCGGAGCAGATGGCGGCAGCACCACGGGTGAATACGTGTCTGGATCTGCATGTGGGTGGGCCGCAGGCGGTCGAGGTGCGGGCGGCGGCGGATGAGGCTTGGCATAAGGGCGCGGCCAGCACGGGGAGTCTGACGGTGACGCCGGCGGGGGCACCCTACAACGTGCGTTGGGAGGGCCAGCGGGATCTGCTGCTGTTCGCCATCGACCTGGAGACCTGCCGTCAGTATCTTCCGGAGCGGCTGCCGCGCGGGGAACTGCGGGTGCGGGCGGTGATCAATGGCGACGATCCGCAGTTGTTTCACATGGCGCGGGCGTTTCAGGCGGAGGCCGAGGCGGGTTGTCCCACTGGGTCGCTGTATGCCGATTCGCTGGCGGCGGCGTTTGTGGCGTCGTTCCTGGACCGCTATGTGGAGCAGGGCGAGGACGAGGGCAGTGGGCTGACGGCGGAGCGGCTGCGGCGCGTGCAGCGGCATGTGCAGGAGCATCTGGAGGAGGATTTGAGCGTGGCGGCGTTGGCGGCGCTGGTGCACACGAGTCCTTTTCATTTTTCGCGGCAGTTCAAGCAGAGCACGGGACAATCGCCGCATCAGTATGTGCTGCAACGGCGCCTGGACAAGGCCAGGCGGTTGTTGGAGAGCCCGGGGCTGTCGATCGCGGAAGTCGCGTACGCGACGGGATTCCCCAGCCAGGCGCATTTCACGAAGGTGTTCGGGAAGGCTTTCGGGGCGACGCCGAAGGCATGGCGTACGAGGTACGGCGGACGCTAACGTTGCCCGATAGCGGCGCTTCGGCGAGAATGGAGAGTCGCCATGCAACGACACCTGGAGACCTTCCTGCAGTTAGATGAGCTGGGTGAGCGGTTCCCGGAGTTCCAGCCCACCTTCCCTTTCCCGGGCGAGTACATCGACAGTTTCCACCGCGGCCTGGCGGAGACTCCGCTACAGGACGGCATTTTGGTGCAGGTGGCTAAGCCGGGTTCCGCGAAGATCATCCCGGGCTTTCTGCGAAGGGCCGATGCGTTGAAGATTTACGAGCTGGCGTACTTCGCGGCGGGGGACATTCTGGAGATCGGCATCTTCCAGGGGTTGAGCGGGACGATTCTGGCGCGGGCTACGCGGAACAGCGGAAAGCCGGAGCGGCGGATCGTGAGTGTCGACCTGAATCCGCTGCGGCTGGCGCAGACGTTCTTGACGTTGGCCAGCCAGGGGCTGCTGGCGGGGCGGGAGTTCCGGCATGGGGATGCGGCGGGGGTGGTGCGGAAGCTGGCGCGCCAAGGACGTCAGTTCGGCTTCAGCTTCATTGATCACTCGCACGCGTACCAGCCGGTGCTGGAGGTGTGCCAGGAGTTGCCGAAGGTGATTGCGCCGGGCGGGTTCTGCTTGTTCCACGATTACAACGACGAACGCAACCGCGAGCCCGGGAATGACGCCTACAAGGTGTACCAGGCGGTGGCCGATGGCCTGCCCAGCCCGATGTTCACCTTCTGCGGCGTGTACGGCTGTACGGCGCTGTACCAGCGCACGAACTGACAAAAGCTAAGGCCGGATTGCGATAGAACGGCGAGCCGGAAGAGCGCAGAATGGGTCTCGTGGAGAACAACATGAGACCGATACAAGGCATACATCATGTGACGGCGATGAGCGGGGCGCCGCAGGCGAACCTCGACTTCTATGCGGGCGTACTGGGGCTGCGGCTGGTGAAGCTGACGGTGAACTATGACGATCCGGGAACCTATCACCTTTACTATGGCGATGGCAGAGGGTCGCCGGGAACGATTCTGACGTTCTTCCCGTGGCCCGGGGCGATGCGCGGGCGGAACGGAGCCGGAATGGCGACGGAGATCGTGTTCAGCGCACCGGCAGGGTCCTTGGAGTATTGGCAGGAGCGCTTGCAGCAGGCGGGTGTGGCCACCGGTGCGGTGACGGAGCGGTTCGGCGAGCGTGTGTTCGCGTTCCAGGATTCCGATGGGTTGCGGTTGGCGATTGCCGAGTCCGCCGCGGTGCCCGGGTATCAGGCATGGGGAGAGAGTGCCGTGCCGGCGGCGTATGCGCTGCAGGGCGTTCACAGCGTCACGTTGACCGAAGCCGATGCGCGGGCAACCGAAAAGCATCTGGCGGAGGTGATGGAGTTGGGCGAGGTGGGGAGAGAAGGAACGCGGGCGCGGTTCCGGTTTGGCGATGGCGGCGCGGGTCGCATGGTGGATGTGGTGCAGGATGACCAGGCCGGGCGCGGGCGCGTGTCGGCGGGCGCGGTGCATCACGTGGCGTGGCGGGTGGCCGATGATGAAACCGAATTGTACTGGCAGGGCCGTCTGATGAAGGATGGGAGCCATGTGAGTCCGGTGATGGACCGGACTTACTTCCATTCGATTTATTGGCGCGAGCCGGGTGGGGTGCTGTTCGAGATTGCGACGGACCCGCCGGGCTTTACGGTCGATGAAGCGATGGAGTCGTTGGGTGGGAAGCTGATTCTGCCGCAGTGGCTGGAACCGATGAGGGAGGACCTGGAAGGGCGCCTGCCGAAGTTGACGTTGCCGAAGGGAGGACGCTGATGTTCGTACACCAGTTTGTGAAGGGTGAGGGGCCGCACACGCTTCTGCTGCTGCATGGCACGGGCGGCGATGAGCGGGACTTGCTGGATCTTGGGCGGGAGTTGGCGCCACGGGCGCATCTGCTGAGCCCGCGCGGGAAGGTGCTGGAGAACGGGATGCCGCGATTCTTCCGGCGCCTGCGGCCGGGGGTATTCGATCTGGAGGATCTGCGGTTGCGCACGACGGAGTTGGCGGAGTTTGTTCGCGAGGCGGCCGGGCAATATGGCTTCGATGCGGGCAAGGTGACCGCGCTGGGCTATTCGAATGGCGCGAACATTGCGGCGAGCCTGCTGTATCGCGAGCCAGGCGTGCTGGCGGGGGCGGCGCTGCTGCGACCGATGAACCCGTGGCCGGGGGAGGCGGCGCAGGGTTTGGAGGGCGTGCGGGTGCTGCTGGCGGCGGGGCGTTATGACACGATGTCGAGCCCCGGCGATGTGGCGGAGATGCGGAAGGTATTCGAGGGTGCCGGAGCGCAGGTGGAAGAGCACTGGCATGAGGGCGGACATGAGTTAGGGCCGGGCGATCTGGCGGCAACTGGACGGTGGCTGGCAACAGCATAGCCGCGCACGGCTCATCTGACAGCGCGGCTAGCAGCGGCTACGTGCCCCTCTATTGGACGGCCCCGAGCTTCTGCGTCGCCGGCTGCCGAAACTCATAGATATAAGTAACGGGGTTCCAGTTGGTGGAACTGCCCCAGAGTTGTCCGACGTGGCCAGCCATGATCTTGATGCTACCCCCGCTGCCGACCCGAAACCGTACGCGGTTCGAGGAGGCTGGATAGAACTTGCCGTCACTGGCTCTACCGGCGAACGTCTTGCCCTGTTCGAGAACCTCGGCACTTCCCTCGATGTACCAGGAAGCGCTGGATCCCACGTTGTGTTTATCCCGACCGCTTTCCGAGGCGAGGGAGACAATCTGAAGCTCGATTTCGTCGCCTGTGTACAAAGTCTCCCGAAGACTTCCGCGCTTATAGTGGTGTTCGACCGTCAGTTTCCCCTGGTAGGCTCCTTTCCACTCAGCGGTCACCGAGAAGCGGTCTTCCGTCATGGAGCCGAAGACACTGCCGTCATTGCCTACCGCGGGTGGAGGCGCGGTTCCGGTAATCACCCGGGTCAATCCAAAAGAGCCCCTATTG
Source organism: Bryobacterales bacterium (assembly GCA_016789745.1). GTDB lineage: Bacteria > Acidobacteriota > Terriglobia > Bryobacterales > Bryobacteraceae > CADEFT01. The sequence goes on from JAEUQF010000054.1 coordinate 29,582, forward strand.
TTCGGGGATGGCGGCCTAACGGGTGCGGATGGTGCCGCGGGTTTGGCAGAAGCCGCGGCGCTTGGGTTCCTCGCTCTGATGGCGTAAGTAACCCAATTGCCGCGAATCAGAGGGGCTCCCCATTCCTTGAATCCGTTATTGCCAAGATACTGACCGATCTGGGCGTAGATGTTGCTGACTTCGCGCAGCACGATGTCGTTGGTGGAGGCCGTAATCTGACCGCCCGCATCACCAAGCAGGACATTGCCAATCTCCATCACCCAGGAGACCCCCTTTGTGGACGCCGCCGCCGAGCAGTTGATCATCAGAATCGACGCTCCCGGCGCCATTACTCCGGATAACTGCGGAATCAGTCTGATGCGCTCGTCGGTTTGCGCAACAGTGTTCCGAACGCCCTGCACGAAATCTCTTGTAGACCTGGCTACCTTGGACGGATCGGCAAGAAAAGCCTTTCCCGCCGCATTCTCACGCCGATTCCAATCCAAGTCGAGTTCCTTGGGAAGTTGCTCGTCGTTGTTCCAGGTAATGGCTGGAGTCTCGCGCGACCCGTGGCCAGCGAGCACCAGCACATCGATTGGCCGTCCCGCATTCTTCAAGCTCACTAGCGTCTGAAGCAGATGAACACTGTCATTGATTACAAACATGCGATCGACCTGCGGGATCTCCCCGACGAACCGGAAGAGCATGTCTTCGGTGACGTCCCCCTGGCCCGCGGGCTTGGGTACGAAGCCTACGCCGAAGGGCTTGGGGCGCGGGGACTGCGCCGCCAACGCCAATCCTGCCAAGAGCACGAGAAGGGATCTCATCAGCGCGGTTCACCTGCCGGCTGAAAGTGTATCATGCCGAACCGGCTGGCAACCGCTTGGCCACCAGGAATTGGTTGCCACACGACGTTGGCTCGCGCTAGACTCATAACACTCTCGTTGTGTTGAACTCGCCCAGCCGCGGCGTGACCTTCGTCCGGTCCTTCTTCCCCTTCACGTAAAGCGAAAGAACGAAACCTTATCGAAGGAGACGTGTGTCCGCATGAATAATTTCATCTGCGTGGTTTGGATGACTGCGATCAGTGCGACGCTGCCGGCCGCTGAGGCGGACGCGTCGCGGCAGGGGGCGAGTGTTTATCAGATCGAGGCGAAAGAGGATGTGAGCAGCCGTTTCCCGGGCGCGCCGCGGCTGCACTCGTTTGTCTGGGCGGAGTGGGAAGGCAAGTGGCTCTTCCTGGCGGGCCGCATCGGCGGCTATCACGGTGTGGGCGGAAAAGAGGCGGACTTTCCGCGCGCTACGGCGAATCAACGAATCTGGGTGGTGGATCCGGCGGGCGATGGCCCGGCACGCACGTACAGCCTGCCGGTGGCCGATCTGCCGGCGGGTTTAGAGGCTGTCAAGGACCAGTGGATGTCGGCGAACCTGCAGGCCGCCCAGGATGGGGAGACGCTGTACGTGGCGGGTGGGTATGGCATCGACGCGAAGGGCAAGTGGGTGACCTATCCCATCCTGTCGGCCGTGCATGTGCCGTCGCTGGTGAAGGCGGTGATGGGTCAGGGCGACTTGAAGGCGGCGCGCATCCGCTATGTGGAGAGCCCGCACGTGCAGGTGACCGGCGGCGAGTTGCTGCGTCTGGACGATGGGCTGTTCTACCTGGTGGGCGGGCATGTGTTCATGGGCAGCTATCTGGATTTTCAGGGCAACAGCGAGCGCAACACGGGCAGTTCCTGGCAGCAGTACACCAGCGAGATCCGCAAGCTGCGGTTTGTGGAGGGGGCCGGTGGGAAGCTGGACGTGAAGCTGTTGGAGAGCTATCGCGACGCGGAGTTCCGGCGGCGGGATTTGAACGCGACACACGTGCTGCTGGAGGGCGGGTCGGTGTTGGGGGCGATGGCCTGGGGCGGGGTTTTCACCCACGACCAGGGAGGGTTCACCAAGCCGCTAGTGTGGAGTGCGAAACAGGCGCCGCAGGTGGCGCAGGGCTTCGATCAGAAGATGAGCGCCTATAGCTGTGCGCGGGCGGTGTTCTTTGACGGCGATACGAAGCGCACGTTGACAACGTTCTTCGGTGGCATCAGCGCAACACTGTGGAATGCGGCGAAGGGTATGTATGAGCCGGCGCCGCGGGTGGGGGAAAGGAGCGAGGCTCGCTACATGGACGGGCTGCAGTGGATCGACCGCATGACGACGGTGGTGCGGAGTGAAGAGCGCATGGTCGAACTGGTGGAGCGCGGCGAGCCGATGGCGGGCTACGTGGGGACGAACGCGGTGTTTCTGCCATCACCGGAGTTACGGCGGGTACGGCCGGATGCCGAGATCTATGATCTGCGTCCGCTGCGCGGCAAGCGCGTGCTGGCGGGCTATCTGTTTGGGGGCATCCGCGCATTCCCGAAACAGTTCCCGTATCATGCCGATTCACCGGACTACCAATCGGGGAATGTACCGACGCGGGCCAGTGAGCTGATTCTGGCGGTGTACCTTACGGTGCCGGCTGCTTCGGAGTAAGGGAGAGAAGCGCGTCGCGGACGGCTTGGGGTGATGCTCCCGGGCCGGCCGTCTCCCTGGCTCGTGCAACGAAGCCGGACATATTGGCGACAGAGAAGCTGATGCCGCTGAGGTTGCGGTCTCTGGGGAGACCAGGGATGGGGCGCGGGTAGGGGGCAGTGCGGAAGAGCCAGCCCGCGGAGCGCTGCGCCGGCAGATAGGTATCGCGATCGAGCGCGGCATCGACGGCTACACCGATGACGCCCGGCAGCGAGCCGGGATAGCAGGGCTCGCCATCGGCATCATAAGCGGAGACGACCAGAGAGCCCCCGGCTTCGGCACGCTCGAGCAGCGGGGCGAAGCGTTCGATATGCGCGGGATTGCGCGTACCCAGGCTGAGGTTGATGACATCCATCCGTTGGGCGATGGCCCATTCGAGCGCGGCCGTCAACTGGAGGATGCTGGTGCGGAGGGAGGTTTGGAAAACGCGGATGGCGAAAAATTCGGCCGCGGGGGCCTTCTCCTGGATGGCAGCCATGACGGCAGTTCCGTGTCCCAGAACATCGGTGTAATCGCTGTCAGGGACAGCATCGGCACCGATGGAGATGCCTCCCGCGACCGCGGAAATATGAGGATGAGCGGCGTTGACTCCACTGTCGATAACAGCCACCCTGACGCCACGGCCGCTCGCGTGAGCGAAAGGGGATTCGGTCATTCCGGTTAGCGGCCCGCCATCACGATGAGATTCGTGGTGGTGTCCTTGTTGAGCGAGAGGAGCTTCTTCGATTGCAGGGTAGCGGTATCGAAGAACTCGATGGTGGAGCCGGCGCCATACAGATACAGCATGCCTCCATCGCTGCTCATGCCAAGGCGGAAGCTGATGCGCGCCGGAACGGGCGCCTTACGGATGACGCGCTGGCTGGCGATGTCCCAGACCCAGAACTCGGCCTCGCGGTTGGCGCCGGTTTTGTTGATCATGAGCGAGTAGCCCAGCTTGCGGTCAGGCGTGAGGGCGAAGCCGACCATGGGAAAGGCGGGGCCGATGGCCTGGTAGTTGACCTTGCGGGTAGTGAGGTCAATCTTGGCCATGCCGAGCGTTTCCTTGTGAACGATGGGGTCGACGGAGGTGAAGACGCTGGTGACCTCGCCGGGCGCGTCGTTGGGATCGTCACTGGCGGTAAGGCGGTGAGGCGATGCGCCAGGATACTCCGGACGCGAAAGCGGGATGCGTTCCACTTCCTTCAGGGTATCGAGTTCCATGACGATGATGTCGTCATCGAAGACGTAGAGGAGTTTGCCGTCGGGCGAGATGCGATAGCTGGCCCCGAAGCCAAAGCCCTGGTCGTAGCCTTTGGGGAACGGCATCACCTTGGCGATGCGTTTCTCCTGCAGATCGATTTGGACGAACTGGGGCGGGTCTACGCGGAAGTGATCGAGCTCCTTCACGGTGAGCGAAATCGTGGTGTAGATATAGCGGCCGGAAGGATGCACGGCGAGGCCGGAGAAGGCGCGGCCGCCGGCCCCGCGCGGCATGCGGGGCGTGCTGCGGCCGTCCGATAGCGGGAAACTGCTGATCACCTTGCGTGCGGCCAGATCGACGGTCTCCATCTGCATCTTGGTGGTAACCAGGTGCAGCAGGGTCTTATCTGGCGACAGCGCGACGGTGCGCGGAATGCCGCCCACGGGGATCTCGCCGACTATATCGGCGGAGCGCTCATTGATCACCAGGAGTTTGTAATCCAGCGTGCCAACATACATGAAGCCTTTGAGGCTGGCGGCGGTCTCGGCGTGGAGCGAGAGCGCCGCCAGCACCGGAAGGGCTGAGCGAAACAGAATGCTCATGTTTTGTTCTCCGCGTCCTTTACGGATAGATGACGTCCACCTGGCGCCAGTCGTTGGCGGCGGCGGAGCACTTGGAGGTCCAGTCCGGGTTGTTGCTGACGTGGTCGGGCACCTGTGCGGGCCAGGCGCAGCCAAGGTAGCAATCGAACAGGTCGCGCTCGACGGGCTGACAGAGACCGGCGGTACCGCCGGAGACATCCACTTCCCAGCCGGGGCTGAAGTGCAGCGTGCAGCCAAGCGGGTAGTAGACGCGGCCCTGCTGCTTGGCCTTGTGCTTTTTGTCCTGGAGCGCTTCCACGTCGTGGAGCGCGGCCTGGCGGTCCTGGGCAAACCGTTTGGCTTTACGGTTCAGAGCGTGCAGAGAGTTCATGGGAGGTTCTTCCTTTTCGTTGTGTCAGTTTTCGTCGAAGCGCTGCAGAAACTGGGGGTTGTGCACGGCGATCTCGCCGTAGATGCGAAGGCAGAGATCGATCCAATTGCGGACGCGGTCGCACTGGTTGAGGGTGGACGCGGCAGTCTGGCCGTGATGGATGAACGATTCGTGGTAGCAGCCGCCGGCGCACACCGGCCGCACCCAGCAGGAGTGGCAATCGGGGCGGGCGCCAATGTGGTGGTTTTCCAGGAACTGGCGGCGGGCGCCGTGGTCGACACCGCCATCGAGAACGTTGCCCATCTGGGCGACGGGCGAATCGGCGAAGCGATGGCAGGCGGCGATGCCGCCGGAGGTGCTGACACCCAGCAGACCGAGTCCGGCGCCGCAGGTGTAGGCTTTGCTGATGCCTTGATGCAGCTCCTTGATGGAGTCATTTACGTTGGTGAAGTAGTGCTGGCCGCCTTTGAGGGCGAAGTCGCGGTATTCCCAGGCGAGTTCGGAGAAAGCATCGAAGACGTCGTCCATCTTCTGCCCACCGATGTGATAGAGGCGGTCGGGATTGGCGGTGGCGGGCGAGAAACCGACGCCCTGGAAACCAAGTTCCTTGGTCAGGTGATCGTATATGCGACGGACGTCACGCACGCCGCTGGATAAGGTAACGCGGGCGCCGATGGAGTTGGTCTTGTGGCGGGCCAGCAGCATCTTGATGCGTGGGGCGATCACGTCGTAGCTGCCCTTGCCGGAGTGAAAGACACGCATGCGGTCGTGCAACTCCTTGTCGCCATCAATGCTGACGGTGACGCCGATGCGGTTGGCGGCGAGGAAATCGACGATCTCTTCGGTGAGGAGCGTGGCGTTGGTGGTGAGGCTGTAGTCCACCTGCTTGCCGGACTCGCGGGCCTTCTTATTGGCGTACTCGACGGCCCACTTCATCAATGGGAAGTTGAGCAGCGTTTCACCGCCGAAGAAGGTGACGTGCAGCAGCGGGCGACCGGCGGCCTCTTTGAAGAGCGTGTCGATGGCTGCCTGTGCGACTTCGGTGCTCATGTACTTGGGCTTGCCGGCCGATTCGGCGATCTTGTCATCGCTGTATTCGTAGCAATAGCCGCAGGCGAGGTTGCACTGGTTGGTGGTATTGAGGACGATGCGCTGGATGGGGAACTCGGGCTCGGGCAGGGCCGGGAATTTCTCCCGGCTCTCTCCGTTGATGATGACATCACAGAACTCGAGTTCCTCGATGACCGCTTCTACTTCGGCCGCGGGATGCAGACCGGCCAGGCGGCTGCGAATGGCCTCTCGCGGCAGAGCCTCGTGGCGCAGCAGATCGACGATGGTCTTTGATAGGCCCTCCAGTCCGAAGATGGCGCCGCTGGGAACCAGGTAGAGGAACTCGCGGCCGGCGGCGTAGAAGGCGTGATGTTCGCCGATGCGGTAAGGAGCGGCGATGGCTTCTGCAACGGCGGTCACTGCGTCACCTCCGGCTGGTCGTAGAGCGTGTAGTTGGGGATGGTGACGACCAGATAGGAGCGGGCTTTCAACTCCGCGCCCTCCGGCGTTTTGTAGAAGGCCGTGATCCAGACGTCGCCGAAGTTATTAAAGGGCTGGTTGTTCTCCTGCTTCTTGCGCTTCGGATTCATGCCTTCGACGCTGGGGGTAAAGAAGCCCTTGTCATCCAGGCTGCCGACGTACTTGGTGTCGTCATCATCGGGCGTGGAGACGAACTCTTCCATGCCCCAGCGGGCGGGCACCGCGCCGAGGTAGACGTCGTCTTCGGTCTGCATCTTGCCGTCGAGGCCGGCGGCCCAGGCGATGGCTTCAAACTGTGCGTACTCCTTCGGGTACTTCACGCCGCCCAGGCGGGAGACGTTGGCTTCCGGGGAGACTTCGATGTAGGCAACCTTGTCGTAGACCGCATAGGATTCGGGAGCAGTGGAACGGCCGATGGCGACGTCGCGCAGGCCCACGGGGCTGTTGGCGGCGGCCTCGATCTCGACGGTGACCAGCGCTGGGGTAACAGCGCTCACTTTGGTGACGGTGACGCCGCGGCCCATGTCGATGTCGGCGGGCTTGAGGGTAGCCGGGAAGTTGGCGCCGTAGAGCTTCACAGTGGCTTTCGCGCCGGCCTTGATGGCGTTGATGTCGGTGCCGGTGACGAGCGGTTCTGAGCCGGCGCGGGTGAGTTTGACATCGATGCCGAGTTCGCCGAAGCCGCTCCAGAACCAGCGCCCTTCCATGGTGTTGCCGTCGCGGGACAGCATCATGGCTTCGCGCCATTCGGTGGGAACGACGGTGGACGTAATGACGGGGGCGGTGGAGGAACCCACGCGGCCGCGCCAGTTGTAGCCGGTGTAGACAATACCCTTTCCGGTGGACTTCACGGATTTGCCGGAGTCGACATAGGTGAACGCGGTCGTGGTGACGAACTGATCTTCGCCGGCGCCGGGAGCGACGGTGACGGTGCCATAGAGCTTGCCCAGGCCGGGTTGATAGCCGCTGAGCAGCCAGGTGCCGGCCAGTTTCGCCGGACGCATGGCGGCGCGCCAGGCGGTCCACTCGGGGGTGATGAGTGGCTGATGCTTGGCCAAGTAGTCCAAGGCAAGATCCACCGGGTACTTATTGGAAGCCGGTGCGGCGGGCACGCGCGGATACTCCATGGCGATACCGGCGACGGGGGTGGCACGCGGGGTGGCGGGCGCCGTTACGGCGCTGCCGGGTTTTGCCGGTTGTGGGCGGAAGGTATTGGCGGAACCGGGGAACAGGCCGATGTGCATGGAGACGAGCTTTTCGTAGTCGTCACGGGTGCGGCGCTGCGCCAGCACACGGCCGATGTTGTGGCAGGCATTGCACGTCTTCTGCAACACAGGGCTGGGCGTGTAGTCATCCTGGTAGCCGATGGTGCGATGCTCCACTTCCCAGAAGCCGGGCTTCATCTCTTCCGGCGCCAATCCGTTGTTGCTGCTGAGATAGCGCAGCACGGCGCGGGTTTCGTCGGGCGTGATGGCCAGCCCGTTAAGGCGGATCATGCGTTTGATGGCCTGTTCCCAGACCTCGGGGCTGGTGCGCATGTAGGAGAGCCGGCGCATCATACCTTTGGAGTCGCGCTGGTGGCAGCCGCCGCATTTGCGGATGGTGAGTTGGTCGTCAATCGGGATACCCGGCGGAGCCGATTGGGGAAACGCTAGGCCGACAGCGGCGCCGAGCAGGAGAGCGGTACGAACAGTAGATCCCAGACAGTGCATAATCCCTCAGATAGAAGCGAAGATTGGCTGCTGCTTAAAACGAGATACGCGCGGTCAACTGCACCGAGCGGGGGCCGCCGGCCTCCTGCACCTGCACGTTGGTGATGGTGCCGAAGGGGGCGGTGTTGTAGTTGAGATTGGGCGGCGCGTAGTTGGGGTGATTCAGAGCATTGGACGCGGCGGCCCCGATCTGGAAGCTCATGCGTTCGGTGATGGGCATCGACTTGAACAGAGAGAGCGAAAGCGCCTGGGTGCCGGGCCCCACCACCGAGCCGACCGGGGAGCTGGCCGGGCGGCCAATGTTATTGCGGGGGATGGCGAAGGCGGCTTTATTGATCCAGTTGGTGATGCTCTGGTTCTCCGGTACCACGGAGACGCCGGAGATGATATCGGCGCGGCCGTTGCCGGTGACGTTGGGGAAGTTATTGCCGGCCGGATCGGCGCCGGGGGCGATGACAGTGAGGAACGGGCCGGTCTGCGCGACGAAGACACCGGACAACTGCCAGCCGCCGATGAGGGCGTTTGCCGCTTTATTGGTGGTCTTCAGCAGCATGCCCTTGGAGCCGAATGGCAGTTCGTAGAGGAAGGTGCTAAGGAAGCGGTGACGGCGGCTGAAGGCGACGTTGCCGTAATCGAGGTCGATGTTGTAGCTGTCGGTGCTGACGCCGCCGGCCTGCGTGGCATAGGCCGTGGGGTTGAAGCCCTGGCCATTGGAAAGGTTCTTCAGGAAGGTGTAGTTGGTGGTGAACTGCAGGCCGTTGGACATGCGCTTATTGGCTGCGAACGTAAAGGCGTTGTAGTTGCTGCGGGCGCCGGTGGTTTCCTGCGAGATGCCATTCCAGAGCGGAAACGGGGAACTGGAGCGGGCAGCGGCAAAGCCGACGGTGTTGGCGGGCACCTGGGCCAAGTTCTTGGTATAGCCGAGATTGCTGCCTTTGTTGCCATCGTAAGAAGCGCGCAGGCCGATGCCCTTGCCGATGTCGCGTTCGACCGTAAGGCTCCACTGCTGCACGTAGGGGTCGCGGTAGTTTACGTCGGCGGATAGCTGGAAGGTCTGGATGCCGGGCTGGGCAAGGTTGGCGGGGAAGGGGCGGGCCATGGTGAGCTGCGGCACGCCGCTCACCAGCGAGTTGGTGTAGCTGCCGACGGAACTGGCCGAGACGGCCCAGCCGGCGCTGGTGAGCGTGCCGAGCATGGCTTCAATAAAGCGCCCGTAGCCGCCGCGGATAACCGTTTTGCCGTCGGAGGATGGGCGCCAGGCGAAGCCGATGCGCGGGCCGAAGCTGGTTTTCTGGGAGCGGTGGAGTTGGGGCCCAAGGCCGACCTGGCTGGCAGGCAGGATGGGAGTGGGCAGAATGGAGGCGGCGAACACGCTGTTGGTCAGCCGCTGGCCGGCATCGGGTACAGCCACCGCGCCCCGCACCCCAACGCCATTGATGACGGCGTAGTAATCGGGCAGGAAGACGGCGATGTTATCCAGCCGGTCGGTGAACGGCGGATGGTATTCCCAGCGCATGCCGTAGTTGATGTTGAGCTTCGGTGTGACCTTCCAGTCGTCCTGGGCGAAGAAGGCATAGTGGGTGCCGACGCCGTTGGAGTCGGGCTCATTGACAATGCTCACCTGGGTGCGGTCGGGGATGCCAAACAGGAAGGCGGCATAGGGATTACCGACGATGGGGTTGGAGATCGAGCCGTTGAAGGTATACTGTCCGGCACGTCCGGCGGCAAAGACGTTGCTGAAGTAAGCGGTGAGGCGGCGGACGTCGCCACCCACTTTGTAGGTATGGCCGCGGCGGCTGATGGTGATGTTATCCATGAGTTGGATGGTGCGGCTGCGGTTCACCGAGGAGGCTGTGGAGTTAGTGGGCTGGAAGCCGTTAATGGTGAAAGTGGGGGAGGTATTGCCGCTGGGGGGATTGGGGAGTTGGACGCCAACGGCTTCGACAAGCGCTCTGGCATCGGCATCGGTGGTGGTGAAGATGCGCTGGCCGCTGAAGCCGAGGCGCAGTTCATTCACGACCGAAGTGCTGAGCACGGCATTATAGGCAGCGACGAGGGCGTAGACGATCTCGGGCTGGCGGGTGGCGCCGGCAAGCACAGTACCGCTGGCGACGGGCGGGTTGTCCACCTGGCGATCCTTGTAGGTGCCACGAACGAACATGGTATGGGCTGAGGAGATATTCTGATCGACGCGGAAGTCGCCCTGGTGGCTGGTGATGGGAGTGGAGAAGTTAGTAGAGAAGTTATTCGCGATGGCGTTGGGTGCGCCGGCATTCGGCACGGGGAACAGATGACGTAGTGCAGCCGAGGCGACCGGAGAGATACGGCTGGCAGGCACCTGTTTGTTGGGGAGCGGCTGCCCGTTACCCGGATCGAGGATGGTTCCGGAGAACGCGTTGAGGTCGCCATTGCGTAACGCCAGCGATGGCACGCTGTGGTTGATAAAGGTTTGGCGGGGGAGCGTGAGTCCCTCATAGCTGGTGAAGAAGAAGGTGCGGTCCTTGCCGTTATAGAGCTTCGGCAGCACCACAGGCCCGCCCACAAACACGCCGAAGTTATTCATCTGCGTACGGGTTTTGGTCGCGCTGAAGGGATTGCGGGCGTTCATCGAGGTGTTCTGCAGGTTCTCGAAAATGCCGCCGTGCAGGGAGTTGGTGCCGCCTTTGGTGACAGTGGTGATGTCACTGACACCGCCAAATTCCGCGGCGTTGTTGATTTCACTCACGCGGATTTCGCCGATGGCGCCGAAGGACGGGAACAGTTCCGCGACGGGAGCATTGTTCCGAACGCTCATGGTGCTGATGCCGTCGATGGTGACCGAGAGCATGCTCGGCTTGGCACCGGCCACCGAGATGGCGCCGTTATTGTCGGTCTGCACGCCGGCCTGTGTGGTGAGCGTGGAGAAGGCGCTGGTGGAACCGAGACCGCGAGAGCCGATGGCCACGGGCAAGTCGAGAAGTTCACGGCCGGTCTTGGTTTCCGCAATGCCGCCTAACTCGGTGGTAATAACGGCGTCGGTGCCGGCGGTGACGTTGACACTTTCCACCTGCGTGGCTACCGAGAGGCTGGCATCGACGCGCAGGGTCTGGCGGGAGAGCAGTTCCAGTTCGTTGGTCTGGAAGATGCCGAAGCCCGGCGCCTGGATGCGGATCTGGTACTTACCGGCATCCATATTGACGAGAGTGTAATTCCCATCGGAATCGGTAAGCACGGAGCGTGTGGTATTGGTGCCGCTGTTGGTAACCGTGACGGAGGCACCGGCGACCGCGGCGCCCGAACCATCGCGCACACTGCCGACGAAGGAGCCGAAAGTAGATTGCGCGAAGGCAACAGTACCCAGGTTCGCGAGCAGAACAGCCGCGCACAGTAGGGATAAGCAATGAGTACGGACAGCGCCGCGAACGCCTTCACCCAGACGGCGAGCGGCTACAGAAGAGTTGGCTCGATACACGAGATCCCCCCTAAGCAAAATGTGATTGGCAACAGCCCAGATGTAACGGGAAAGTGAAGCGCGAGGCTTAAGGACGTCGTTGTCCAGCTAACTGGCGAACCGTGTCCGACGGGAGGACGAGCGTTAATTGCTCAAGGGTGAGAGGAACTGACTCTCGAAAATCAGACGGGAAAAACTTGTTTTTTGATGTTACAGCGTAAGGAGGGAGGCGGTCAATAACAATTGCATCTTTCAGTCGGACACAGCTTCGAGCGTGAGGTCGCGCAGGCGGTAGCGGAATGGTTCCGGAGTGCCAGGGGTGAAAGCGTCGAGTGCGGCCAGTTCGTCCTCCCACCAGGGGCCGCCAAAGCCGTGGCGATAAAACTGGCGGCAGAGATCGACATGGCGTTGGAAGCCGGCGCGGACTCGGGATTCGTAGTGCTGGCGGAGCGAGGCAGGATCGTGACCATCGAGGTGGGCTCGTATAACGGCGGCCGCAAGGATGGCGGTACGGACGGCCAGCGCGGTGCCATCGCCGCAGATGGGATCGAACGACATGGCGGCGGAACCACAGGCGAGCCAGCCCGGGCCGGCGAGTTGTGTGGCGATGCGTGGGTGGGAGGGGAATGGCGAGGATGCCTCGGAAAGCGTTTCGATATAGGGAGCGATGAGTTCGCTGGTCCCAAGGGGGCGCCCGGCCGCATCGCCGACGGCCAGCAGCCACGCCGAGTGCGCTCCATCGGGCAACAGGAACAGCCAGCCTGCGGGCAGTGACTCCGTCATGCAGGCGGCCGGGGGACAGCCATGGCGAAGGGCGGCGCGCCAGGCGATGGCGGCCCGGCTGCCCAAATGCTGCTGGTTCACACCGGCGGGCAGCGGGTTGCTGCTGTAGATGAGGAAGTCGGGCTTGGCCGAACACGTCTCCCCATCGGGCAGCAGGCTGGCGAGCAATTCCTGTTCGGAGGTGACGTAGCCGCGATGGTCCATGCGGGACACGCCCTGCCCGGCGGCCCAGGCGACGATGCGCTGGCGGATGAGGAAGCTATTGGCGAGCAACGATGGGCTGTCGAAGATATCGCGCAGCAGGTGGAGTGCCGCTTCGCTAATGAGGATGGCGGGCACTCGCGGCCGTTCCGGGCGCACCAGTCGCACCGGGATGCCAGCCTTGCGCAGCAGGTGGGTGCAGCAATAGGCGGCGATGCCGTCGCCGCGGACTTCCACCACGGGAGCGGACATTCAGGCGACCATGCCTTTCCCCGATTCGCCCAGGAGGATAGTCTGCTGCGCGATACGCGCAAGTCCGGGGCGATGCGTGATGAGGATGGCGGTGCGGCCCCGAAGCGCGGTGGCAAGGGTGTCGGCGATGGCGGTTTCGTTGGCCTCATCGAGCGAGGAGGTGGGCTCATCCAAGATAAGGACGGCCGGGTTGGCGAGCAAGGCACGGGCGAGGGCGACGCGCTGGCGTTCGCCTGCAGACAACGTTTGGCCACGTTCGGCCAGCACCGTATCGTAACCCTCCGGAAGCGCCAGAATGCGGTCGTGGATGGCGGCGGCGCGCGCGGCCTCTTCGATCTGTTCGCGGGTGGCGTCGGGGCGGGCGTAGGCGATGTTCTCGCGAACCGTGGTGGGGAACAGGTAGGGCGTCTGTTCCATGAGGAAGACGGCGCGGCGAACGGCATCGACGCGGAGGTCGCGCAGGT
>JAEUQF010000056.1 GCA_016789745.1 Bryobacterales bacterium
TGAACTTTCTCTCTCAAGGAGCCTATCGAACCATGAAACGCCTTGTCCTGATTGCACTTCTGGCCCTCGCCACCTTCACCTCCAGCGTCAACGCTATCGACATCCCCATCCCCGACTGCTCGCCGGAAAACTGCGACACCGAGCCACCAAACCCGCCCGCCCGCTAACGACTAGCGATCCTTCGGCGCGAACTTGGCACGTAGAGATCCCTCCGGGCTGGTTCGGCCGTACACCGTTCGGGCTCCAAGACCCTTGCTTTGTGGTCCCATCGTGCGCGGGCGCCGGCTCCCGCGCACGATGTTACACTCGATATTTCAGGGCGTTTACCCAATGAAGGTCGAGGCAGCAGCTTCGCGGGCACGCAGTGCGGTTGGGCTCAGCGCGTTTCCAACTACCGCGGCCAGAGTGCCATGAGTGAATACATCTTCCGGTTCAACTCGGCCCTCGTCTTCATTTCCACATTTTTGACCGTGGGAGTTGTGATCCGCCTTTTGCAGGGACGCCTGTGGAGCCGCTACTGGTACTTCTTCTGCTTCCTGGTCTTCGCCTTAGTGCGCCTGCTCGTGGTGAACATTGTCCCGTTAAGCCGCAAGTCCTACTCCGTGTTTTTTATCACGACAGAAGCAATAAACCTCGTCCTGTACGTACTGATAACACTGGAGATATACAGCCTCCTTTTCGAGCGGTATCCGGGGATCCAGTCAGTTTCCCGCTGGGTAACCCTCGCGGCTTTGGGCACTTCGCTTCTCGTTGCTACCGCCTCGCTCAAGCCGGACGCGGCCAGCAAGAGCCAGAATCTCGCCCTGGACTACGTCCTTATCGCGGACCGGGGCGTGCTGTCCGGTATGGCCGTGCTGATTCTGCTGATGAGCCTGTTTCTCGCCTGGTACCCCGTTAGTCTCCCCCGCAACGTCGTCACCCACAGCATCCTATTCGGCGTCTATTTCCTGGCCAAGGCATCCGTGGTTCTGGTTCGAAACCTCAGCTCGACCTATGTTTCGAAGTCCTACAACATCGCCATAAGCGTGGTCGGGTCAATTTGCCTTTTCCTCTGGCTACTGCGGCTCCGGCCCTCCGGCGAGGCCGTCCTGCAGGTGATCGGACATCAATGGAACCGCGCCGATGAAGAGAAACTGATCCGGCAACTGGAGCAGGTTAATAAGGCCCTGACGCGTTCGGCACGGGAATAGGACTTCTTTGTCGCGGAAATATGGGAATAATCTGAAGCAATTTTCATTGCAATCGATGCCCGCATCCGTTATGCTTCTGACAAGGTCATGATGTCACAGTTGCCCGTCTGGCTCCCCTCCGCCATCGTGGTTTGCTTGGCAGGACTCTTTGCTTTGCTGCTGTCCCGCTTGCTGCGTGCTACACCAGCCAACCTCGGGTCCCCGTTCCAGGCAAGACGCCCGGTCAACCTGCGGCCTATGGAGCGGTTATTGCGAGAGGACGACTTCGCCTACCTCGCAGCCCTCCCCGGGTATAGCCCAGAGCTCGGGCAACGGCTGCGCGCCCGTCGCGTCGAGGTCTTCAAGGGTTACCTCGCCCAGGTCGAGACGGAGTTCCACCGGCTGCATCTCGCCTTACGCCTGCTCAGCTTAACCTCCGGCCAGGACCGGCCTGAACTGGCCCGCCTGCTCCTCGAGCAGCGGATCCTGTTCTCCTACCGTATGTTCCAGGTGCGGTTGCGACTGGTTCTGTTCGGCTTCGGCGTCCGTCCAACCGCGACTGGCGATATCGTGCGCACCGTCGAGGCGCTCCGCCAGCAGATCGCATCCCTACAGCCCGCTATCTCGAACGCAACGGCTGCTTGATCTGCCGCCGTTGCGCCGCCACTAGCTCGCCAAACTCCGACTTGATCCAAGCTTCCGCATCGCCGTAGCGCGCAAACTCTCGCTCTCTCGCCCGAAATTCCTCCGGATGGACGCACCGGCGCCCCCCCTTCCGTTCCACCGGGAACACCAAGTGCAGCATTTCGTGATACAGCACGTAATCCACGACGTATGCCGGCACAGATTCGTGGTCCAGCATCCGGTTCAGCACAATCGTATGATGGCTCCGGTCGTAGTGGCCTAGCTCCCACCGCCCTCCCGTTACGCTCCACCCCAAGTCCGGCCGTGCCATCAATCCGTGGAAGTACTCCCGGTTTAGCCGCTCGAATCGCTCCACCAGGTCGAAGACCACCCCTCCGGGCGCGAGCACCCGTTTTCGGCCGCGCTCCTGCCGCACTCGTTCCAGCAACGCCTGAACGTCCTGCCGGTTCAGGTAACGCCGGTACCGGTCCGCGAACCGCCGCGGCACAGGGCGCCTGAACAGCTTGCTCACCAGCACATGCCCCAGCGCATGCCAGACAGCCTCCGGCGCATGGCGCAGCACGTCGCACAGCCTAATCCGCAGCACGCCATCCCGCAGCGAGACATAGCTCGTCGCCGCGGCAAACTCGCAGAACTCGACCATTACCCCCGCTAGCGCCGTCCGCGGCCGGCATTCCGCAAAGGCCCGGGCAAACGCCGGTTCCACACTGCCTGTCGCATTCTGCTCCCCCGGCACCGCCTCCGAATGTACCATAGAGAGAATGAGCAGACGGCGGATGCTGACAACCAGCCCCCCGCCTCTGTAGGAGAACACGTTGCCTAGAGCCAAGATCACTGCCTTGGGTTGCTACACGCCCGAACAGATACTGACCAACTTCGACCTGGAGAAGATAGTAGAAACTTCGAATGACTGGATTCTGGAACGCACCGGCATCCAGCAGCGGCACATCGCGCCGCCCGATATGGCCACCTCCGACCTCGCCGTGGAGGCTGCGAAACGCACCTTGGCCCACCGCGGCATACAGGCCAACACCATCGAAGCCATTTTGCTCTGCACCGTCACTCCGGATATGCTGTTTCCCTCCACCGCGTGCCTGGTGCAGGATCGTATCGGCGCCAAGGGCGCCTGGGGCTTCGATCTCGTTGCGGCCTGCTCTGGATTCGTCTACGGGCTGACCACCGCGGCTCACCTGGTCAGTTCCGGCGCCCATAAGCGTGTGCTCGTGATCGGCGCCGACACCATGTCGCGCATCATCAACTACCAGGATCGCGCCACCTGCGTCCTGTTCGGCGATGGAGCCGGCGCCATGCTGGTGGAGCCCGCCGAGGAGGGAGACGACACCGGCTTCGTCGGCTTCTTAAACGAAATCGACGGCTCCGGCGGCGACTTCCTCAAAATGCCCGCCGGCGGCAGCCGCCTCCCGGCCTCCCACGCCACCATTGATGCCGCCCAGCACTATGTTCACCAGGACGGCGGCCAAGTCTTCAAATACGCGGTGCGGAAAATGTACGAAATTTGCCGAGATTTACTCGCCAAACACAACCTTTCCGTCAATGATGTGAAGATGATGATTCCCCACCAGGCCAACCGTCGTATCATCACGGCCGCCGCCGAGCGCCTGGGTATGCCCTGCGACCGCGTCCAGATCAGTATCCACAAGTACGGCAACACCACCGCCGCCACAATCCCCCTGGCCACCCAGGACGCCATTCAGGAAGGCAAACTCCAGAAAGGCGACCTGGTTCTGTTCGCCGCCGTCGGCGCGGGCTTTACGGTCGGGGCGAACCTCTGGCGCTGGGGCTACTAACTCCAGCCCCTACCTATATTTGCGAAGCACTGCCAGCAGTTTCCCCTGCACCTCGACATCCTGGCTGGGAACGAAGATCGGCTCCATCGTTGAGTTGGCCGGCTGCAACCGCACATTCCCATCGCCTTCCCTGTAAAAGCGCTTGAGCGTCGTGTCCGACCCCTTCACCAAGGCCACCACGATGTCCCCATTCCGCACACTGGCCGTCCGTTCGATCAGCACATAGTCGCCGTCACAGATGTGATCTTCGATCATCGACTGCCCGCGCACCTGCAGCGCATACAGATCACGGTCACTCACCAATTCCGAGAAATTCAGCGTCTCATTCGCCGAATACGACTCCACGGGCGCTCCGGCGGCAATCCGCCCCTGCACCTCCACCTCCACCGGCGGCACGCCGGAACTGGCGGTATTCTCGCGTCGCCACTCCTTCAGGTAGCTCGCCGATAGCTCCAGCGAGCGGCTTTGATTGAAACCGCGCTTCAAGTACTGCTTTGTCTCCAGCGTCTGGATATGCTTGTGCACCGTCGCCAGGGACGCCAACTCCAAGCCCGTCGCAATCTCTTCATAACTCGGGCAGTAGCCGTTTTTGTCCACAAACCCGGCTATGAAGTCCAATACTTCTTTCTGTCGGCGTGTAAGGGCCATGGCCCCATTATTGGCGAAGAAAAAGTGAACGTCAAGTCCTGTTTCCTGAACGCTATACTGGCTCTTCATGCTTTTCCTGCCCGCCCTCGCCATCGCATTGCTGGCGGCCGCCCCACCTTCCCCCGACGCCCTCTTTGAAAAGTGGAACTCCACCCGCTCTCCCGGCTGCGCGGTCGGCATCCTTCAGGACGGTAAAGTGTTGCTCGAAAAGGGTTACGGCATGGCCAGCCTGGAATACCAGGTCCCCATTACCCCTCGCTCCCGATTCTACCTCGGCTCCACATCCAAGGAATTTACCGCCCTCACCGTCCTCCAACTCGCGCAACAAGGCCGCCTCTCCCTGGACGCCTCCATCCGCCGTCACTTCCGCAGCCTCCCCGCCTACACCGAACCGGTCACAGTCCGCCACCTTCTAGAACACAGCAGCGGCATTCGCGATTACATCGGTCTCTGGACCATCAATGGAGCGGGCGACGATACCCCCTTGAACGAGACCCAGGTCTTCCGCCTTCTTGAACGCCAAAGCAGCCTGAATTTCCCGCCAGGAAGTGAATTTTTATACAGTAATTCCGGCTATTTTCTACTCGCACACCTCACGCGCCCGCTCGCCCAACGCCAGTTTCCCGATCTTGCCCGCGAACTGATTTTCGCCCCCCTCGGCCTGGCCGACACTCTCTACTACACGGACCGCTTCGCCATTCTCCCGAATCGCGCGCAAGGCCACTCTCCGGCCCTCCCCCTAGGCACCTATCGCCTCAACAACGCCACGCTCGACCTGGCCGGCGACGGCGGTGTCTTCAGTTCCCTCCAGGACGTCCTCACCTGGCTCAAACTGCTCGACAGCCCGCCCCCCGCGTATGCGGCCGCCATCAGGGCCATGCTGACCCCCGCGAAACTCAACTCCGGCGAACAGGCCGAATACGGCCGCGGCCTCATGCTGCGCCAATTCAAGGGCCTCGACATCGTCCAGCATCCCGGCGGCCTCCGCGGCTACCGCTCCGACATTCTCTGGATCCCTTCCAAGCGCCTCGGCGTCGCCTGCCTCTGCAACACCAGCGATGTCGACGCAGGACGCATGACCCGCCAGATCGCCAACCTCTACCTCAACCTGCCAGACCCGCCCGCCGTCAAGATCCCCGCGGCGCAACTGCAGCGCAAGACCGGCCATTTCCGCGACCAGGACTCCGGCGACATCCTCCACCTCCAACTCCAGGGCGATCAACTGACGGCCAACTACACCGGCTTCCAGTTCATCCTCCATGCCTTCACCCCCACTCGTTTCCGCTCCGCCCCCGGCTCCCCGCTCGACTTCGAACTCCAGTTCAAAGCCGATGGCGACCGCGACGTGCCATCGTTCCAGCGCGTCGAAGCCGAATCCCACAAGCCCGCCCGCTACCAGCGCATCCAACTCGATCCCGCCCCACCCGCCAGCCCCAAGGACTACGAAGGCACCTTCACCTCCTCCGAAGTGGACGCGCAAATCCGCCTCCGCTTCGACGAAGGCCAGTTGCGTTTCGAACAGAACGGAATCGTCATGGGAGCCCTCGCCCACATCGCCGGCGAATATTTTGCACTGGCGAATCTGAACGTGGAGTTCCTGCGCGAAGCCGGGAAGGTGACGGGAATGAAGCTAAATACCGGACGCGTCCGCGGGCTGCGGTTCCAGCGCCTGCCATGACTCGATTGAGCGGATCACCAGTCCCGCCCGATCCACCCCGGCGTCCATCACTTCGCTCTCATGGCCGTGCATGCGGAAGATCTGGCACACCAAGTCGCAGACGCTCTCATGCCCGCGCTCGAAGAACACCAGAATCGACGGCCCTGCGCCCGAAAGCGTGCACCCCAGCAGGCCCGGCGCCTTCAACTTCAGAATCTCTTCCAACCCCGCCACCAGCCGCGCCCGATAGGGCTGATGCAGCGCGTCTTCAAACGCCAAGGGAAACGCCGCGCTGTTGCCGGTTGCCAATGCCGCCACCAGCAACGCCGCCCGCTGCACGTTGAACACCGTATCGCGTTTCGAATAGCCGTCCGGCAGAGCCGCCCGTGCCTTACTGGTCGGCAAGTCGAAGTCCGGCACTACCACCGCCACCCCGAAATGCTCCGGCAGCTCCAGACGCACCGCCCGCGTCTGTCCGTGCCCATCAATGGCGCTGGCCACGATGCTGCCCATCACCGCCGCCGCCACGTTGTCCGGATGGCCCTCCAACTGCGCCGCTTCATCCAGAATGCGCGGCGCCTTCCAGCCCAATCCCAGCAACTTGTCGGCAATCACCACTCCTGCCGTCAGCGCCGCGGCCGAAGAACCCAACCCCTTGCCCAGTGGAATGTGGTTCTCCACTTCCAACTCGATCGGCGGCAGTGTTTCCTGTTTGTACTCGCGCCCTACGCGCAGCGCCGTCTGCCAGATCAGGTTGCTCTCCGTCTCCGGAATCAGCGCCGCATCGCGCCCCCTCACCCGAATGTGCAATCGCTCCGCCGCCCGAAACCGGCACAGCAGCGGCACATCTATCGCTAGCCCCAAACTGTCGAAACCCGGACCGAGATTCGCACTCGACGCAGGTACGCGAATCGACCAGGCCATAGCCAACTAGACGACCTCGTCTTCCAGGACCACCTTGCGGTTCTCGCGGCACGACTTATAGATCGACACCACCAGTTCCAGCGCCCGGTAGCCATCTTCACCCGCCGTCAGCGGCTTGCGGTTGTTCTTGATCGCTTCGGCGAAATCAGTGAACTGCCGCTCGAACGGCGTTAGCGGAATCGCCATCGGGTCCGACGCGCCCGACATCGTCTGCTTGGCCACCGGAGCCTCGGGACCCGAGTCATTCTCCACATCCCAGGTGGTCAGCTTGTCGCCGGTGACAATGGCGGTGCCCTTGGTGCCATGGATTTCAATGCGTTCCGGATACCCCGGCCAGAAGGCCGTCGACGCCTGAATCACACCCGTGGCACCATTGGCGAAGCGCAGAATCGCGTTCACCACGTCTTCACTTTCGATCGAGTGCAGCGCGCCCAACTGCCACACGCCCGACACTTCCTTCACGCGCCCGATCAGGTACAGCAGCATGTCCACCTGATGGATGCCCTGGTTAATCAGCGCGCCACCGCCTTCCGTCGCCCAACTGCCCTTGATCGGCCGCGAGTAATACTCGGCCGACCGGTAC
>JAEUQF010000076.1 GCA_016789745.1 Bryobacterales bacterium
GCGATGGCGATGCTGATGGCCAGGATCAGCAACGGCCGCCAGATCCACGGCTGATGCGGCATGATCTCCTTCATGGCCAGGGCCGCGGCCATCGAGCCGGAACAATGGGCGCTGGGGAAGACACTCAAGTGAATGCCATAGCCGCCCAGCAGGCTTAAGTTAAAGCGGCGGAATGGGGTGAGGATGGTGGGCAGATCCTGGTCCGGAAAGATGGTGCGCGGCGGTTCTGAGGGGAAGAACGGGAACAGTGCGTAGCTGAGATAGATGCCCGTGAGGAAGGTGACCAGGAAAGGTTCCATGCTCTTTGGGCGGCGGTTGGCATAGATCCAGACCATACAGAAGGGCGAGATGGCATACACCAGCGAGTAGCTGACTTCCAGGATGGATGGCAGCAGCGGGCCAAGCGATTCGATGACGCGTTGCAGCCCTAGGTCGAAGAGCAGAAAGCGGTCCCACTGGATCCAGGTGTACTCATAGCCGGGGCGCGGCAGCGTGCCGAGCCAGCCCATCTCACGATAGGCGAGCAGCATCATCGGCAGCGGATACCAATCGCGCAGGGCTTGCAGATACGGGCGCCCGCGGAGTTGCGCGGCAAAGGCCAGGAAGGCCATCGCCGCGATGATGGTGGTGTTGACCAGGAAGATGGTCAGCCGGACATCGGCGCGGATGGGAAAGGCGAAGCTGGCAAGAGCCGTATAGGTGAAATAGGCGGCAATGATCCCCTCCGAAGCACGCAGCATCCGTGTGTCTCATTGTCTCCGAATTAGCAGGGCCTGAGTAAACTGGGAGAAGCATGAGCAGTAGACCGGCCAAGCCGGAGATTATGAGTCCGGCCGGGTATTGGCCGCAGTTGCGGGCCGCCATTGAGGCGGGTGCAAACGCGGTGTACTTCGGGTTGAAGCACTTCACGGCGCGGGCGAAGACCGGGTTTTCGCTGGAGGAACTGCCGGAGGCGATGCGGACGCTGCACCGGCGCGGCGTGCGCGGCTATGTGACGTTCAACACTCTGGTGTTCGATCACGAGATCGACGCGGCCGTGCGGTCGCTGGAGGCGATTGCCGCGGCCGGTGCGGATGCGATCATCGTGCAGGATTTGGGAATTGCGTCGCTGGCGCGTCAGGTGTTGCCGGATCTGGAACTGCATGGCAGCACCCAGATGTCGATCACCAGCGCCGAAGGCGTGAGGTTGGCCCAGCGTTTTGGGGTGACGCGGGTGGTGCTGGCGCGGGAGTTGTCGTTCAAGGACATCGCGGCCATCCGGCGTGAGACTGATTGCGAGTTGGAGATGTTCGTGCACGGTGCGCTGTGCGTGAGCTATTCGGGGCAGTGCTTTTCGTCCGAGGCTTGGGGTGGGCGGAGCGCGAACCGGGGGCAGTGTGCGCAGGCCTGCCGGTTGCCCTATGAACTGATGGTGGATGGGCGGCGGGAGCCTTTGGGGGATGCGCGGTATCTGTTGTCCCCTGGGGATTTGTACACGCTACGGCAGGTACCGGAGATCGTGAAGCTGGGCGTTTCGTCGTTGAAGATCGAGGGGCGATATAAGGACGCGGATTATGTGGCGTTGACCACGGCGGCGTATCGCAAGGCCGTGGATGAGGCTTGGGACGGGCTGCCGTTAACGGTGACGCGTGAGGAGGAACTGCGCCTGGAACAGGTTTATTCGCGCGGGTTTGGGCCTTATTTCGTGCAGGGGACGAATCATCAGGAGGTGGTGAAGGGACGGTCGCCGCGGCATCGTGGGGTGTACGTGGGGCGCGTGGCGCGGGTGGGTATGGATCATGTGCTGGTGGAGGGATCGGATGCGGTGAAGGCGTCGCCACTGAAGCCGGGGGATGGGCTGGTGTTCGATGCCGCCGACTGGCGCAGTCCGCAGGAGCACGAAGAAGGCGGGCGGGTGTTTGAGGTGAGTGCGCGGGGCGGGTTGTGGGAGCTGCGGTTTGGCAATCGGGCGGTGGACTTTGGGCGGATCCGCGTGGGGGATTGGGTTTGGCGGAGTCATGATCCGGAGGTGGATAAGTACGTCAAGCGGTATCTGGAGCCGGCGGCGCCGGTGACAAAGCAGGGCGTTTCTGTTTCGGTGACGGCGCGAGTGGGCGAGGTGTTGCGTGCGGTGTGGCGCGTGGGGGATGTGGAAATTGAGGTTACTGGGGTGGAGCCCTTAGTGAAGGCGCAGGGGCGGGCGGTGACGGTGGAGGTGTTGCGGGAACAGTTGAGCCGGTTGGGGAACACGGCCTACGCGCTTCAGGATTTGAAGGCGGTGATTGACGGAGAGCCTTTCGTCGCGGCTTCGGTGTTGAACGCGATGCGGCGGGATGCGGTGGAGCGGTTGGAGGGGGCGCAGGAGCAGAGACCGGCCTGGAGACCGGCCGCAGACCTGGAGGTCCGCCCCACTGGGGGCGTTGGGTGTGAGGGCGGGTGGCTGCATTTGCTGGTGCGGACGCCGGAGCAGTTGGATGGTGCAATTGCGGCGCGGCCGGCCAGCATTACGTTGGATTATCTGGAGCTATATGGGTTGAAGCCTTCGGTAGAGAAGGTGCAGGCGGCGGGGATCGAGGCGCGGGTAGCGAGTCCGCGCGTCTTGAAGCCGGCCGAGCAGCGGATCGTCCATTTCCTGTTGAAGCTGGGATGCCCGATCCTGGTGCGGTCCGCGGGGTTGCTGCAGGCGTTGCGGGAAGGCCCGCACCCGGACTTGATTGGCGACTTCAGTTTAAATGCAGCCAACGGCGTGGCTGCGGCGGCGTTGCTGGATTTGGGACTGACCCGCATCACGCCGACGCACGACCTGAACGCCGAACAGATCGCGGATCTGGCGCGGCATGCCGGGGGCGCGGCGATGGAGGTGGTGGCCTATCACCACCTGCCCGTGTTTCACACCGAGCACTGCGTATTCTGCCGGTTCCTGTCGACGGGCACGAGTTTTGAAGATTGCGGGCATCCGTGCGAGAAGCATCGTGTGGCATTGAAGGACGATGCCGGGCGGCAGCATCCGGTGATGGCGGATGTGGGTTGCCGCAACACGGTATTCAATGCGGAGGCGCAGCAGGCGGCGTCACACGTGGCAAGGTGGCGTGAGGCCGGGATTGGGCACTTCCGTCTGGAGTTCGTGCACCAGACCGCGGCGCAGGTGGAGTCGATTGCGGGCGCGTTCCAACGGGCTCTAAACGGCGAGATCAACAGCACGCAGTTGGAGCGATTGCTGGCCAAACACACGCCACAGGGGCTGACACAAGGCAGCCTGTATGTTCCGGCGAACTACAAGGAGTTGCCGGTCCTGCAGTAGAGCTTCAGACGCGCAGGAACCATCCCTTGCGATACAACACGTAGGCAAACAGGTACAGCACCAGCACGTGCGTCATGGCGTAAAGCAGCGACGCGTTGGCTGGGTTGGCGAAGGCGGCGAAGAAGTCGAATAGCGGCTTGCGGACGCCGGCCATGCCCATGAGGCGCGCTAGAAGGCCGGCCATCACGTAGACGGCGATGGCGTTCGAACCATAGATAGCCAGCGGCCGAGCCCAGTTCTTCCATCCCTTGATATCAATGAGCCAGTAGCAGCAGGCGAAGGTGGAGAGCGCCAGGCCGGCCATCAGCGTCGCGTAGGAACTGGTCCAGATGTTCTTGTTGATAGGGAAGCTCTCGCCCCAGAACAGGCCGGCGAAGGTGAGCACGTTGCCGGCGAAGAACATCCAGGCGGCCTTTTCGAGCGTGGGGAGGCCGGTGCGCAGCAGGTGTCCGGTAAGCACGCCGAACAGCGTCGTAGCCACGGCTGGAATGGTGCTGAGAATGCCTTCCGGATCGTAGATCTTGGAACCGGAGTACATGTGGCCGGTGAGGAATAGCTGGTCGATGTACTGCTGCAGGTTGCCTTCTTTCTCCAGGTGGCCGGGGCCGAAGCCGGGCACGGGAATCAGCGTCATGGCAGCCCAATACCCGAACAGGCAGGCGGCGGTGATCCACGCTTGCGTGCGTTTCGAAGTGTAGAGGAAGATGACGCCCGCGATCAGATAGCAGACGGCGATGCGTTGCAGGACGCCGGGGATGCGCAGGGTTTCCAGGTTATAGCGGGGGAAGCCGTTCAGCAGCAGGCCAAGCAGGAAGATAAGGCCGGCGCGGCGCATGGTGTGCAGAACGAGTTTGCCCCGGTCGGCGCCGGATTCCACGCGTTTGGCGAAGGAGAACGTCATGGCGACGCCGCAAATCCAGAGGAAGAATGGGAAGACGGTATCGGTGAAGGTCCAGCCATGCCAGGAGGCGTGGAGCAGCGGCGGGTAGGTGCCCGGGCCGTAGCCGTTGTTGACCAGCATCATGGATGCGATGGTCAATCCGCGAAAGACGTCAAGAGAGAGAAGACGCTGCGACGTGCCCGTTACCGCGGCTTGCGGGCGATCAGCAACAGCGACTGTCCCAGTGGAAAGTTCAGGCCGGCTCCCAACCATTGTTCCTCCAGTGCCAGAGGCATGTATAGCAGATTATCCAGCCATTGGGGGACGGGTTGCACGCCGCTTTCGGGCGGTCCGGGCAGCAATGGCTCGACGATACGAAACTTTGTGAACGCCACCGGGAACAGCAGCGTGTTCAGGTAGGTGCAGCGGAGTACCTGTAAATGATGGGTGGCGGCGAGCCTGAGCAGCCGCTGCCGCGTGAAGCGCTGGCGTTCATGGGCGAAGGCGGAGTGGCGGCTGCGGAGGATGTTCATGGCCGAGACGCGGACCACCAGCAGACCGCCCGGCTTGAGAACGCGCACGAACTCAGAGAAGGGTTCGGCTTCGGCGCCAAGCGGGAAGTGTACCAGCACGTCCATGGAGAGCAGCGCGTCAAAGGCGGCGGTTTTGAAGGGCACGCGGGTGATGTCGTTCTGCACCATGCGGCGCACGCCCAGGCCGCGACCGTAGCTCAGGCCTTCATGCGCCAGGTCGGTGGGCACCATGCGCCAGCGGTAGCGCTTTTCAAGCTCGCGGGAAAGATGACCGGTGCCGCAGCCGGCTTCGAGCACGAGTTGGCCGGGCTGCGCCAGCGGGTCGAGCAGGCGGAAGAGGATGCGCCGCATGCCGCGGAACCACCAGAACGATTCTTCAATGGCGGCGATGTTGGCGAATTCCGCCGGATTCATCATACGGCGGTATAGGTCAGGCGGTGTTGAATGCCCAGATGCTCGGGCAGGCCGCAGTGAGGCTGCGGGTTGTTGGGATCGAGGTAGTGATGCAGGTTGGAGCGGTAGTAGGCGAGTGTGGTGGCCAGGCCGTCTTCGAAAGAGTGGCGGGGGCGCCAGCCAAAGCTGTCGCGGAAGGCCGAGGAATCCGTGGAGTAGCTGCCGATGTCGATGGAGACGCGGTCGGCCGGGAATTCGCGGAGCGTGACGGGAAGGTTGCCGCCCATGCGGGCCATGGTCTGGGCGATTTCCAGAAGGCTCAGCGATTGCGGTCCGCCGATGTTGTAGGTGCGGTCTTCGCGGAACCTGATCTTCGATTTCGCGGCTTGCAGGAAGGCATCGACGGCGTCATCGACGAAGAGGGGGTCGCGGAGTTGTTTGCCGTCGCCGAAGACCTGGAGTCCCTGGCCGGTGATGGTCAGGCGAAGGAAGGTGCTGAGGAAGCCCTGGCAGGGGATCTGCAGCGCCATGCGGGGGCCGTAGACGTTGGTCAGGCGAAGCACGACGGCATCGAGATGGCCGCTGCGGCTGAGCATGGTGTGGTACATGTTGGCGGCGTACTTGTGCACGCCATTGAAGTCCACCGGGCGGATGGGGTGGGCTTCGTCCATGGGCAGGTAGTCGGGCTTGCCGTAGACCTGACGGGTGCCGGCATAGACGATGCGGACGCCGGGGTTCTCCTTGGCGCAGACCTGCAGGAAGCGCAACTGGCTGACGGTGTTGATGAGCAGGTCGCGCTCCGGGAACTCCATGGAGTGGATATGGCTGATCTCGCCGGCGAGGTTGAAGATGAGTTTGGCTTCGCGGATGGCGGAGGCGAAGCGCGCGGCATCGGAGATGTCGCGGTCGATCCAGGTAATGGTATTGCGTACCGGCGCAAGATTCGAAGGGTTGCCGCCACAACCTGCGACAACCGGGTCAACAATCGTGACACGTGCTCCCAATTCCACCAGGCGGATGGCCAGATTACTGCCAATAAAGCCAGCGCCGCCAGTGATCAGAACAGGGAGGTTCTGATAACTGATCATCTATACTTTCACCCGTTGGATCTAGGATACAGCAAAGAAGGAGCGGATACGGCTGACTACCTCTTCCACGTCGTGGGTAGGTAGTCCGACCCATAACGGCAGCGAGAGAACCTCGCGGGCGGCCCGTTCGGCATGGGGGAGGTCGCCGCGTTTGAGGCCGCAATCGTGATAGGTGGGATGCAGGTGGAGCGGCAGGGGGTAGTGGACGCCGGTGCCGACGCCGCGTTCGGCCAGGTAGCGGCGAAGGGCATCCCGCTTGCGGGTGCGAACGACGTAGAGGTGGCAGACGGATTCGGCGGTGCGTTCGATGAGTTGCAGGCCGGGGAGATCCTTCAGCCCTTCGTCGTAGAGCGCGGCGATGCGGTTGCGTTCGGCGTTCCAGGAAACCAGTTGCGGGAGGAAAGCGCGCAGGTAGCAGGCGTGCATCTCATCGAGGCGGGAGTTGATACCGGCGACGTAGGTGACCTGGCCGCCGCGCCTGCCGCCATCGCGGCGATCACGGAGGCGGGCGGCGATGGTGGAGGAGTTGGTGCAGACGGCGCCGCCGTCGCCGAGGCAGCCGAGGTTCTTGGTGGGATAGAAGCTGTAGGAGACGTAGTTGGAGTAAGCGGTGAGCGGCTTGCCGGCGGGTTGCAGGCCGTGGGCCTGGGCGGCGTCCTGGATGAGTGTGAGCTTCTCCGAGCGGGCGATGCGGGCGAGTTTCGCGATGTCGCACGCCTGGCCGTAGAGGTGGACGGGCATCAGAGCGGCAGTGCGCTTGGTGATGCGATTGGCCGCGTCATCGGCGTCGATCTGGAGCGTGCGAGGATTGATGTCGGCAAACCGCGGCACGGCGCCCGAGCCGAGGATTCCGATGCCGCTGAACGGCGCCGTGAGCGCGGTGGTGATGACTTCCTGTTTGGGGTTGGTGATGTTGGCCGCGCGCAGGCAGAGCGAGATGGCGTCGGTGCCGTTGCCGCAGCCGACCGCGTGATTCGAGCCGAACGCGGCGGCCAGTTCCTGTTCGAACAGGCGCACCTGTTCGCCGAGGATGAAATGCTGGCGGCCAAACATCTCCTCCAGATTTTGCTGCCAGGCGGCACGGGTGGATTCGATCTGATGGCGGAGATTGACGACAGGAATCTGCATGGGCGGACCTTTTAATGAACTAACAGTAACAGGCGTAGGCGGAAGAGTTGGTAGAAGGTGGTGAGCAGGCTCTTGAGGCGGAAGAATTGCGATTTGCCGTGAACGCGCGGGTAGTGATGGACGCCGACTTCGGCGAAAGGCTTGCCGCTGCGTTCCAGTTTGCAGACGAGTTCGACGCAGATGGTGCCGCTGGTGGAGGTGAGGTGCAGACTCTGCAGCAGGTCGCGGCGCATCAGGCGGAAGTCGCAATCGATGTCGCGGATGCGGACGCCGAACAGCGTACGGGCAAAGCGGTTGTAGAGGTTGCCGATCACGATGCGATGTTGCGGGTCGCTGCGTTCCAGCTTGTAGCCGTTCACGAAGCCCGTCGTGGGAGTGAACTTCTTGTAGAGGGCCATCATTTCGCGCGGATCATACTGGCCGTCACCATCGGTATAGAAGACCAAGTCCTTGGTGGCGGCGGCAAAGCCGCTGCGAAGGGCGCCGCCGTAGCCGCGGTTCTGCTCATGAGTGATGACGCGAAGGTGCGGGTGGTATCGGTTGCGCAACTGCTCCAGCACTTCGCCGGTGTTGTCCTGGCTGCCGTCGTTGATGATGATGACTTCGTAATCGGTGAAGTTGGCGCGCAAGGTATCGAACGTCTTTTCCAGCAGCGGAGGAAGAGACGGCGCGTCGTTATAAGCGGGGAAGAACACACTAATCCCCAACTGATCGGTCCCGTTACGATCCATCTAAGCGATTGGATACAGCTTACTCACCGCTCAAAGAAACGTCAATCCTCGCGGGCGGCGGTGAGCAGGGCCTGGCAGTGGCTGGCGGCGGCGAGCAGCAGGGCGTCGTTGCCTTTGGCGGCGCTCATCTGCAGGCCCATGGGGAGTTGTTCGCCGGTGGGCATGGGAATGGCGATAGCGGGCGTGCCGAGGCCTGTCCAGGGGGCGTTGCAGCGCGGGTGGCCGGTGGAGCCGAGCCCGGCGGGTGGGGGCCCGACGGCGGCGGTGGTGAGCAGGACGGGATACTCGGCGAGGATGGCGGCCATATCGGTGCGGGCCTGTTCGAGTTGGCCGAGCAGTTCCTGGTAGCGGGTTTCGGAGAGGGCGAGGCCGTCGCGGATGAGTTGGGCGAGTTTCACGCCGATGGCCGGGCCGTGCTGTTCGAGCTCATGGGCGTGAGTGCGGGCGCCTTCGTAGGTTTGCAGCAGGCGCACGACTTCGGGGAGATCTTCGAAGCTGCGCGGGGCGTGGACGCGGCGGATCTGGCAACCGTACTGGCCCAGGATCTGGATGGCGTGGCGAAAGGTTTCCTGCATCTCCGGCTCGACGGAGACTTCGATCATGCCGTAGACGGCGGGGAGTTCGGAATCGGCGGGGTAGTCCAGGCAGCGCCAGAGCAGGCGCATGTCGAGGGCGGTTTGGGTGAAGAAGCCCGGGGTGTCGAGGGTCGGGGCGAACGGCATGATGCCTTCCACAGGCAGGAGGCCGAAGGTGGGCTTGAAGCCGACGACGCCGCAATAGCTGGCCGGGCGCAGGATGGAGCCTTGCGTTTGCGTACCGATGGCGAACGGGACCATGCCGGCCGCCACGGCTGCGGCCGATCCGCTGGAACTGCCGCCGGGGGTGTGCGCGTGGTTGCGAGGGTTGCGCGTGGGCGATGGGTCGAAGTAGGCGAAGGAGGTAGTCTGCGTTTTGCCCATCAGGCGGCCGCCGGCGGCCCGGAGCTTTTCGATAAGCGCGGCGTCCTTGTGGCCCATGCGATCGGCGTACACGGGGGTGCCCCAGGTGTTGCGATAGCCGGCGCATTCGACGATGTCCTTGGCGGCATAGGGAGCGCCGCGGAGTGGGCCTTCCGCGGTGGAGTCTTCCAGCCGCATCTCCACCCAGGCATGGAGGCGCGGTTCGTGATCGTTGTAGGCGCTAAGGAAATGCTCTTCGGTGGCGGCTCCGCCCAGGTATCGTGCCAGCAATCCGGTGTTACCCATGTTTCTCCATTGTGCCTGATGGCTGTTGGAAGAGCGTGATGGCGGCGATGCCGGCGGCTCCTGCTGCGATGCACGCCGGCGCGTTTTCCCAGGTTATGCCGCCCAGAGCGATGACGGGGAGCGCCGTGGCGGTGCAGGCTTGGTGAAGGCCTTCAAGGCCTACCGGCGGCGTGCTCTGCGGCTTGGAACGCGGGGCGAAGATGGGGGCGTAGAGGATGTAGTCGGCGCCGGGGATGAGGAGGTCATCGCCGTGGTGACAGGAGACGCCGATGACGAAGCCGGGCGGTGTGAGGCGCCGCCAGTCGGATGCGGCGATGGCGCCCGAAGGAAGATGCACTCCGTGCGCTTCAGCCGCGATGGCGATGTCGGCGCGATTGCTGACGAGGATGCGCGTGTTGGTGTTAGCAGCGAGTTGGACGATGTGTTCGGTGAGTGCGAACAACTCGCGGTCAGGGAGATCTTTTTCGCGGATCTGGATGTAGTCGACTTTGTCGGCGAGGTTGCGTTGGACCTGGCGGAGCAGGGCCGGGAAGCCGCCGTTACTGCGATCGGTGATGACGTAACGGATCACGCGTCGGCAGGCTCGTAGTAGCGTTCGCCGGCGCAGGAGCGGCAGAGCGTGCGGCCATCGGCATCGGTGACTTCCTTATGGAAGTTGATGCCTTCGCCACAGACGGCGCAGGTGATGCGAGGGCCTTTAAAACCAGGCATATCGTGCGGCTCCACCGTCACCCGCACCCATTGGTGGTCGAATAAAAGGTCGGCGTCCATCGCGCGATAAGCCCGCATCTGCTGCTGGTTCTTATCGGCGATGTCGGGAAACATCTCCTTCGCTTTTTGTTTGGAGCTTTCGCGGGCCACGATACGGACGGCGCGCCCGGTGGCCAGATCGCAGAAAGTAGCGGCCATTTTCCCGAAATCGCGGAATTTCAGCGCGCGCTTTCCCATGCGGCACCCGGTGACCACCGTGATGGCATCGGTGGCGCAGCGGTCGATTTCGACGTAGGTCACCAGGCGCTTGCGGTCGGCGCCGGTGGGGTCTTGGATTCCCAGCAATTCACAGCCGTGGATGGCCAGGCGCAGGCCCAGCACCTGCCCGGCGCACATATGGCCATGGGCGGCGCCGGCTAATTGTTCGTATTCTTCAAAACTCTTCATTTACAGCACGCGGAGGGTGGTGGAGGGGAACTCCACGGTCCACTCTTTATTATGGCGGTAGCGCTCGTAATCGGCACGGCTGATGTCGGCACGGAGATCATTCTGGAACTCCAGGCGCATCGCTCCGGGACGCTGCGTGGCACGCTCCAGTTGCACCGGGAACTGGTTGGGGAGCGGGCGGCCGTCGCGCGGCAGGGCTTGCAACTCTTCGGGCCGGACACAGATCCAGACGCGGTCGCCCTTGAATTTGCCGGGCAGATAGGGGCCGGTGATTTCGGTGTCGCCGATGCGGAGTTGGCTGGTGTTGCGGCCGGGGTCCAGCATGAGGACATCGGCGGCGATGAGGCTGTAGATGCCCATCAGACGGGCCACCGTTGCGTTCGCGGGGCGTTCGAAGACTTCCGCGGGCGTGCCCTGTTGCACCACTTTGCCTTCGTTGTAGACGAACACACGGTCCGCCAATGTGTAGGCCTCTTCCAGGCTGTGCGTCACCATGAGGATCGGTGTCTGGAAGCCCGCGCGAACCTCGCGCAGCACATCGTGCAGTTCGTCGCGAAGAGTTGGGTCCAGGCCCTGGGCTGGCTCATCCAGCAGCAGCAGGCGCGGATCGGCAAGCAGGGCGCGGGCAATGGAGCAGCGTTGCTTCTGGCCTCCAGAGAGTTCGCGCGGCTTGCGGCCGGCCAGGTCCGTGAGGCGGAATCGCTCCAGCATCTCATTCACCTTGCGATGGCGCTCCAGCTTTGCGCGGAACTCAGTGGCGAACAGCAGATTCTCACGCAGGGTCATGTGCGGGAACAGCGCGTAGTTCTGGAAGACATAGCCGCAGCGGCGGGCCTGCGGAGGCAGAAAGACGCCGGTGGGTGCGTCGAACAGAATATCGTCGCCCAGCATGACGCGGCCTTCGTCGGGGCGGATGAAGCCGGCAATGCATTCGAGAGTGAGCGTCTTGCCGGAGCCGCTGGGGCCGAATAGAACGGAGACGGCATCGGCGCTACGGAGGTCGGCGTCGAGCAGGAACTCGGCCGAATCCGGACCGGCGGGGAAGCGCTTCTTGAGGCGTGCCAGAATCATGTGACGTGGCGCGGCGAGAGGCGGTTGGCCAGCCAAAGGATGGCGAGCGCGAGTGCGGAGAGGACGACAACCATGGTGCGCGCGGCGGCGCCGTTGCCGGATTCGACGGCGTTATAGATGGCGACGGCGATGGTTTGCGTACGGCCGGGGATGGCGCCGGCGATCATGATGGTGACGCCGAAATCGCCGAGCGCCCGCGCGAAGGCGATGGCACATGCGGCCAGTACGGGGCGCGTCGCCAGCGGCAGCGTGATGCGATGGAAGATGCGCCATTCCGAAGCGCCAAGGCTGGCGGCGGCGCGGGCGTAACGCGGGTCCACCCCTTCGAGCGCGGCGCGCGTGGATTTGACGAGTAGGGGCAGGGAGTGGAGCAGCGCCGCGATCACCGCGGCCTTGGCGGTGAAGACGAGCGGCCCGCCGGTGAGCCATTCATAAAAAGCGCCGATGGGACTACGGCGGCCGAGCACCACCAGTAGGTAATAGCCAAGCACGGTAGGCGGCAAGACCAGCGGCAGGGTGACAGCGGCGTCCAGGATTTCCTTGCCGCGGAAGTTGCGGAACGCGAGCAGGTAGGCAATCCACAGGCCGGCGCCGGCGGCCAGCAGCGTGGAAATGGCCGCCACGCGGAGACTGAGCCAGAGCGGGAACCAGTCGATCGCCATGGAACCGATGATTTTAGCAGGCGGGCGGCGGAGATCACAGATGCCAAACTACAATGAGGGGTGTTTGCATGACGTCTGAGATTTCGCATTTGGAAGTACACCGGCCCGCGTTGGTCGGTCATTGTTACCGCATGCTGGGGTCGGCCGTAGATGCCGATGATGCGGCGCAGGAGACCATCATCCGGGCGTGGCGGAATTGGGAACGGTTTGAGGAGCGGTCGCAGGTGCGCACGTGGTTGTATCGCATTGCGACGAACGTGTGTTTGGATGAGTTGCAGCATCGCAAACGGCGGGCGCGTCCGGTGGAAGAAGGGCCGTCGGGGACGGTGGACAGCAACTTGGGGAAACTGCCACGGGAGCACTGGCTGGAGCCGGTGGCCGATGCGCGGGCGGTGCCCTCTGACGTAGACCCGGCCGAACGCGCGATTCTGCGGCAAAGTATCCGTCTGGCGTTCGTCGCGGCGTTGCAGCATTTGCCCGCGCGGCAGCGGGCGGTGCTGCTGCTGATGGAGGTGCTGGGCTGGCAGGCGACCGAGGTGGCGGCCTGTCTGGATATGACGGTGGCGGCGGTCAATAGCGCGCTGCAGCGGGCGCGGGCCACCATGGCAACGCGCCGCGGCGGGTCGTTGCAGGCGGCATCGGACGAGCAGGCGCGGCTGGTGGAACGCTTCGCCGACGCGTTCGAACGCTATGACGTGGATGCGTTGGTGACGATGCTGCATCAGGATGCCACGCTGTCGATGCCGCCGTATGATCTCTGGTTGCAGGGGCCACAGACCATTGCGCAATGGCTGTTAGGCCGCGGGGCGAAGTGCCGCGGGTCAAAGCTGGTGCGGGTGGAGGCCAGTGGCGGGCCGGCCTACGCGCAGTATCGGTGTGTGGGCGAAGGGCGCTATGAGGCGTGGGCGCTGATGATCGCCGAGGTGGAGGGTGACCGCGTGGCGGCCATGAACTCGTACCTGGACGTGCAGACGCTGTTTCCGCAGTACGGGCTGGCGCTGGTCTTGGATCCGGCCTGAAATTTTTTGCGTCCGGCCGATGAGTTGGGGTGCTGGTGCCCGTCTATGCTTCCAGAGACTGGCGAACAGGCCAGCCAATCAGAAGAGGAAGCTAATCGGATGAATGCTGTAAGTGATCGTAAGGTGGAACTGGTGTTGCAGCGGGAGATAGCGGCGCCGCGTGAGAAGTTGTACCGTTGCTGGACGGAGCCGGAGTTGTTGAAGAAGTGGTTCGCGCCGCGGCCGTATACGACGCCGGAGGCGGTGCTGGATGTGCGTGCCGGCGGATCGAGCTACGTGGTGATGAGCGATCCACAGGGCAACGATATGCCGATGCACGGGGTTTACCTGGAAGTGATCCCGAATGAGAAGCTGGTGTTCACCGATGCCTATTCGAAGGCGTGGGAGCCATCGGAAAAGGCGTTCATGACCGTGGTGCTGACGTTCGAGGATCTGGGCGGGGGCAAGACGAGGTATACGGCGCGGGTGCGGCATTGGAGCGAGGCCGATCGGGAAGCACACGAGAAGATGGGCTTTCACGAAGGTTGGGGCCAATGTGCGGACCAGTTGGCCGCGCTGGCCGCGAGTCTCTAGACAAATCAGGAGAAGGATATCTATGAAGGGTGCGATTACGTATCTGAATTTTGACGGCCAGACTCGCGAGGCCATGACGTTTTACCAGCAGTGCCTGGGCGGGGAGTTGATGATCCCGGAGTTTCCGGGCGCGCCGTGTGCTCCGGGCTTTGAGGGACGCACGATGTATGCCGCCCTCATGAAAGGTGGGGTGCCGTTTCTGGCCGCCTCCGATACGCCGCCCGGTATGCCGCTGCATGTGGGAAATCATGCGTCGGTCTCGGTGGAGTGCGAGTCGATGGAAGAGATCCGGCGGATATTCGCGGCGTTGGCCGAAGGTGGCGAAGTGAAGATGCCGCTGGCCGATATGTTCTGGGGCGCGCACTGGGGCTTTCTGAAAGATCGCTATGGCGTGCAGTGGATGTTTAACTATACGCTGTCTGCATGACTGTAGTGGAGTCGGGGCTGCTGCAGGGACGGGTTCCGTATATCCGCGGCGGCTCCGGCCCGCGCGAGGCGTTGGTGCTGTTCGGCGTCAACGCCTTGCTGAAGCGATTGGACCAGACCTCCGATCCGGGGCGTTATGCGCGGCAGGTGGCGGCGATACTGCCGGGGTACCGGTTTACGATTCTCGGGTATGCGGGCGGCGGCGGGTATGGGGACTTGGTGCGGGATGTGGCGGCGGTTGTAGATCGGCCGGTAGACTTGTTGATAGGGATTTCATTCGGTGGGTTTGTGGCCGTGCGGTTCGCGGCGGAGTATCCGGAGGTGGTGCGGCGGTTGGTGCTGTTGGTGTCGGCGCACCGGTTTTCGGACGCAGGACGCCGCAGTGTGGAGGGGCAGATGGCCGCGCTGGAGGGGGGCGACCTGCGGCGATTGGTAAGCGAGAACGCGCTGTTGTTCCGGAGGCCGTGGTACAACGCGCTGGTGCGATTGCGGTTCGCGATGGGTGGCGAGTCGGTGACGCTGGCGTTTCGCCAGGCGGCGGAGATCCTGCGGGATTACCGGGTGCTGTTTGGGGCGGAGTTGGCGGAGAATGCGGCGTATTGCCGGCGTGTGGTTTCGCCCGCGTTGGTGATTGGCGGCACGGGCGATCAGTTGTTTGACCGGACGTGTTTTGAGGAGACCGCGGCGTTGATTCCCAAGGCGCAGTTGCGGCTGTTTGAAGGCGAGACGCACATGTTGCCGGTGGAGCGGAGTCGGGACGTGGCGCGGGCGATTGCAGCGTTCGCTGATTACTGAGCCGCGCGCGTCAGCAAGCGGTCGTCTCTATCACCGGCCCTGTTCGCGGCGGCGGAACTCGCGCGGCGTCATGCCGGTAATGCGTTTGAAGTCTTTACTGAAGAAGAAGCGGTCGTGATAGCCCACCTGGCCGGCGATCCATTCGATGGGGTCGGCGGTTTCGCCGAGGCGGCGTTTGGCCTGGTTGATGCGCTCGCGGCGCAGCCAGTCGATGGGGCTGGTGCCGAAGGCGCGGCGGAACAGGCGGGTGAAGTGCGGGGCGCTCATGCCGGCCAGGGCGGCCAGGTCTTCCACACGGTGCGGTTCGAAGTAGGCCGAACGCATCAGATCAATTACGGGGCGCAGCGGCGCTGGCCCGTGTTCATCGGCGGGGAACTGGCGGGCGCAGCAGGCCAGCGCGAGCAGGCGTGCCACTTCGGCGTGGACCAGCGGTGCCGCTTCTCCTTCGCCCAGTTGCAGCAGTTTAAAAATAGTCTGGTAGCAGGCGATAACGGCGTTTTCGGCAATGCCGGAGACCACCGGAGCCTGCTCCACAGACAGAATAGAACACATTCGCTCCAGTTTGGGGCCTTCAATGCGTACCCAATAGGCTTCCCAGGGGTCTTGCTCGCCGGTGCCGTGCTCATGCGGATGGTGGCAGTTGAACAGCACCAAATCACCTTCGGACACCTCGTGCCGCACACCGGCAACTTTGACGAAGGCGTTTCCGCGCAAACAGTAGATAAGTTCATAGCCAGGGAAGTGGTCTCGCTTTACGCCGTAGCCGGCGGCCGCCCGCAGATGGCCAGCGCGCAGAACGGTATAGAAGATCTCACTGTGGAGTGCGCTGGGGGTGACGTAGAGGGATACGGGGAAGTCGGTCAGCCGCCGCACATCTCTCATGATCGGATAATACAACTTTTTGCGTCCGGGAGACCTTTTCTGGAGGACGGGGCGCGTTAGAGTCAAGTTAGGATGCTGCGACCGATCTTGCTGGGGCTGTGCTGCGCCTTGGGCGCTTTCGCTGAGCCTGTGTCCTTCAGCCGCGAGATTCTGCCGGTGCTTTCGGAGAAATGCTTCGGATGCCATGGCCAGGATGAGGGCGGGCGTAAGGCGAATCTGCGATTGGACACGCGCGAGGGTGCGACGGCGGGGCATGGCGGCAAAGCGGCGGTGGTGCCGGGGGATCCGGTTGCCAGCCGGCTGATGGCGCGCATTGCTCCGGAGAAGCCTGCCCTGGTGATGCCGCCGCCGTATTCACATAAAGCGCCTTTGACGGCCGCCGAGGTGAAGCGCTTCGAGCAGTGGATTAAAGAAGGGGCGGTGTGGGGCAAGCACTGGTCCTTTGAACAGCCGGTGCGGCCGGTGGTTTCCGATGCCGGGCGCGCGATTGAGGAACTGGTTTCGAAGCGGCTGCGGCGGGAGGGGATGACGCTGGCGGGGAAGGCATCGCGGGAGACGCTGGCGCGGCGGCTGGCGTTCGACCTGACCGGATTGCCTCCGGACCCTGCGCTGGCCGGACCCTTTCTGCAGGGCGGGCCGGTGGAGGCTTATGTCGATGCGCTGCTGGCGAGTCCGCATTACGGCGAACGGATGGCGATGTGGTGGCTGGATGCGGCTCGCTACTCCGACACCGACGGGTTCCAGGCCGACGATACGCGGACGAATTGGCCGTGGCGCGATTGGGTGGTGGCGGCTTTCAACCGGAACATGCCGTATGACCAGTTCACGATAGAACAATTCGCGGGGGATTTGTTGCCGCAGGCGACGGCGGAACAGAAGCTGGCAACGGCGTTCCATCGCAACCACATGACCAATGGGGAAGGCGGGCGGGACCCGGAGGAGTCGCGGATTGACTATGTGATGGACCGGGTGAATACGACCGGCACTGTGTGGCTGGGGCTGACGCTGCAGTGTACGCAGTGCCATACGCACAAGTTCGACCCCATCTCGCATCATGATTACTACTCGTTGAACGCGTTCTTCAACTCCGTGGATGAGACGGGCAGGGCGGGGAAGAAGGCTGATCCTTATATGGAGTACGCATCGCCGCAAGTGGAGCGGGCGATTGCGGAGGCTAACGCGCTGGTGGATGCGCGGAAGCCAGTGGAGGCGGAGCAGCGGCGGCAGGCGCAGCCGGTGTTTGCCAAGTGGCTGGCCGAGAAGCGGGCAGCGCTGGGTGCATCGTTCGACGAGTGGCATTATGTGCGCGCCACTTCGTTGCAGACGGCCGAGGGCACCGAGTTGAAGCAGGGCGCCGATGCGGTGATTGCGACGTCGGGGCCGGATCCGCGGCAGGATGACTATCGGATTGGCGCGAAGCCGGGATTGACGCGGATCACCGGGCTCCGGTTGGAGGTGTTCCCAGACGCTTCCTACGCGCTGGGCAAGTACACGCGCGGCGGCAATGGCGACTTCCTGCTGACCGATGTGAAGCTGCAGGTGCGGCAGGATGGCAACAACCAACTGCGCGACATCGCGGTTGCCAATGCGGTGGCGGACTATTCGGCGGATAAGGCGAAGAACAACAACTACGGGCTGATCAAAGACACGCTGGATGATGATCCGCGTAACGGGTGGACGACGATCGGCGCGGCGGTGGAGCGGCACGTGGCGGTATTCGCGCTGGCGGAGCCTTTGGTGCTGGCGGCGAATGAAGAGTTGATCTTCGAGATGCGGCACCGGTCGACAGGTGGCAATGCGAACGTGGCGCGATTCCGGGTGTCGTTGACGGATGCGCGCGGACCGGTGTTGTCGACCGTTGGTGTGTCGCCGTTGATGAGGCTGGCACGGCTTCAGAAGGGTGACGCGCTGCCTGCGGATCTGCGCGATGACCTAGAGGCGCAGTTCCTGGCCGACTATGCGCCGTACCAGGCGGCGAAGCAATCGCTCGATCGGGCGCTGGCGCAGTTGAAAGAGATTGAGAGCGCGAAGGCCGTGAAGGTGATGGTGCTGGCGGACAAGCCCGAGCCGCGTGACACGCATGTGCTGCTGCGGGGAATTTGGGATAAGAAGGGCGATGTCGTGAAGCCCGCCGTGCTGCCGTTCCTGGGTGAGTGGCCGGCGTCGGAGCCGCGGAACCGGTTGGGGTTGGCACGATGGCTGGTGTCGTCGTCGAATCCGCTGACGGCGCGCGTTACGGCAAACCATATCTGGCAGCTTTTGTTTGGCACCGGATTGGTGCGGACGACCGAGGATTTCGGGCTGCAGGGCGAGCGGCCGGAGCATGCCGAACTGCTGGATTATCTGGCGTTGGAACTGCGGGACAACGGGTGGAATATCAAGCGGCTGGTGCGGAAGATTGTGTTGAGCGAAGTGTACCAGCAGTCCTCCGTGGCAACGCCGGCGCTGCTGGCCAAGGATCCGGAGAACCGGCTGCTGGCGCGAGGACCGCGGTTCCGGTTGCCGAGTTGGATGCTGCGCGATGCGGCTTTGCATTATGCCGGGTTATTAAATCCGGCGTTGGGCGGGCCTCCGGTGCGCCCCTATCAGCCGGAGGGGGTTTGGGAAGAGCTGTTCATGGGGCGCTTCAAGTATGAGCCGAGCGAGGGCGCGGCGCAGTACCGGCGCACGCTGTATGCTTTCTGGCGGCGGAGCATCGCGCCGACATTCTTGTTCGATTCGGCGCAGCGGCGGATGTGCGAAGTGCGGCAGTCGCGCACGAATACTCCGATGCATGCGTTGACGCTGTTGAATGACCAGACCTATCTGGAGGCCTCGCGCGTGCTTGCCGAACAGGCTATGTTCCGGCGGCCGGAGGATCGGGTGCCTTACTTATTCGAGAGGGTTTTGACGCGCAAGCCCGGCGTGAAGGAACTGGCTGTGTTGCAGCGGGAGTTCGAGCGCGCGCGAACATTGTACGCGCGGCAGCCCGGCGAGGCAGCGAAACTGGTGCGCGTGGGGCAGGGAAGCGTGGACAAGCCATCGGCGGAGTTATCCGCGCTGATGGTGGTAGCGAGCATGATTCTGAACCTGGATGAGGCGATGACCCATGAATAGAATCAACAGGCGAACGATTCTGAAGGCCGCCGTGCCGTTCGTGGCCACGTTGAGCAAGGCGGCGCCGGAAGGGCACGGGGCGGTGATCGGCCACGGCCCGATGCGCTACCGCGTGGACAAGCAGTGGGCGCAGGCCGATCCGGCGAAGCATCCGGTGAACGACTGCCACGAGATGGTGCAGACGGCCGACGGGCGCCTGTTCCTGTTCACGAATCATAAACAGAACAACGTTCTGGTGTTTGATACAAAAGGCAAGCTGCTTGCTTCGTGGACACTGGGTTTTGGCGGGGCGCACGGACTGAGTCTGCATCGCGAGACCGATGGGAAGGAATATCTGTACGGAACCGACACCAGCACCGGGCGCGTGGTGAAGACGACGCTGGAGGGGCAGGTTGTCCTGGAGTTGCCGCATCCGCGCACGCTGGGCGTGTACAAGGAGCAGGACGTTTACAGTCCCACCGAGACGTGCGTGGGGCCGAACGGCGATATCTACGTGGCCGATGGATATGGGTCGCAAT
>JAEUQF010000092.1 GCA_016789745.1 Bryobacterales bacterium
GAAGTTTGCGTCGAAAGGCGAGGCGGCGGCCATCTGGGGAGATGGCGGGGTCCATGTCGCCATCGGTATTCGGTGGGGGGTAAGTGAGTTGGCGGAGTTCTCCGGTGGCGAGGGAGATGGACCAGAGGGCGGCGGGCTGGCCGTCCTGGGCGGCGTGGCTGACGATGACATGCCGGCTGTCGGGGTGCCAGGCAACCAGGCGGGCCATTTGGTTCCAGGCAGACAGACGGCCCAGAAATGGGCCACGCAGGAGGGAGCGTTCGGGACCACCCGTGGGCGGAATGACGAGCAGTTCATTGACACCGGCATCCGGATCGCGGCGAACGAAGGCGATGTGGCGGCCGTCGGGGGACCAGGCTGGAGACCAATCCTGGGCAGGGTGCCGGGTGAGGCGGTGCGGTGAGTCCTGCCCGGCGACTTTCACGTAGATGTCCCAGTTCTGGGCATTGCCGTCCCATTGGAAGGCGAGGCGGCGGCCGTCGGGGGAGAAGGTAGGGAAGATTTCGCGACCGGGGTAGCTGGTAAGCGGTTGGGGACGGTCGTAGGAGGGCACGGGGCGGCGGAGGTACCAGCCGCTGAGGAGGAGCACGGCAAGCAGGAGGGCGGGGGCCAGCCAGCGGAGAATGTGCACACGCGGTGGTGGTGGTGCGGTTGTTGCGGGGGGAGGCGCTGGGGAATGCCCGGTCTGGACATCGCCGACGAACCGGTAGCCGCGGCCGGGGATGGTAGCGATGTAGCGGACGCCGTCGCCCCGGCTGCAGCCGATGGCTTTGCGGAGCATGGAGACAGTTTGGACGAGGGTGGCTTCCTCGATCATGCCGTCGGGCCAGAGGCGTTCGAGGAGTTCGCGTTTCTCGACCACACGTTCGCGGTGTTCGATGAGGGTGACCAGAAGATCGAAGACCTTGGGGGTGATGGGAACCCGCTCGGCGCCGCGGAGGAGGTCGCGGCGGTCAGAGTTTAGGAGAAACGGGCCGAAGCGCAGGGTCATCCAGGGATCTGATCCCAGATTTTAGGATTTTTGATGACATTCTTCAATACTTTTGAGCGTATAGGGGGGCAATCTGGTGTGCGTTCGCTTTCCAAGTGAACGGACTGACGCCTCATGACAGAGGTATTTCTTTCTGGGAGAAAACGATGAGACGGAAACTGGTGATTGCGCTGGCGGTATGTGTGCTGGCTGGGAGCGCCGATGCGCAGGAACGGCGGTACCGGGATCAGATTATGGGGACGGCGGCGCCGAGTGTTTTCGACACGAATGGCGACGGCGTGCCTGCCCACTATGTGACTTTTCAGGGGACGAGCAACTATGGACCGGTCCATGGCGCATTCCTGGTGGAATACGACTTTCTGAAGATGGCGCCGCATGCGGACTGCCCGGCAGGAACGGTGAAAGTACCAATCGTGGTGAGTGCGAGCACGCGGGCGGTGACGGTGCAGGATTCACAGCTGTTTTTGAAAGATGAGAGTGAATCGGCGCGGTTTTGTCTGAACGCGCAGACCGGGTCGTTCACGATGAGTCTGAAAGGGGCGTTCGCCGGGGGCACTGGACGTTTCCAGGGCGCGGGCGGGACGTATCAGTACCGGGGCGGCGGCCAGGTGCTGGTGATGGATAAGGCCGGATTGCCGTTTGGCGGGTTTTCGGTGAGTACGGAAGGGGTGGTGGTGTTGCCGTAGGCCCTGCCCTTAGAGAGTCTTGGTCTGACCGCCGTCCATGTCGATGAGCGAGCCGTGCAGGAATCGGCCTTCGGGCCCGGTGAGGAAGGCAACGAGGGCGGCGATGTCCTGGGGTTCGCCGATTCTGGTAATGCCGGACTCCTGGACGAAGTGGCGTTCGGCTTCGGCGGGGCCGATGCCTTTCAAGGTGGCGACGGCGTTCAGGCGGCCGGCCAGGCGCTCGGTGCGGACGGCGCCGGGGTTGATGGCATTGACCTGGACGCCGTCGCGGATACCGGTGTCGGCCATGGCTTTGGTGAACGACAGCATGGCGGCGTTGACGGAGCCGCCGATGGAGAACTGCGGACCCGGGGTGCGGCCGCCGATGCCGGCGATGTTGACGACGGAGCCTTTCGAAGCTTTGAGGTGGGGCCAGGCGGCGCGGGTGAGCCGGACCGCGCCGAAGAACTTGAGCGCGAAGCCGTCCTGCCAGTCGTCATCGGTGAGGGATTCGAATTCGCCGCGCTTGGTGGCGCCGGCGTTGTTGATGACGATGTCGAGGGAGCCGTACGTATCGAGAGCGAATTGGGCGAGGCGTGCGGGGTTGGCGGGTTCGCGGAGGTCGAGGGCGATGGACGCCGCGGCGCCACCGGCGTGTGTGATTTCGGCGGCGACGGCTTGGAGGGCGGCGGCGTCACGGGCGGCAAGGACGAGGCGGGCTCCGTCTTTGGCGAGGCGAAGGGCGATGGCGCGGCCGATGCCGCGGCTGCTTCCGGTGACTACCGCTGTTTTGGGGGTCATCGGAAATAGTATAGGGCGGCCCGGCGGGGCAGGTCACGGGCTGACGTAGACGGGGATGGACTTGTAGACGGCCGGGTAGCCGGGGGTGGTTGGGCTGATGGCGATGCCGAAAACGCCGGGCGCGGGCGCGACAACCTTCGCTTCCACGAGTCCGGAGACGAAGCCGGGAACGGGCTGGACCTCGCGGATGATCGTTGTGGTCGTGTGGAAGTAAAAGGCGACGCGGACGGAGATGAGGCCGTCGGTGTCCGGGAGGCCGGCGCCGGTGAAGTAGAAGGTCAGAAGGGAGCCGGCGGGGGCAGGGTTGTCCGGGCCATTTTCGGAGCCGTCGGCGTTACGAACGACGGGATAGAGAACCAGACTCTGGTCGACGACGCCGATATAGCGCGGGCGGGAGCGGCGCTGACCGGCGATGACGCGCACCGCGGTTTGCACGCGGCCGCGGATTTCCTTCGGCACGAGGCAGGTGATTTCGCTGCTGCGCACGGCCAGCAGGGGTGCGGGTACGCCGTCGAACTCCAAGGAAACGCCGGACAGTTGAAGTGGCGCGCCGTCCGGGGGCGCCAGGCCGAGGTCGATTTCCTGGGCAACCTCCAGACCCGACACTTTGACAGTGACGATCTGCAAAGGGGCTAGGACGGAGGCGTTTTGGGTGAAAGCATCAGAGACGGAGAGTACGGCGAAGTCAGGGTCCGGATCTTCGGT
The DNA here is from genome assembly GCA_016789745.1 of Bryobacterales bacterium. Classification (GTDB taxonomy): domain Bacteria; phylum Acidobacteriota; class Terriglobia; order Bryobacterales; family Bryobacteraceae; genus CADEFT01. The sequence continues at coordinate 3,163 of JAEUQF010000092.1, forward strand.
GGAGGACAGGCGCAGGACTTTGCCATTCCTCTCTGCCTCATTCACCGAGAGCGAACTGGCATTGGGGGAGTTCAGGGTGAGGAAGGCCGTGTTGGCCGCGGTGGCCAGACGTGCGGCGGATCCATAGTCGAGGTAGCCGGCAGCGAGCAACGCATGGCCGCCGGCACTAAGTTTGGCCACAAAGGGCCGCGGACTGCCGGGCAGGGGCGGAGCGAACAGGGAGGGGGCCGTAGCCACAGGGTCGGAGTACGTCTCTCCGGAGATCCACAGGCTGCCGTCGGGTGCGACGGCCAGGTCGGAGACGGTCTCGCGGCAGGCGCCGCCGAAGTAGGTGCCGTCGTGCAAGGTGCCATCGGCGTCCAGGCGGCCGATGTAGGCATCGGTCATCCAACCCGGGCGTTGGAGATCGGGGCGAGTGAAGATTGCTCCGGAGTTATGGCCACAGGAGATGCGGATGCCGGCCTGGTAAGCCGAATCGGAGACGGGTGCGGGATTCGTGGTGGTAGCCTCGCCCGCAATCCAGAGTTCGCCCGTCGAGGTAAGGACCAGTTTGCGGGGAGTGATCGGGAGCGGCCTGGAATAGGCGATAGCGCCGGCACCGGTGTACTTGATGACGGCGTTCGAACCGGCTGCCACGACAGATTGCCCGTCGGCGTCCATGGCCAACGTGGTGAGTTGTCCGGGGAACGTCTGCTCGTAGAGGATGCGATCGGCGGCGGTGGAGAGTTTCAGGATGGTGGTGGTCGTACCGAGGTGCCAGGAGCCATCGCCGCCACGCGCCAACGCGACGATGGGTCCGGCGTCCAAGGTGGTGGTTCGGACGGGCTGTCCATTGCGATGGAAGCGGGAGACAAAGGCACCGGAGCCGAGGTTGTGGGTGACGGACGGGAAATCCGAGGAGCGGCTGGTTCCGGCGATGACCACGTCGCCGGAGGGGTCGACGGCGATGGCCTCGATGGTATCGGTGCCCTGCCCGCCGAGGTACGTGGAATAGACGAGTTCGCCGGCGGCGTTGAACTTGGCGAGGAAGCCGTCGGGGGTGGGGGGTCCGGCGGCGTAGACGCGTCCGGGGCGGGAGGGATCGAACGAGAGATCCCAGAGCGAACGGGAGATGGGCAACTGGCGCCAGGTGCTGCCTGCATCGGAAGAGGTGAACGCCCCGGAATCGCCCACGGCGAGCAGCGAGTTGGGTTGGCCAGGCGGCACGGCGACCGCGGTGAAGCGGGCTGGGGCGGTGAGGTAGGTCCAGGTTTGGCCATAGTCACTGGAGCGGGCAAGGGAGGGCGAGCCGCCATTGACGAGGTCGCCAACGCCCGCGTAGAGCCTGCCGGGCATGCCTGGGTCGAGCGTGAGCCAGCCCAGGAAACGGGTTTCCAGTGGCAGTTTAGTCCAGGTGTTGCCGCCGTCGGTGGAACCTAGCAGAGCGTCGTATTGATGGAGGTACACGGTGCCTGGCCGGGAGGGATCGAAGATGGCATGATTGCCGGCAACCGGCAGCAGGCGCCACGAAGCACCGCTGTTCTCGGTGAGGTAAGTCTGGCGATTGGTGTTGTAGATCAGGCGAGACGGGCGGGTGGGATCAATGGCGATGGATGACCCGAGGCAACAGTAGCCCTGCTCGAGGCCGACGTTGAGGATGTTCCAATGGATGCCGGTGTCGGTGCTTTTGAGGACGGCGCCACCGGCGGCGGCATAGACGATGCGCGGATCGGAGGGATCGAAGACGCTATTGCCGAAGGGCCAGACGCGAGGGTCCAGGGCTGTGTTGGCATCGAGGACGGTGTCCCAGGATTCGCCGCCATTGGTGCTGCGGTAGAGCCCGCGGGTTCCCCGCGTGAGGAGGATATTGGGATCGCGGGGATGGACGGCGGGGGCGGCGACGCCGGTGAAGGGGAGATCGCGGATGAAGCCGCGCGGTGCCCAGGTATGGCCGCCATCGCCACTCACGATTACCGAGGAGCCGGGATTGCGGTTCTGGAAGGGATTGCGGAGGGGGAGGTCAAAGGCGCCGGTGGACCCGGCCACATAGACACTGCCTTCGCTGTCCGCAGTTACCGCGCGGATCTCGTACATGCCGCCGCCCTGGAAGAACTGGAGGATATCGGCGCGAAGCTCTTCGGCGTGGCCGATGGTGGGGAGGGCAAGCAGCAGCAGGAACATGGCGTTCTACACAGAAAGACCCGTGCCGTACCTTGGCCAACTACAGCGCACGTTGGAAAAGAAGATCAGCGGGCAGGGGCGACGGGCATCCAGCGGCGGACGGCATCGAGGAGGTCGCGTTCCTGGATGGGCTTGCTGAGGTAGTCGTCCATGCCGGCCGAGAGGCATTCCAGGCGGTCGCCGGCCATGGAACTGGCGGTGAGGGCGATGATGGGGACGTGGCTGCCGGCGGGTTCGGAAGCACGGATGACGCGGGTGACATCCAGGCCGGACATGCCGGGCATCTGGACGTCCATCAGGATGAGGTCGACGGGGGTGTTTTTCAGAGTATCAAGGCACTGCTGTCCATCCACGGCCTGGAGGACGCGGCAGCCGGTACGTTCGAGCAGGCGGCGCGCGACCAGGCGGTTGACGGCGTTGTCTTCCACGATGAGGACAACGCGGCTCGAAAAGGCAGGCACGTGGGCGGCAGGGGTTGGGGCAGGGCCCAAGGGCGATTCAGTTTCGACGGCGAAGGGCAGTTCCAGCCAGAAGAGGCTGCCGGCGCCGGGCTGGCTTTGCCCATCGATGCGGCCTCCCATCAGGGTGACGAGTTGGCGGCAGATGGCGAGGCCCAGGCCAGCGCCGGCGAAGCGGCGGGAAGAGGAATTGTCGACTTGGACGAAGGGTTCAAAGATCTGGCCCATGACTTCGGGCGCAATGCCGATGCCGGTGTCGTGGACTTCGATGCGAATGAGGGCGCGGCCATCGGTGTGAGTGCCAGCGGTGGTGGCAAGGATGCGGACCTCGCCGGCGGGGGTGAACTTGAGGGCATTGGAAGCGAGGTTGATGATGACTTGGCGGAGGCGGTCGGAGTCGCCGGAGAGGATCTGGGGAACGGAAGAATCGACGGTGTAGGAGAGCGGGACACCGGTTTCGCGGGCACGGGTGGCGAGTAGGCTGCAGACGCCATCGAGGACTTTACGGAGGGAGAAGGGGGCGTGGATGATTTTGAGGCTGCCGTCCTGGATTTGGGCGATATCGAGGAGGTCATTGAGGACGGTGAGCAGGGAACGGGCAGAATCGGCGGCAAGGGTGGCGGATTCGCGCTGCTCCTGGTTGAGGGGGGAATTCTGGAGCACCTGGAGGAGGCCGAGCACACCGTTCATGGGGGTGCGGAGTTCGTGGCTGATATTGGCAATGAAGCGGTTCTTCATGGAATCGGCGTGGCGGGCCGCTTGGAGAGCAGTCCGGAGCCGTTGCTGGATGCGGCGCCGGTGCATGATGTTCACAATGAGGGCGGCGATCGCCAGGAGTTGGAAGAGGGCAATCGAGATCCCGGCGGCGATCCAGCGGCCGTAATCGCGCCAGACCGAGGGAGGGCGATTGGCGATTTCGGCGCCGGGAGGGAGACGGGACTCGGGAATGTTCCAGCGCTGCAGTTCCTGGTGGTCGAACCAAACGGAAGGGGGTTCCTCGTCGACGATAGGGATGTCGCCGGGAGACGCGCCGGCAAGGATGCGGCGTCCGATAACGGCGGCGACGTTGGCGTGTTCGTAGCCGCCATTGCGGGTGCCCATGAGGATCCCATTGCCGACGCGGGGCACCGCGACGCCGAAGACAGGGACCGGAGACACTGCGGCAAAGGCGTGATCTCCCACTGAAGAAGGAACATACTGGCCCTCGTGGTCCTGACGGAAGGCATTGAGCAGAAGGAGGGCATCGCGGGGCAGTTTGCCGACGGCGTCGCGGATCTGGGCAACGGTGTGGGTGCGGCCGTCGAGGGGATGAAAGGTGAGGTTGGGAGTGGCGGCGGCGGCTTTTTCGAAGAACTCCCGTTGAGCGATACCGAAGGTGGAACCATCGGAGATGAAGTAGAGATGGCGGGCGCTGGGGCGAAGACTGTGGGCAATGGCGAGGATGCCCGCGGCGTTGAAGGTTTCAATCAGGCCGGTGAACCGGTGACGGGGCAGGTGTTCGACGAGATCCTTGGAACTGATGCCACAGAAGACCACGGGTGTGTGTGGGAACAGTGTATCGCCCCAACGGACGATGAAGTCCAGAGCCTCGTCATCAGCAGCGAAGATCAGACGGAAGGTACGGCCGTGGTGTTTCCGAGCCAGGTAGTCACGGAAGGCAGGAGCGTTGCTCGGATAGGCGGCGCGGCGGGAATCGAGGAAATGAAAGAAGAGACTGACGCCGGGTGTCTCGGCAAACGCGTCAACAAAGCCGCGGTTGAGTTCATCGGTCCATTCATAGCCGACGCGATAGGAGTGGAGGATGAGAATGTCGGCGGCGGAAGCGGGCAGGCTTCCGGATGCGGCCAGTAAGACGACAGGCAGCACGGCGCCGAATGCACCTGATAGTTTCATTGCTCCCAGTTTTCGAGAACGCTACGAAGCAAATCGGCGGAAGCCGGCCTGCTTTTGAACAAAAGCAACAAAAGAATGCGAATGTACTCACACAGCGTATCACCGGGCGGTGTGGAGAGGGGGTGGCGGCGGGAGGCGGCGCGGCTGCCCTACACTAGATGTCGATGAAGCGGAAATGGACGGTGCTGCTGCTGTTGGTTGCCGAGGGCGCTTGGGCGCAAGGGGTACGGCAAACCTATTTGAAGCAATGCGCGGGGTGTCATGGCGAGGATGCGCTGGGGACGCAGCAGGGGCCGGGGTTGGCGGGGAATCCGTGGGTGCGCCGGCGATCGCTGTCGAGTTTACGCAACGTGATCAAGAATGGCGTGCCGTCGGCGGGGATGCCTGCTTTCAACTTGCCGGCCGAAGAGATTGAGGCGCTGGCGCAGATGGTGGTGGGGCTGAATGCGATGGCGGCACAGGCGAACGTTGCGGGCGATTCGGAGGCTGGGCGGACCTTCTTTGTGGGCCAGGGCAAATGTACGGGCTGCCATATGGTGTATGGCGAGGGTTCGGCGATCGGGCCGGACCTGTCGAACGTGGCGCGGGAGTTGACGGTGGCACAGTTGCGGGAGGCGTTGACGGCACCGGAGGCGCGCGTGGCGCCGGGGTACGAACCGGTGACGGTGAAGTTGAAGGACGGGCGTACGGTGGCCGGTTTTGCGCGGAGCCGGACGGCGTTCCACATCGCGGTGCAGGATGGGAAGGGTGTGATTCATCCGCTGTCGATGAGCGAGGTGGCGGAGGTGGCGGCCGGGCGGGGTTCGGCAATGAAAGCGGTACAGGCGACGCCGGAGCAGTTACAGAACCTGGTGGCGTACTTGAGTAAGTTGAAGGGTGTGACGCCGGGGCACGCGGTGAAGCCCACGGGTGCGGCGGCGGGGGGTGTCGATTTCTCGCGTCTGGTGAATCCGAAGCCAGAAGAGTGGCTGACTTACAACGGAAATCTGAATGGGAATCGATACAGCCCGCTGACGCAGATCAACCGGAGCAATGTGGGGAAGCTGAGTTTGAAGTGGAGTTACTCGATTCCGCTGTGGCAGCAGTTTCTGCCCGACACGCCATATTTCCACGAGAATATGCGGTACTTCGGGTTGGAGACGGTGCCGCTGGTGGCCGATGGGGTTATGTACGTGACGGGGCCGAACGCGGTGATGGCGCTCGATCCGCGCAGTGGGGCGGAGATCTGGAAGTACTCGCGGCCGCGGACGCCGGGGTTGGTATCAGATCCATCGCTGGGGACCAATCGCGGGGTGGCGATTCTGGGGGATAAGGTTTTCTTTGTTACCGATAACGCGCACTTACTGGCGATTCATAAAGTGACGGGTAAGTTGGTGTGGGAGAGGGTGATGCCGCACGAGCCGCAGAAGTATGGCGGGACGATTGCGCCGCTCATTGTGAAGAACCTGGTGATTGCGGGGGTGGCCGGTGGGGACTGGGGGATTCGGGGATTTATTGATGCGTATCACACCGAGACGGGCGAGCGGGTGTGGCGGCACTGGACGGTGCCGGCGAAGGGGGATCCGGGCTTTGAGACGTGGGTGGGAAGTTCGGTGCAGTATGGCGGCGGATCGACGTGGCTGACCGGATCGTACGATGCCGAGACGGACACGTTGTACTGGGCGACGGGGAATCCCTGGCCGAATTCGGATGATCGCGAGCGCGGCGGGGACAACTTATATACCGATAGCGTGCTGGCGTTGGAGCCGATGACGGGTAAGTTGAAATGGTATTACCAGTTTACGCCGCATGATACGCATGACTGGGATGCCACCGAGCCGAACGTGCTGATCAATGCAAAGTATCGCGGCAAGGACCGGAAGTTGCTGCTGCATGCGGATCGCAATGGGTTCTTCTATGTGTTCGACCGGGTGACCGGCGAGCGGCTGCTGTCGACCTCGTTCATGCACAAGCTGACGTGGGCGAGCGGGATAGGGACGGATGGCAAACCGGTGCGAATTCCGGAGACCGAAGTCAGTTGCCCGGACCACGCGACGAACTGGAACGGGACCACGTATAGCCCGACGACCGGTCTGTACTATGTGATTGCGATTGAGAAGTGCGTGGCGAAGGTGTCGGGGGATTGGCGAAAGCGGGGCACGCCGCCGGCACCGGATCCGGGGACGAAGTATCTGCGGGCATTGAACATCGAGACCGGGAAGACGGCATGGGAAGTGCCGCTGGTAGGTCCGGTGGACGGCAAGCGGGTGGCGGGGCTCGTGGGCACGGCGAGCGGGCTGTTGTTTTTTGGCGATCCGAGCGGGTACTTCGTGGCTGCCGATGAGCGCGATGGGAAGACGCTGTGGAAGGTGCCGTTGAACGCGACCATCAAGACGTCGCCGATGACGTTCGCCGTCGATGGGAAGCAATATGTGGTGCTGGCGGCGGGGTCGAACGTGCTGTGTTTCGGGCTGCCGGATTAGGAGCAGTTCCCCGCCCTACCGGCCGAAATAGCCGCTGATCTCGACGACGACGTCAGTGCGCCGGTAGGCATAGATGTCGATTGCGCCGTTGCTGCCGGAAGGAACGATGGCGCCGTTGGTGACAACCTGCCCCTGGAAGGCGTTGAGGATGGAAGCGCCGGGCCTTGGCTGGCCGGTGGGGTACGCGGTGAGGAACGGCATGGGATTGCCGTTAGGTAGCGCGGTGACGTTGATGGCGTAGGCTCTGGCGGCAGCGGGGATGCCCGCGCATGCCGGCGCGCTGGGTATGGCAATGGTGCGCGCCGTTTCGTCGGCGTAGGGTCCACCGCTGGTGGTGGAGTCGCTGGCCCGGCATTGGGTGATGGGGTTGTAGTAAAGTCCGGCGCCGTCATCGGGTGCGAAGTAGCCATTGATATCCATTAGCACGTCGGAGTTGTTGTAGGCGAAAACGTCGATGGAGCCGTCGGCGGAGGCTGGAATGATCACACTATTCGCCAGCACGCGGCCGGCAAAGGAGTTGATGCTGGAGACGCCGGGTTGGGCCAGTCCGGCGGGCCAGGCGGTGAGGAAGGCCAAGGGGGCTGGGGGAACCACGGTCAGGGTGACGGAATAGGCGGCCGCGGCCGGGACGGAGCAGTAGGGTGTAACGGGGAAGCGGAAGCTCCGCG
>JAEUQF010000093.1 GCA_016789745.1 Bryobacterales bacterium
CCGGACCATCTCCTCTGGACTGTCGACTATGCCCAGCGCCGCGGCCATTGCTTCCCAGCGTCGCCGGATAGGCTCGCAGAATTGCGGGACCATCAGACCGTACTGGACCATCTCCACAGTGCGGCGGTACTCCAGAAGGCCGTGGCGGCCGGAGGCGAACGTCACGGCCGATAGGTCGCCGCTGACAATCTCGTAGGGGATACCCGCAGCGGCCGCAATGCGCCGCAGCTGCGCCCGGACGAACGGGTCGAACGTTGGGCCCGCGTCGGGCGGTTCGGAGAATTCGACGGATTCCTCCGGCTGCAATCGCGTCATCGTGCCAGGTTCCAGCTGGGGGACACCATCGGCGTTTAGGAGCGGGTTGCTGCCGTTCGGCGTCCGGACGAAGCCGGCGAACAGAGCGGAGACTTTCGCCTTCACCAAGTTCGCTTCCAGGTACTCGTTCAACTCCCGCAAGGGCAAGAGCACTGGCGCTAACCAGGACTGGCCACGCTGCGCGCCTGGCGCGATCGGCCGGAAGACGTGGAGACAGTCGGAAGCCGGAACGAAGGTGCTCTCCGGGAAGACGGCCGCGTTGGCCGGATTCTGCCGGTAGAGCCAGTAACCGGCCGGCCGGTTGCCTGCGTAGCGGATGCCGGCATAGGTCGTGCTGTCGGAGCGGGATGTGTCGAGATACTCTGGCCCCAGCACCAGCAGGCGCAACGGAACGCCGCGGCCTTCGGTCTGGAACACGACGAAGGCTTCGCCGCTGACGATGACCGTCTGTAGGACGGCCGCGCCCAGCCCGGACCAATCCAGGCGGCCCGTAGCATCGCAGTCACCCGTCCACTGAGACCAGGCCGTTTGGTTAGCCTTGCTCTTGAAGGTGGGATTGATCGCGGACGCTCCCCATACGGCGCATACGATGGCGTCCACTACCTTCCTGGCATAGGGATTGTTGCGATATTCGGCCTCTGCGCGCGCCCGGAGAGAGACAGGGTTGTCCCAATAGGCGTTTGGGGAGACTGCGCGCACCGGCCAGCCCTTTGTCCGGCTGCCGGCCGATGAAGCGGCATCAAACCATGCGGCCGCGCGCGACAGATGGCGGGCAACGAATGGGGGGATTGCACGGACCAACTCGCGGGGGTGGATTGCTGACCTACTCAACCTTGGCCTCCAATTTCTCCATAACGTCATCGACGATGCTCGCCCAATCGAGCACATAGGCTGCGCGGTGGCCCAGGCTGGCCATGGCTGCCATGGGGTCTACGTCGGTCTCATGTTCGGAAGAAATGCCCTCGGCGATAGTTGGGATGGGCCGCCAAAACAGCAACTTGAGTTGCTCGCCCTCAACTGCCACCAGCATCGGAACGCGCTGGACCCGGCCTTGCTCGATTTCGTCGATGTCCTCACGCCATAGCGCGAGCTCGATCATGGGTCCGAAGTTCGCCGCTATCCGGATCGGGACGCCCAGGTTCACCAGCTGCTGCATACCGGCCAGCTTGATGATGTCCAGCACGGAGTACCGCCGGTGCGCGCCCCTTGAACGCGCCGCCGGCGCCTCCGTCGGTAGAGGAGGGCGTGGGTCGGCCAGGATTTCGCGCCGATTCCAGTTCTTCCAGGCCTCCGGGTTCACGCCAAGGACACGGACCACCGTTGACTGGGTGTACCGCAGATCTTCGACGTTTGTTCGCCTCGGCATCGACACTTCAAAGTATAACAGGGTTCATCTGAACCCTGTCAACCGCGTGGACTACTGGATCCGTTCGAGTAGCTCCGATAATGAACTGCAGTCGGAGCGGATCTGCAGTTTGACGTGATCGAGGATCGCACCCCGCCTGTTTAGTGCACGGTACCCTTCCTGAATCCGCGTAATCTGCTCACGCAGCATGGCAATCGGCACATACTTCTGAAGCTTTGGAGCCTCCCAGCGCAGGTCCGAGAAGCACTTGTCTAACGTGCTCCCGTACCCCGTTTCGAACTCGCGTAAATCACGCACGATTGCCAGCATCTTCTTCTTCGCCGCCGCAACTTCCACTTCCATGGATATGCTCCTCCTAGAGAGATACGAACTTACTCCGGTACTTCTGGTAGGCCACCGGCGCCGCCCCGGTCTGGCGCATGGCTTCGATCTTCGCTGCCTCCACGTCGGGCGTGACGCCGTGCGCCGCCAACGAATGCAGGGCAGCCAAACTGTATACGGCGCAGTCCCAGGCCTCCGCTTTCCTGCCCTTGCGCCGCACCCATGTGCGCTCCGGCCGGCCGCGCCGATACGTGGTCTGGACGTATTCGGACGTCAACTGCGAGACGTACTCCGGGCCCACAGTGGTTGGGAGATGGATCCGGCCGGGCCCGTCGGTGAGCTTGAGGCGGTTCGCGATGGTAGTTCGTAGGCTGTCTACTCCCAGTAGCCAGACGCGCCCCTTGGCTGCTTTCGACTCCCGCCGCGGCCAGGGCGGCCGTGATCCTGGCGCGCCCTTTGTCGCGTACACCCGCCGGCCGCGCCTTTCATCGGCAAACCTGCAGACGGCGCCCGTTGCATAGCCAGAGTCGATGCAGGTGGCGTGAATCGGCATCGGGCCTACGATGGGATGCTGCCACCGCTGCGATAGGTAGGAGTCCAGGGCGGCCCAGAGCTGGGGCGTCGTCGGATCGCCAGGGATGACGCGGTGCTCGATGAGGAAGGATTCTTCTCCGGCACAGTATCCGAACACACTGCATTCTGCGCGGTCAGCTTGTATGTCGACCCCGGCCGTAAGCAATGCGACCTGCTCTGGTAGCACCGGCCCGTAGTTCTCGCGCCTGGCCAGCAACTCGTCTTCCTTGACGTCGCCGGAGGCTTCGTCATCCCACCACTCGGCTAACGACGTATTCAAAAAGGCCCGGAGGCGTTCCGGATTTCCAAAGGTTTTTTTCCAGTCGATGGCCAGCTCACCCCACGATCGCCAGGGTGAATACAACTCCGACAAGTGGAATCCGGCGGCCTTTGCGCCAGGGCAGGACGCGACCCACCGGCCGCGCTCCAACATCCAGAGCTTGCGGTGGTGCGGGATGAGTTGCTCGCATCGTTCGCACCGGTATTCCGCCTCTCCCGGCCGCTCATCGTCGTATTCCACCCGCGGCCAGCGCAACACCTGATAGTGGCCGCAGGCGGGGTGGGGGCACGGAATTTCAAAGAAGCGCATATCCGTCTCGTTCCAGGCGGTCTGGATACGGGAGGCGCCCTTGATCGTTGGCGAGCTTGTCATCAGGATCTTGCGATTCCAGAATGAGCGGGTGCGAGCCCGCGCCAGGTCCACAGGGTCGCCTTCGCTGCCGGCCGAACTTTCGAAACGATCGCATTCATCCAACACCAAAAAACGGATGGGGCGTGACGCCAGGCCGGCCGGAGAGTTCGACGTCGTAATGGACACCTGGCCGCCAAGGAACCGCCGGCTGAACGTGGTAGACCCGGCATCGCGTGACTTCGACTCCGCCACCTTGCCGCGGAGGATCGGCACGTCGCGGAACATGGGCGCTAAGCGTTCCTTGCTGAACGCCTCCGCCATGACCAAGGTCGGTTGGACGACTAAGGCCGGGCCCGGCTCCTCCGCGATCATGTGGGCGAGACTCATCAGGGTCAGGCTCGTCTTGCTCAGCTGCGACGCCCAAACCAGCACAACCAGCTCATAGCCAGAGTGCGGCCCCATGGCGTCCAACGGCTCACGCTGGAACGCAAAGAGGTCCACAGGGCCTGGCTGTGCGCTGGCCTCGCTGCTGAGGCGGAAGTGCTCCTCCGCCCATTGGGACAGGGAGAGGCGCCTTGGAGGCAGGATAGCCCCGGCGGCCGCCTCCAGGATGCTATTGGCTGATGTAGTCACGGAGTTCATCACTGGCACCGCGGAGGGCGGCCTCACATTCATGCGTCAGGATCTCCCGCGCCTCGGTCTCGTCGGTTGCGGCCATGATCCGGCGGGTTGCGGTCGATGGGATGCGTAGCACCGCGGCGCGGACGGTGGCCATTGCCTTCACCATGGCGGAGGCGGCCGCCTCCCGCGGGATGACGCGGCCCTCTTTCTCGGCGACCTCCAGTTCACGGAGGCGCGCAAGGGCTTCTTCTTTCCGCCGGCGGGCCTCGTTCTGGGAGACCTTGGCGCCCTGATCGGCCTTGCTGAGCTTTGGCATCCTGCTCTTACTCCATGGCCTCCCACGGCTGGAGGACGCCGAACTCGCGCGCGGTCTCCTCCAAGTCGAGACGGAAGCGCATAATGCAATTGCGCGTCGTGTCGACGGTGTAATAGCGGCCCAGATTGTGGGCAAGGCGTCCACCCTCGCGCGCCGTACAGAGCTTCTCCCCCTGCTCGCGCATCATCTTCCGATTAAGCCGTTGGAACACGGCCCTATGCGAAACGGTAACTTTTTGGGTTTCCATGTTGTAAGCATATGGGCACACGTCCAAGTAGGTCAATAAAAAGTAAGTAGAAAGTTTTTGAGCGTCACGCTCGCGGAGGCGGATTCACTACGCACTTGGCCGTTTTGTTGGTTTTTGTCAATATTTGCAGGGCTTCGAGTTGTAGCCGTTTGCTGGTTACTTGTCAGTGGCTGCATAAATCTACTAGTAGTTTATTGTTACTAGCGGAACTCATTTTTTCATTGACTTACTTGCAGCGTTTCCACCACAATGCGTATAAGAATGAACACCGCACCTGACTCACCCGCACTAACAGGCCAGGAGCTTCGGATGTCATGCTTAGCCTGCCGCGCCCGCCGGACTCGGTTCGCCATGGAAATAAACGGGAAGCTCTACATCGGCCGGCCGATCAGCAAACACCTGCGTGATCGGCTGCAGTCCGCTGTAGACGCCCTCAACACGCCAGGGCGGCCGGTCGACGTTGCGCAGGCCACAGGGTGGCACCCAGACGACGCGGCCCGGTATATCCGGACCGTCATGACTGACTACAAACTTCGGGAGGCCTAAGCCTCCATTTCTGACTCGAAAGGAAGACCATGAATAACCAACCCAAACCCCTCGGTCATCTGGCGGAGGTCGATCAGGTCCACGCGGCGCTGAACCGCGAACTGGACAAGCTCAAGGCGATTGTTCTTTCGTCTGGATCGAATGAAGCCAGGAAGGAAGACCACGCCCGCAAGGTCGAATCGTGCAAACGCATGATACTGTGCATCATTGAACCGATCCAGGACACCGATGCCGAACACCAGCAGTTTGCAGAAAAGTATGCTGCTTACGGGGCTTCGCGTCAGGCTAAG
>JAEUQF010000114.1 GCA_016789745.1 Bryobacterales bacterium
ACTCTTTGCTTGACGTTCTGCAATTATTTGTACGTCCAACCAGATTGTCAAAGATCTGACCGTATCTAACCACGATCTCTCGAAAGTGATCAAACCGGCGGCCTCGAAACCCCGCCTCAAGCCTCCACAGACGCACCCGGATTACATCCGGTTCTGTTTCAGCTCGAGAAAACTTGGAATCTCGAAGAACTTCAGGAGGTAGCGGATGGCACACTTGCCATCGGCTTCAAACCGAGCGCCGCATCTTCCAGCGGCTCTTTTGAGTGGCTAACCCCTTACGCCTCAGCCGCTTTCGCGACCTTCGCTGCTCACTGCAGCCATTTACTAGCTTATCGACTCTCGCTGCGCTTGTCAATCGCTTTCGCTTTTTTCTTGCGCTCGCTTCGATTTGCCGTTTGGCTTCGTCTCAGCGCGTTTTTTCAGAGTATCGCGCACCGGCCCGCATGTCAACTACTTCTTTGCGGTTTTTGCGAAAACTTGTTTTCGCCAAGTGCCCGGTAACTCTGTCTCAAGTCCACTTAGGCAGGTTACCACGGTCTTATCGAGTTTCCCGCACGGCCGTTCGAAAAAACCGAAGCCGAATGTCCCGTAGCTTCTCGTGGTTGATCTTACGCTGGTAAACCCTTGCCGCCAGGCCCAAGCCCCTCGCACGGTCGATCGCCCGGACGAAGGTCACCTTCTTGGGATCGTGAAGGCTGCTGATCTGGTACGCACCGTGACTGAACCAGGTCTCCATGTCCCCTTCCTGGCAGCTGCCAAACTCGGGGAATCGCATGGAGTGATCTAACACGTCCGCAAACAGGGCGTTCAACCCGTCCTCGGCGGCCCCCGGTTCGCCGCAGACCACCCAGGCTTTCACTTCCAACGGTGTAGCGGCGCCAAACCACAGGCGCTCCTGCTTGACGAAATGGCTCGCCACCCAGCCCGCACCGCGTTCGGTACTCCCCGGCCGCTGTTCCCAGTTTGCCGGGATCGTCACCCGCCAGCCACCCTCCACCAGCACCTCCCGCCAGCCTGGCCCGAATTCCAGTAGCATGTTTTCCTCTGTAGAACAGGTGCAAACCCGCCCGTTTTTCGATCACCAGACCTCACAAAGCTCTCCAGTGTGTCACCCTAAGCCGAAGAGGTATGTTGATGCGCGCTTTCCTTCGATTGTGGGTGCTGGTTTCGCTGTTACCCGCCCAGCAGACCCCCCAGCCGACCCGGACGGATCTCTGGAAGCAGGACCTCACCCTACTCATCCAGGCCATTCGCCAGAACCACCCGGCGCCTACCGCTAACCTCAGTAGCGCTGAGTTGGACGAGGAGGTGGCGGCGCTTGGGGAGAAGATCGCGCAGTTGCCAGATTACGGCATCGTCATGGAAATGGCGCGGATCACTGCACGAATTGGTGACTCCAATACCATTCTTACCCCCTTTCAGTCTGTCGTGGGGATGCGCGCGTTCCCGCTCCGGGTCCGCCGTTTCGGCAGCGACTGGTATGTCACCGACGCAGTCGCGCGCCACATCCCGCTGCTCGGCCGCCGTCTCACCGCCATCCAGGGCCTACCGGTCGATGCTGTCCTCGACCTGATTAGACCCTTCCTTGCCTACGAAACCGACAACTGGCTCTCGGCCATGGGCGCCAACTTCCTGATCTCGCCCGAGGTACTGGCGCACATCGGCCTGCTCACGGACCGCACTGCCGCCGCGGAATACGAGTTCGAGGACGGAAACGGCGTTCGCCAGCCTGTGAATCTCACGGTCGAGGCCGGGACGTTGTTCTCACTTGCCCGCAATGCCAGGGGCATCGTTCCGCTATCCTGGCGCAACCGCGGCCTATTCTACTGGTTCGATTATCTGGAGCCCGAACGCACCCTGTACATCAAGTACGACGTCTGCGCCCAGGACCCCGCCCTGCCGCTGCGCGAGTTCGTCCGCGAAATCACCCAATTCGCAGTGCCCCACCGCGTCACCAAGCTCGTCGTAGACTTCCGGGATAACATTGGCGGCGGCGATGTTACGGTGACCGAACTCCTGTTCTCACTTCTGCAACAAGCGCAAACCGCCGGCACCCTGCCACAACGCAGTTTCGGCATCATCTCCCGAAACACCTTTGCCAACGGCTCGCTCTCCGCCCAACTCTGGAAGAAGGCCGGGGCACAACTGGTGGGAGAAACCACCGGAGGCCGCCCGCATCATTTCGGAGCCGTGCGCCTGCTGGGTCTACCCGCCAGCCGCCTGGTGTTGCAGGTGGCGACGCGCGAAATCCCTGCCGACGACGGCAACCTCGACCCCGATATGCCGGTCAGCCTCACCCTCGGCGACTACCGTTTCCTGCGCGATACCGTGCTCGAAGCCATCCTCACGCTGTAGCTATCGCCAACAGCGCGCTGCCAGCAAGGTGGTGCGCTCCCGACTCCGGCAAATCGGAGGCCTGCGAGAGAAACTCGCCGGACAACGACGACATCGTGAGCCCACCCGAGATCCGTGAACGCGAAACGCCCGGTGTGAGCGAAGTCTGCCAGTCCGGCCTTTTCCGCCGAAGTGAAATCGACAACTGAAGAGTCAGGTGGACCAGATACATTCTGTTCGCATCCACGGCGTAGGACCGGGACCCGCCGCGTCCCCCAACACAGTCGCCGCCAAATCGTCTCATGCGCCACCGGGACACCCGCCTTTTCCAGTTGCAGGTAGCCAGCCACCGTCTTCAAGAATGCCCGACCGCCCAATCCCGTCACATCGTACAAGCGCAACCAGCCAGCCCCTGCGCAAACCGTTTGGATCGTGCTTCGCAAGTGTCCCATCCAGGCTGAAGCTGTAGGAGATGAAAGCCCGGACGCCACCTACGTAGCCACCGGACCGACGCTCTGCGCGGCGATGTTCACGATCTGCGTAACTTGATTTGGCTGAAGGTTGCCGATGTAGGTCTGCGTAAGGGTCCCCCCCCGGAGGCACAAAGGGAGCCGCCATCAACAGAGCCGACCCGTCTCCGATGAGAACAAGAGCAATTGCTTTCATACCTCCGCTTCGAAAACCGCCCACCAAACTGCGAAATTCCGACAAACCTCAACTTTCTTCGCCGGCACAAATACCGCCTTCGCATATAGAATGTGACGACCATGACCCCTTTCCGGCGAATCCTGCAGTTCTGCCTGCTCGCCATGGTCAGCGGCGCGCCGGCGGCCCCGCATCGCCCAATCATCCACGCGCACCCCACACTCACGATCAACGGAATGGCGGAAGACGCCCAGGGCAACCTCTGGCTCGCCACCAGCCAGGGTCTCTAACGGTACGACCGGCTGCAGTTCCACAAGGTGCCGAATCCGCCGTTTGAGGAGATCCGGCACATCGCCGTCCTCGCCAACAACTCCGTCTGGATTGGAGGCAAGCCGGGGTTGGCCCGCTACGACGGAAACTTCCAAACGATGCTGAAAACGGAAGTCGAGGGCATCGCGGCGTCGCCTGATGAGTTGATTGTCAGATCCCGAAGCGACCGCTGGCTCCTGTACTTCGACCGCGACGGCACCACCGGCCGCATTTCTAAGCGCGGCTATCGGGACGTTCTGTTCGACGATGGCCAGTTCTGGGCCACCGCCTACGACGGCAACTTGCAGATCGCCAGTGGGGCATGGCCTGACCTACTGAGCCCCGCCAAACTCTGGCTTCCAACGGTTCCCGTCCGCGACATCTTCGATTGGGCACTGCCGGATGCAACAGGCCAAGTTTGGCTGGCCGATGACACCCACGCCGTACTGCATGACAGCAACTGGCTCCCCGGACGCACGCTCACCCGAACGCCCAGCCGTGGCTTGTGGCGGCCCTCGCCACTCGTTCGTGGTCGCGGGCGCCAACTCTGGTTCCTGGGAGAAACGGTCACCGGCATCAGCCCGCCCATCACCCTGACGCCCACACCGGAGCCATTCCCCAACATCCCTACTACCGGCTACCACGATCGCGGCGGCAGCCTCTGGGTGGCCGTGCCCGGGATTGGCCTCATCGAATGGCGCCTGGACACTGGGTGGCATCGCTGGTTTACCGAAGACTTCGCGCTCCAGCCTGTGGTCCGAGCGTTCCGATCCCCCAGCGGCATCCTTGCCTTCACCCATGCCTCCCTGCTCCGCCTCAGCGGCGACCGCTGGGAGACCATCGCCAGCCCCGGGCAGTTCGCCTACATTCTCCCGGAACCCGACGGCACGTTTCTCGCCACGCTCCGCGCTACCGGCTTGGTCCGGTTATCGCCGAAGGGCGAGATCATCGAGAAACCCAAGCATCCCCTGCCTCGCAGCGACTGGTTTCGCAAGATCCTGCGGGACAACAAGGCCGCATCTGGGTCGGCAGCAAGTACGGTCTGTTCGAACTAACCGGCTCCCACGGTTCCCAGCAACTTCGCCCTGTCCCACTGCCAGAGGTGCCTGCGGACGAACATGGTGTACTTGATCTGCGGCTGGATAGCCAGGGCCGCCTTTGGGCCGGATACCAGATGGGTCTTGCGCGGCTGGACGAACAGGGCACATGGCACCGCCTCCCTACGGACCGCCTTTCCGAATCGGTACGATCCTTCGCCTTCGGCGGCAAGGGGGATGGCCGCGATATCTGGGTGGTCTATCGCCGCAAAGGCTCGTTCACTCGCTGGCAGCAGAGCGGCCATACCTGGAAGATCACCAGCTTTAACGCGGCCGGGGGCTTCGGCTCGGAAAGTACGCGGTTCTTCGAGTGCGATTCGCGCGGCTGGATATGGCGCGGCACCGACACTGGCACCTACGTCTGCAACGGGAAGGATTCGTCTCCCTGGCAGTGGCTTCACATCAGCCGGGCCACCGGGCTCGCCTCCGAAGACCTCGATGATTACGGTTTTTTCGAGGACACCGACGGCTCGGTCTGGCTGGCTGTGTCGGAAGGTCTCACGCGCCTGCTGCCGAACCCAGACTGGTTCGCCCCGCACGTAACCGCCGCCCCCGCCTGTCCCGCGTCGTGCTTCACGGTCAGTCTGCCACGCTGCATCCCAACACATCGTCCGCCACCCCGCACGCCAGGCAGACGATCGCCCTCGATTTGGCCCCCGCGGCGGGCACCGGTGATCGCGATCACCGTTTTCTATATACGCTAACCAGCGGCAGCCGCCAGTCCACACCGGCGCCAACCAACGGCACCCTGCGCTTTACCAACCTGCCCTCCGGGACCCACACGCTCCGCGTTTTCCATAGCGCCGGCGGCCCACCGCTGTCTCTCACCTTTCGCTACCGCACACCGCCACGCTGGCCGTGGCTGGCAGCCGTCGCCATTCTCGCCGATCTGCTGCGGGTCGCCTGGAATCGCCCCACGTGGAGTATGCTCGCTACTGGATCGCCAAGACTGGCTTCGTCTTGCGGGATCGCCTCCGCCCGCAGCCGCTCCCCTTGCCCGAGCCCACGTCGGCCATCGACTACACCGGCCAGACGCTCGCCGGACGGTACCTGGTCCGCGACCGCATTTCCACCAGCAACTACTCGGCGGTCTATGAAGCGCTCGATCAGACCACCCACCAGCTCTTGTGGCCATCAAGGCGCTGCTTCCCAAAACCCACCAGGGCTGGGTCCGCGACCGCTTCGCCACCGAGGTCGCGACACTCCAATCCATCTCCCATCCCAACATCGTCCCCATTGCCGATTGGTGGGTTGATCGCGAGGGCACCCCGTTCCTGGTCATGCCACTGCTGAACGGAATGCCGCTCCGCGCCCTGCTGGATGCCGGTCCCCTCCAGCCGCCGCAGCTCGCCACACTCCTGCGGCAACTGGCCTCGGCTCTCCAGCAGATTCACACCCGCGGCATCATCCACCGCGACATCAAGCCGGAAAACATCCTTGTCGTTCCCGGTGCCGCTGGGGAACAGGCGGTGCCCATCGATTTCGGATCGGCGGGACTCGACGGCGGCCAGCAAGGCACCACTACCAACTTCGGCGTCACTTATCACTACATGGCCCCGGAGCGCCTCATGGGACGCTACGGCCCGGCCGGCGACCTCTACGCGCTTGCCGTCGTCGCCCTGGAGTGCCTGTCCGGCTATCGCGCCATCGAACTCCGAACGTTGCCCTCCGACCCGGAATTCCGCGCCGTCCTCATCGACGCACTACAGCCTGCGCTCGGAACGCGCGCCGCCGATGTCGCCGCCACGCTGCAACCCTGCTTCGAGTCCAACCCGAACAGCCGCGCCGCTTCGGTGACACAGTGGGCAGCCGAAATCGGCGCACTGCTAGACCGAAGTCCGGCGTAGCCGTCCCGCCATCCACTGCACCCCGAAAGCACAGTCCACCCGCACGCGCGGCACCGTCAGATGCAGCCGTTCGGCGATCTCCTCCAGGCTCAATCCCTCCACATAGCGCAGCCAGACCACCTTGCCCGCCCGGGCATCCACGGCCTGCAACCGTTCCCAGGTCAGCCGCAATGCCAGATCCTGTTCTATGCCATGCCTCTCGGTCCCCAGGACACTCAGCAGGCTGGCCACATCCTCTCACGGAGACGCGCCTCGCCTTACCCCGGCTCCGGACGGAATCCACCAGCACCTGCCGCATGGTCCGCGCCGACAGGCTGTAGAAATGCTGTTCGTTTTCGATCCGTGACCAGTACCCACGCAGCCTTAGGTATGACTCGTACACCAGCGCCGTTGGCTGCAGTGTGTGTCCCGCCCGCTTCCGCGACAGCAGCTTTTCCGCTATCCCGGGCAGCCTGGGGAACGCCCGCTCGTATACAACCTCGAACGTCTCCCGGCACGACGAGCTCTTTTCGCCGGAATCCACCTTCATTTCCCACCTCATTCCGAAAATACCGCTAAGACTGGTGATGTTATCAAAACCGCGAGTGCGATGGCCGACCCACACTAGTGTCATGAGCGGTAAATTCGTTGAATAAATAGGCAGGCAGGTGCATACCTAGTAAGGGCGTGCCAATCGGCCCTACCACGCCCCCCGATCTTGACGCCCGGCGCGGCTGTTTGCCCAGGTTGCGGAACGGTGCGTCCGCCGAAGAAGCCTCACTGTCGTGGGCTCATTCGAGAAATCCATGCTCAACCACCTCGACAACGGCAATCGCGATCCCGAGCCATTCGTTTGCACCGCCAGCGCCGACGTCAGCCCCAAATTGCGGCGACTGCCGGTTGCCGTTCGGATTGCTGTAATGCGACGTGTTGCTGAAGTTGAAGCTCTCCACGCGCAGCGCCAGTGACATCCCCTCGCGCACCCGGAACTCACGATGTAAGGCCGCATCCAGGCTCACAATCCCCGGCCCCGCCCACCCAGATAGCGGATCGGAGCCACCCAATTCGCACGGTCGGAATTGCCCGGCGCATTCACCACGCCTGACACCAACGGCGAAAATCACGAGCCAGTCATGAGGCTCAGCAACCCCTGCAACTGCCATCCGCCCAGCACCCAAGCCGCCGCCCCCGAATTAGCACACTTTTGCCCCTTTGCGGACGGAAATGTCCACATGTAGCTCTGCGTGAACACATGCGTCCGGTTGTCACTCATCCCGCCCCTTGTTCAGTTTTGGATTCATGTTGATGTCCAGCCCGCCGTCGTCATCGGCGTAGTTCAGACCCTTGCTCCAGGTACCAGGTGCTGGTGCCCAGTGGAATGGTACTGTCCGCCGTGCGCCGGAACTCCTTCAACTGCGTCCGCCCGGTGTTACCCGACCCCGATATCATCGACGCGTCAGGTTATAGTGGGTCTGGTTGTTGACGCCCTTGTTTCCCACGTCGGCGATATCCAAAGCCAGTTTGAACGGCAGCGCCCGCTGGATGGCAAACTGCCCACTCTGCACGTTAAGGACTGGCCAGATCCCGCGGCGTGATGCCGTAGTTGCTGGTCAACGATGAATTCCGAATGATGCCGTCGGCCGGCGTCGGCACCACCGTAAAGCTTGGAAACCCCGTCGTCATCGTCACGGTTGAGGCAGTGAACGCGTTGGCGGTGGGGAAGCCATTATTCTGCGGAATCGGGTAGTTGGTCTGACCTATCCGGCGGGGGAAGTAGCTCCCCCCGAAACCCGTCCGAATCACGGTGTTGTGCTGCAGGCGATAGGCAAGACCAACGCGCGGGCCCCAATTGTTATTCGCATTGGCGATACTAATCGGGACATTCCCAATCCCCGCCAGTTCCAGGGTATTGTTTACCGGGCTGTAATTCGAGTAAGAGCCCGGGAATCGCGGCAGGCTACCCCGCTCGCGCTCCAACCGCAACCCCAGATCCACTGTCCGCTTCTGCGATACCTGCCACTTGTCCTGGAAGTAGACGTTGTATGTCAATTCCCGCCGCGTCGGAAAGATCACCGGAAGGTAGCGCCCGCTCATGTTCGGCACAGCCAGCAGGAACGACGCAAACGAGTTCGCGAAATTGCGCCGCGTATCGCCGGCATCGCCCGTCTGGCCGGGCTCATAGTAAAACCGCCCGCGCGGCTCAAACGTCTGCGTCTGCGGCAGGTCGTTGCGTCCGCGCCGGATATCGACGCCGAATCGCATCACGTGCCTGGTTGTCACCTTCGAAACGTTGCTCACCAGCCCAAAGCTGGCGGGCCCACGGCAGACTCGGCGAAACCCCCACCATGGGCGGAGAGAAGCCGTTGACCTGGATGTACGACATCCCGCTCGTCCATTCATCCAGATTCGCGCCCCGAATCCCAACATCCTCCGCCGTCTTCAAACCAGCCCCCGAGACCAGCGCGTCGTTCCGGTTCCGTACCACTCGCACATGCGATTCCCATACCAGTCTCGCCGAGATCACCTTCGAATAGATGATGCCCGCGCTCTGCGTGCGCGCCGGGGAGACCCACCAAAGCCGCCGCCGCGGAACCCGCCGTAGATCCCACCAGGCCCGAAGAGTCCGGGATCCTGCACCAGCGCCTTCTGGAAGCTGTACCGCACTGCAATCCGGTCATTGGAACTGATCACCCACCAGTCCACCTTCGAGTCCGTCTGGTCCAGCGTCTTCACTCGCACGCTGTTCTGCGAGTAGTTGACCTGTCCCTCCGGCGCCGCCAGGTTCGGAGCCGGCAAGAACCCCAGAATCAGCCGCGAGATCATTGCCTGGAAACGGCGTGCGGCCCGTCCCATTCGGATTCGACGAGGGATCGTAGATCGTCACGCCTCCGGCACTCAGATCACCGGCGCGGAACGTCATGCTCGGCAGCGTCCCGCGATTCACCTGCCCCAGGTGATCGCGGCTGCCCTTGTAATCGGCAAAGAAGAACAGGCGGTGCCGAATGATGCCCCGCCAATAGTACCGCCGAAGTGGTTGTAAACCGTCGGAGGCTTCGTCACCGCGAACGTGTTTCGCGCCTGGATGCTCTCGTTGCGATGAAACTGGAACAAGCTGCCATGAAAGTCGTTCGTGCCGCTGCTCAGCGTAACGTTCGTCACCGCTCCGCCTGCATTGCCGAACTCCGGATCGAAGTTCGACGTGGATACGTCCACCGTCTGGATCGCCTCGGCCGGCGGCACCAGCGCGGTCAGATTGCCGTTCTCGATTTTGTTCTCCAACCCCCTCGATCTGGAAGTTGTTGAACCGCCGCCCCTACCCCATTCACCCGCACCGACAGCGATTCCTGGGAGTTGCAGAACTCCGAATGCGGGCGGGACGGCCGCCCCACGCCCGGCACCAGCAGCAGCAGTCCCTGATAGTTGCGGTTGTTTTCCCAGAACCAGATTGGAAGGGATTATCTAGCTGCAATTTCTCGCGTGCCATACAGCAGACACTGCAAGCTCGAAAAATGTCGTAGCCAGCCTCATCCGATCCCGCGCCGTTCTCGTACCCACTAACGGCACGCCGCTTCCAGGCGTGAATGAGAACAAAAGAGGTGACCAATGTTCTTGCGTCATAGCGCAATACTCTCGATGTGTGTCTTCTCCGCCCTGCTCCCCTTGAGGGCCGAACGCATCTTCGCCATCGACTCCCGGGCCGTGCTGGTGAGCTTCGATTCCGATAAGCCCGGGACCGTTCTTTCCATGGCCGTTATCCGCGGCCTGCAGCCGGGCGAGACCATCCATGGCCTCGACTTCCGTCCCACGAATAAGCGCCTCTATGCGCTCGGCAGCACCAGCCAGATCTACGTCGTCGACCCTGCCTCCGGGCAGGCCACGCGCGTCGGTTCGCGCTTCCTCCCGCAACTCGACGGCACCAAGTTCGGCTTCTCGTTCAACCCCACCGTCGACCGCATCCGTATCACCAGCAATCGCGGCCAGAACCTCCGCGCCCATCCCGATACCGGCGCCGTCGTCGCCGTCGATGGCTCGCTCCGCTACATGGATGACGCCACGCCTAACGTTGTCTCTTCCGGCTATACAAACAGCGTCGCCGGCGCCACCACCACCCAACTGATGAACTTCGATCTCTCGCGCCGCGCGGTAGTGATCCAGAACCCGCCCAACGACGGCGTCCTCACCGTTCGCTTCCAGGTGCGCATGGCCGATGTTTCCGAAGTCACGGGCTTTGATATCTCGGCGGCCACCGGCAAGGCTTACCTTGCCACCCGCGAAACCGCCAACGCCCGCGTACAGCTTTACGAACTCGATCTGGCCAACGGCGCAGCCATGCTTACCGGCACCGTCGGCATGCTCGATCAGGTCAGCGCCATCTCCGTCGCGCCGGCGGGCGAGTTTCCCACGCTGTTCTCTCGACTGGGCGGTCTGGATGCCATCTCCGCCGTCGTCGATCAATTCCTCTCGAACGTGGTCGCCGACACGCGCATCAATGGCTTCTTCAGCGCCACCGTGGCAAACCCCGCACGCGTCGCCGCACTCCGGCAGCACCTCGTCGACCAGGTCTGCGAAGGCTCTGGCGGCCCCTGCGAGTACAAGGGCCGCGATATGAAGACCGCGCATCGCGGCATGGCGATCAGTGACGTTGAGTTCGATGCTCTGGTGGAAGATCTCGTCCTCGCGCTCGACAAGTTCAACGTACCTGCTACGGAGAAAGCGGCGCTCATCGGCATCCTCGGCCCCATGCGCGCCGACATCGTCGAGAAGAAGCAGATGCAGATGCTCGCCCGGTAAGCCGGGTTTGCGGCAGCGCCTCTGCTATCGGCCCGGATAGTGGAGGCGCTGCCGCACATACTCCCGCATCGCCCCACCAGGAACGCCCGTCCCCAAACGCGCCTGGCAGCGCTGCAATGCCGCCACGCAGTGCCCCTTCATCCATTGCCCCGTCTCAGTGGCGCACTGTTGCTCCCGCGCAAACGTTACCGCCGTCAATCCATCCGGCTGCCCTTCATCCACGAAGTCGGTAGGCTTCTTCCCGTTCGCCGGCCACGGCACCCCGCCAATCGCCCCGTGCGATCCAAAGAAATACTGGCTCTTGAACTGCGTCGCCCCGCGGCTCTCCATCGTTTTGCCGCAGTTTCCAAAGCTCTCGCGTGAATGCGCCTGCGGATCGCGCACCGCATGATATGCCTCCTTCACCGTGTCCACGATCGGCGTATCGCATTTCATCCCGCCAAGCACAATCGAGCGGTCCACGGCATCGTACAGCAGCAGGCAATCGACGCTGTAGCCAGCCTTCTTCAGATACCACGCTAATTCAATCACCCCCGCCGCACCCCTGCTGTAGCCAGCCAGAAACACCCCCTTCGCCGACCCCATCAGCAACTTCGGCATCAGCCAGGCCGCGGCTTTGCCGATTTCGACAATGCAATCGGTACCCAGAATCGCCGGCCCGCGATGATACCAGCGCATGTCCGGGTAGGGCCAGTTCTTGAAGTGGTTGTGGACGTGGCTATTCTCGAAGACCGGTTTGTAGTCCGAGGTCCAATACGGCCCGGTGCCGTCGATTCCAACAAAGGCGATCATTTCGTTCTCCTCCGATTCGGCTTTCTGTCTTGCGGACATCTTTCGTGTCCGTTCAGTACACATACGCCTCAACTCCCCGCCGCGGAAGACAGCGTTTAAAATTTTCCGCCGCGTACCCTGTCCCCACGTGATGCCACCAGCACGCCGTTACGGTACACTGACTGGTCAAATCCACTACTCGTAACGGAGGCTTCTCCATGCGGCTTCACCGAATCGCGCTTGCTCTGCTTCTCGCCACCACGCTCAGCGCCCAGCGCCAGAAGCTACCCGATATCAACGCGGAAACACCCGCGGGACAGGCCTTGCAGCAGATCGGCCAGGAAAGCGACGCGGCTAAGAAGCTGCAATTGATGGATGCCTTCCTCGAGAAGCACGCCAGCCACGAAGCGGCGCTGTGGGTGCTGGAACAGTCCGCCACCGGGTATCTGAAGGCCGGCCAATTCGACAAGGTCATCACGGCCGCCGAGAAGTTGCTTGCCAAGGATCCGGACGATACCACTACGGCCTACAACGCGCTGAAGGCCTCGGAAGGAAAGAAGGATGCCGACCTCGTACGCAAATGGTCGGACGCCACCAGCGCGGCCGCCCGCAAAGCCGCCGCCGTGCCGAAGCCCGCCGATGCCGATGCAGTGGAAAGCTGGACGAACGCCGTCGATTACGCCAAGCAGGTGGATGTTTATACGGAGTACTCGCTGTACGCCACGGGTCTGCAAGTGCCGGATCCCGCCAAGAAGATCATGCTTTATGAGGCGCTGCAAGCCCGTAACCCGAACAGCGAGCACCTGAAGCTCTTCACGGTGCCTTACTTCCTTGCCCTCCGTCAGGCCAATGAGAACGACAAGGCCATCGCCGTTGCGGAGAAGGCGATCGCCGCCGGCGAGAACAACGAAGACATGATGCTGGTGGTCATCGACAGCTACTTCAACAAGAAACAGAACCCTGATCAGGTGGTCGCACTCGGCACCAAACTCGGTGACTTGATGACAGCCAAGGCGAAACCCGAAGGCGTTAGCGACGAAGACTGGACCAAGCGCAAGAATCTGATGGCAGGTCTCGGATACTGGATGGCCGGCGTCACGCAGGGCAACCAGAATAAGTACGTTGAATCCGACGCCACGCTGCGCAAAGCCCTTCCGCTGGTGGAAGGCAACGAAGCCCTGAAAGCCCAGGCCCTCTTCTATCTCGGCCTGGCCAATTACAAACTCGGCGAACCGAAGAAGGATCGCAATTATTTGTCGGAAGCGCTGAAGTTCAACAACCAGTGCGCGGCGATCAAGAGCCCCTTCCAGTCCCAGGCCCGGCAGAATGCGGCCGTCATCACCAAGCAACTGCCCCCGGCGCCGCCAGCGAAGAAAAAGAAGTAAGCAGCGCCGCTCGCTGTCATCTCGGCGTTACGACACAGCAGAGGCCCCGGTACAGTTGTGGCACAACCCGCTGCCTGTAGGCTCCGATGGAGGGCGGGTCACCAGACCCGCGCGCGATGCCCACGTCGCGCTGTTCGAAGAGAACCACCAGCAAGCATGCCGGAAGTGCCCTGTCCTACACGAGGCTGACACTTTATAGACGGACACGATAAGGAACCATTCTGCGCGGTCCGCACTTCCTGGACCCACCCAAAGTTCTATCAACGGCGGTCTATCACAGCAGCCCGCATCACCGGCTAAGGCTTAACCCGCAACCCTAACTGCCGCCCGACAAACGCCATCCGGTCCAAACCCGCGCGGTAATCCGCGAACGCGTGGTCCGTCTCGTACAGCCGCACCTCCGCGCCCATCGCCTTCGCCAGCCCCTCGCAATCCAAGGATGGATCCACCTCCCACCGCTCGCACTGCACCAACTTCGGCCGCGACTTCCCTTCCCCCGCGTACCGCAGCGGATCCACCGCCGCGATTACCTCGCGATCCGTCGCCAACTGCTCGGCACTCCGCGCCGCCCGCCACTCGCGCCAGAACGCACTCGGACTCTCGGCCACATGCCGCGCCGCGCTCCCTGCCGGCCCAATCAGCACATAAGCTTTGATCCGCGGCTCCACAGCCGCCAGCATCGCCCCGGTCATCCCTCCATAGGAATGCCCCACATACGCCACGCGCGTCATATCCACATCGCCGCGTGACGCCAGCCAATCCAACACCCGCCGTTCCGCCACCAGCACCCGCACATACCAATCCCGCACCTGCCCGGCGTCCATCCGCCGCATATCGCCGGTGCGCCCTTCGACTGCAGCTGGCGGATCGGGAATCACCGCAATCGCACCGGCCCGCGCCATGGCCACAGCCTCCGGGAAATACGTCAGCATCGTCTGCCCGCCGCCATGCTGGTAGATCACCGCCGGACGCCGCGCCCGTGCCGTCAGCGGCGCCATCACCACCATGTTCACCCGCCCGCCATCCACGCCCCGCAGCGACGCGCCCGACACACGCACGTCCTCCACCTTCTGCGGGAAAGGCTCACTCCGGTACTCCAGCGGCACACCGCGGTCGTAGTCAAACAACGCCACAGCCATCGCGGCCGCCGCCCACAACCACATCGAGTTACCCCTTAAAATAAGCCCGCAAAGTCCCCGCACTCGGCTTCGGCGTCACCATCGACACCACCGCCATCAGCAGCGCCGACACCAGCGTCATCGGCACCACCGGCATCAGGCCTAACACCGCCGTTCCATTCGCGGTCCGCTGCAGCACCGGCCAATCGGCCAGCGCCCACGATGTCACCGGAGGCCCAACCGGCGGCGGCACCGACGCCTGATACACCGCCACCGCGATCACGCTCACTGCCACCCAAGCCGTCGCGGCCAGCGCCCCGTACTTCGTACTGCCCTTCCAGAACAACGCCGCAAACAACAGCGGAGACAGCGCTGAGTATCCCGAAAACGCGTACTGCACGGCGAGATCAAAAATGCTAGCCGGATACGTCTGCGCCACTATGTAGGCAAACAGGGTCAACAACACCACGAACAGCCGCCCGGTGTTCACCTGCACGGTCTCCCCGAACCGCTCCTTGCCCCCATAGAATGCGAATACATCCTCGGTGAACATCGTCGACAACGCCAGAATCTGCGAATCGCTGGCCATCACCGCGGCCATGATCCCCGCCCCTAGGAGCCCTGCCAGCCACAACGGCGCAAAGCGCTCCAGCATGATCGGAATCACATCGTCGGCAGCCATCTTTGCCCGCGTCTGCGCGCGTTCCGCCGGCGTCATTTGCGCGGCGTTCTTCGCCATCTCCTGCCGCGCCTCGATCTTCGTTCCGATCTTCGGCACATCCGTCAACCGGTTCGCCGCCACCCCCAGAAACACGCACGGCAGCCAGATCGCCAGAATGCACAGCGGATAGAAGATCACCGTCCGCTTGAACTGGTTCATGTGCCGCGCCGTCAGGCAGAAAATGATGATGTGCGGAAAGGCGATCGAAGACAGCGGAATGAACGTATAGCTCAGGAAAAACAGCGGCGGCACGCGTTCCCGCGTCAATAGCGACTTCGTCAGCGGAGAAGACTCCAACGCCTCCATCGCCTCCCCAAACCCGCCCATCCCATTGCCAATCAGCAGCACCGCCACCGCCCCAAAGCACAGAAACAGCGTCGTCTGGAACGTGTTCACCCAGGCCGTGCCGCGCATGCCGCCGAAGAACACATAGCTCATCACCGTCAGCGCCACCACCGCGCCACCCAGCCAATAGGGCACCACCCCGCCGCTAATGGTCTGCAGCGTCGTCCCGCCGCCCATCACCCCGATGATGATGTACGGCACCAGCAGCGTCGCCTGCACCAGGAAGATTAGCGTGCCCGTATGCCCGCATTCCCAGCGGTGCCGGAACATCTGCACCGGCGTCATAAACCCGAACTTCTTCCCCAACGCCCACATCCGCGGCCCTACCAGGAAAAGCCCAAGCGGAATGATCAGGGCCGATGACGACGCCATCAGCCCGAACGTCACAATGCCGTTATGAAAGGCATGCCCCGACGAGCCCAGAATCGTGAACGCCGACATGTTCGTCCCAAACAGCGAGAGCAGAAACACCAACGGCCCCAACGACCGGCTGGCCAGAAAGAAATCCTCCGCCCCTTCCGGGTGCGGACGTCGAAACGCGAATATGCCGATGTACAGAACAACGGCCAGATAGGCAAAGACAAAGATCGCCGGATTCATTCGTGGTCGGTTTCCCGTTCCAGTTCACTCGGCCACGCCAGCCGCACCAGAACCCACAACAGCAGCGACGCACCTACGGTGTACAGCGCGTGATACCACAACCCAGGTGGCAGAAAGCCTAACGCCATCGGTTGGCTAGACCGCCAGAACCATGTGTCCTGGTGCAGACACCAATAAATCAGCACCAACATCGCCAGCGCGAACGCCTTCATCGTTCTAAGAGTGTAGAACAGCGCCCGCGCCCTTGGATATGATCTAGGTTTGCGTCCCGCCCGCGCCATCCCGCTCGCCCTCGCCTGCGTCACGCTCCTGCCCGCCCAGCCGGACCCTGGAAAGTGGATCAACTCTCACCTGGCCGACGCCACCGAGAAGAAACTCACCGCCCTGTTCGAGATCCGCCAGCGTGTAGAAGATCGCACCGGCATCCTGTTCGGGCGCGACCGTGACATCGCCGCCGACTTCATCCGCACCCGCTTCGGCATCAGCTATCGTCCCGCCCCCTGGATCAAACTGCACGGCTTGGCCCAGGACACCCGCGTCGCCGCCTATGGCGCCCCCGCTCCCGGCAGCGTCAAGGACCCGCTTGATCTCCAGGAAGGCTACGTCGAGTTGTTTTCCTCCACCCAGAAAGGCTTCGGCGCCACCATTGGGCGCCAGATGATCGGCTATGGCGATACTCGCCTGATCGGCTCACCACAATGGGCCTACGCCGCTCGCACGTGGGACACGGCACGCCTCTACTACGTCACCGCCCGCATGCGACTGGAGGTGCTACACATCTCCCCCATCGGTCCCCGCGGCGATGGCTTCAACAAGCCCATCCTCGGCGACCGCATCTGGGGTACCTACTCCACCTTCAAAGACGTATTGGGCAAGAACCTGGTCGATGCCTACATTCTC
>JAEUQF010000118.1 GCA_016789745.1 Bryobacterales bacterium
AGGTTGGGATGGAAGCCGGTACGGAACAGGAGGTAGGCGTTCTGGCTGGCGGAGGCGGTGACGTGGAGGTCGCCGGAGGCGTCTTTCCACTGTTTTTGGACCATGCCGGTGGCGAAGGTGTCGGCGGGGGTGGGTGGAGGGATGGGAGCCCACCGGGGGAGGGTGCGCGGGAAGCGATCGGCCGGGGCGTCGCTGGGATAAAGGGCAAGGTAGCGGCCGTACTGGCGCAGGGGGGTGCGGAGCCAGTCGCGGCTGGGCTCGAACCACTGGCGCAGGGGGCCGTTGAAGGCGTGGGGAACGGCGACGACATCGAAGATGCCGGCATTGGGGATTTCATAGAGGAAGTAATCGCCGGAGTTCATGGCGAGTTGGACGCCGGTGGGGGGTTGCCAGGAGCGGGGGGCAAGGACGTAGCGGATGCCGAACAGGTGGAGGTCGGCGAGGTTATGGTCATCGAGGTAGACGGAGGGGTCGGCCAGGGGAGTGAGGCTGTGAAAGAGAAAGCCGACATTGGGGATGCCGCGGGTGGTGAGGATGGCGTAGAGAGGCGTGCTGCCGATTTTGAAGCTGCCGCCCCAGCCTGCGGCCAGTCCGGCATAGACGCGGCCAGGGTGGGTTTGGAGGTTTTTCTGGAGATGGTTGAGGATGGGTTCGAGAGTGGGGGCGGCGTTGCGATGGGCGATGAGGTTGTCGACGCCCCAAACGGTGTTCTGTTTGAGGAAGGCGGCACGGTCGGCGAACAGCGGGATGAGAACCAGAGCGAGGAAGGCGGTGGCGTAGGGAAGGCGGAGGCGGGAGAGGATGGCAGCCGCGGCGGCACCGGCCAGCAAGACGGCGAAGATTTCGAAGGCGGTCTGGAGGCGGTGCAGGTGCATGCCCTGGGGGATGGCGGCCAGTTTGAGGAGGTGGCCCCAGGTGGTGCGTCCAAAGAAGAGCAGGAACCAGAAGGCGGCCATGGCGAGGGCAGGCGGTATGCGGCGGCGGGTTATAGCGTGGCCGATGGCGAGGAGCGTGCCGAAAGTGAACAGGAGGGTGAGGATGGGCCAGCGGCCGGAATCGAGCAGGTCGCCTTTGACCAGTGCTAGAAGAATCGGTTCGGCGCCGAAGGAATCCCATTTCCAGGGCGATTCCCAGCGGCTGATGTTGATCCAGGCGCCATCGAGGATGAGCGGGATGAGGAAGAAGCCGCTGAGGAGGCCGCAGAGGACCAGGGATTTGGCGGCGTACGCGAGGCGCTGGCGCAACGGGGCGCCGAGGCTGACCAGCAGGAGGATGGGGACGCTGAGCATGACGACGACGCCGAGGATGAGGTGCGAGAGGCAGGCGATGGCAAGGGCGACGCCGGCGGTGATCCAGGCGCGGCCGTCGCGCATGGCGCGGGCGAAGGCGCCGAAGGCGAACAGGGCGGCCCAGATGCCCCAGAGTTGGGGGTAGAGGCCGGAGCCGCGCCAGGTCTGAGCGCCGTAGCTGAGCGAGAAGCGGCCGAAGTCGCCGGCACCGGAGAGCATAATGCTGAAGAGGGCGGCAAAGGCGGAGGCGAGGCGGCCCATGCCGAAGGAGCGGGCGAGCCAGTAGAAGGCGATAGGGAGGAAGCTGCAGAGCAGGTAGTGGATGCCGAGGAAGACGGACCAGGGGTCGAGGAAACGGGCGGAGAGTTGGAGCAGGAGCCCCGTGACGAAGTGGGGGAGGGGGGCATAGGCGCGCCACATAGGGTAGCCGGCAGCGACATCGGGCAGCCAGGTATCCATGGGATTGGGGCTGGCGAGGAGGCTTTGGCCGGCGCGCACGGAGGCCGCGAAGTGGAGGGCGTGGTCATTGAGCGGGTAGGCGCCGATGAGCAGTTCGGGACTGAGCAAGACGAGGTTGAACAGAACCGTGAGGGCGATGAGGAGGTAGGCGAAGGTTCGCTCAAAGCGGCGATGGGTTTGGAGTGTACCCGTCATGACAGGATGTTGCGTCCACGAACTGTGCATTATTTCTCTTCAAGGAAATAGTTGGAAATCATGAAAAAACTTCTCCTTTTTGTTTACTTTGGAGCTGCGATTGCGGCGGTTGGCGAGGATCGGTTCGACTACCGGGTGCTGGCGACTTCGAAGACGTCGACGATGGAAAAAGAGATGAACGAGGCAGCCGCTGCGGGCTTCGTGTTTTCGAGCGTGATGGGAGGCGAGACGTCAGCGGGGGGCAAGGAGGTGGTGACGGTGATGGTGCAGGGGGATGCGGACCGGGGCAAGGCGCAGTACAAGCTGCTGGCGACGTCACGCACCGGGACGATGCAGAAGGAGATGCAGGCGGCGGCGGATCAGGGGTACCGGTATCGGGGGCAGACGGTATTCGAATCGATGTTCGGGGGCAAGGAGGTGGCGGTGATTCTGGAGCGCTTCGCGGGAGAGGAAGGCAAGCGTGCGGAGTACCGGCTGCTGGCGACGAGCCGGACGTCGACGATGGAGAAGGAATTGAAGGAAGCCGGGGGTGCCGGCTTCCGGTTGATGGGGATGGTGGTGGGCCAGACGGCTATGGGTGGCCGGGAACTGGTCTGTATTCTTGAGAAGGCGGCCCAGTAACAGGCCGACTTACTTTTCGCCGTAGATGGCGATCGAGATGGCTTCCGGGGTGATGGTGGAGGTGGCGGCGGTGGTGCTGGCCAGGTACCGGTCACCCCAGAGGGCAGAGTCACCCCAGAGGGCGGAGTCCCCCCAGAGCGCGCTGAAGGCGGTCTGGGAAGCGTCGCCCCAGAGGGCCGAATCGCCCCAGAGGGCGGAGTCCCCCCAAAGGGCGCTGCCGCCGGAGAGGAACTGGGAGGGGCCCCAGACGTTGGAGAGGGCCCAGCCGGTCTGGTTCCAGGCGAGTTTGGCGCCTTTGTAGCCGCTAAGGGTGACATAGGTATCGCGCTTCTTCTTGTCGTAGTAGACCTTGGGGGAGAGGGCAACGCCCGTGGGGAGGGCGGTGTTGTTGAGGGCGGCCTGGACGTCGAGGTAGCCGGCGCCGACGGTGAAGATGTCGTACTGGGAGAGGTAGATCTGGCCGGTGAGCGGGTCCGTTGCAAAGCTAGTGCTGGGGAACGCCTTCGAGGCGGTCTTCATGAGGATGGCCTTGACCTGGTCGGGCGTGAGGGCCGGATTCTTCTGCAGCAGGAGGGCGGCGGCGCCGGTGACGACGGGTACGGCCATGCTGGTGCCACTGAGTTTGTAGTAGTGGGGTGAGGTGAACTGGGCCTGGATCACGGAGTAGTAGGAGACCGGGATGACGTTGGAGGAGAAGGAGTCGGGGAGGAAGCCGGCGCCGGAGGTGGAGACGACGCGGTTGCCAGGGGCGACGAGGTCGGGTTTGACGATGTGGTCAACGGCTGTGGGGCCCTTGGAACTGTAGCTGGCAATGCGGTCATCGGCGCGGGGCGTGGTCTCGCTGGTTTTCATGGCGCCGACAGTGATGACGTAGGGGTCATTACCGGGGGCGCCGATGAGACCGTAGCCGGAGGTGCCGAAGGTGTTGTTGCGGCCTTCGTTGCCGGCGGCGGCAATGACGAGGATACCGGCTTTCCAGGCCTGTTCGACGGCTTGGCAGAGCGGGTCGGTGGTGTAGCTCTCGCGCACGGGGCGGCCGAGCGAGAGGTTGATGATGCGAATGTTGTAGGTGTTCTTAAGGGCGATGGCACGGGCAATGGCGGCGATGACGGCGCTGTCGGTGCCGGAGGCTCGTTCATCGAGGACGCGGAGGTTAATGAGGCGGGCGCCGCCGGCCAGACCGCGGAAGGTGCGGGTGAAGAGTTTACCGGTGGAAGCCAGCCCGCTTCCAGCGGCGATGCCGGCAACGTGCGTGCCATGGCCGTTGCGGTCGTCGGTCCAGGTGCCGTTGGGGTGGAAGGACTCGCTGTAGACGATTCGACCGAGCACGTCGGGGTGGAGGGGGCTGATGCCGGAATCGATGATGGCGATGCCGACACCTGCGCCGGTGAGGCCGCCGGTCTGCTCGGGTAACCCGTTCACGGCGGGGGTGGAATATTCGAGGACGCCGGCTACCGGACGGTCAGGGCTGATGCTGACGACTTCGGGGTCTTTGGCGATGGTATCGATAGCCGCGGCCTTGGTGGTGTAGACCGCAGCATTGATGAGGTCGAGCGACTTGCGCAGGCCGATGCCGATGCCCAGTGCCTTGTCATGTTGAGGCTTACCCGGTTTGACCGAGTACTGGACGATGATGTCGACGGACCTTTCGGGGGGCAGGTTCTCCAAGTCTCTGGAAATTTTGGGATTCGCGGCAAAAAG
The DNA here is from genome assembly GCA_016789745.1 of Bryobacterales bacterium. Taxonomy (GTDB): domain Bacteria; phylum Acidobacteriota; class Terriglobia; order Bryobacterales; family Bryobacteraceae; genus CADEFT01. The sequence continues at coordinate 4,266 of JAEUQF010000118.1, forward strand.
GATGTTAGCAAATGCGGGGCCTATCAGCAGGAGGCGCAACCACCGATAAATCATACATCCTGAGAGTACTGGGCGGGCGTGGCTTTCAGAACATTACGGTGGTTTCAATTTCCTGTCCAACCAAAGTACTGTGGAGGCGGTATGCTTTACTCTAACTTACTGTATCGAAGCGGGATAGCTCCCGCTCCCGAGAGGGGGATACGGCCCTCTCAGGGGCGCAGCAGGCCGCGTGTACCGAGCCATTCGAGAAACCGCTGGGGCCACTGCGCGACCGGGCCCTGGGTGGTGGCGCGGAAGCCGAAGCCGTGTCCGACACCGGCGTAGACGTGGAGTTCGGCGGACATGCCGGCTCTCTTCATGGCGAGGTAGAGTTCCGGGAGCCCCTGGCTGATATTTTGGCGGTCATTTTCGCCGCAGACGAGGAACGCGGGGGGCATGTCTTTGGCGAGGGTGGCATCTCTGGGGATGGCGGGGTAGATGAGGGCCTGGAAGGCGGGTTTGACGTCGTCCGCGGAGGCGGCGTAGCGAAGGGAGGCAAGGGCCGCGAGTTCGCCCCCGGCGGAGAAGCCCATGACGCCGAGATTGGCGGGGTTGAGGGAGAAGTCCGCGGCGCGGGCGCGGAGTACGCGGATGGCCTGTTGCGTGTCGGCGAGGGATTCCTTCTCGATGGCGTAGGTGGAGCCTTTCTCACGGGAAAGGCGGTGCTTGAGGACGAAGCCGGCGACGCCGCGTTCGGCGAGCCATCGGGCGACGTTGTGGCCTTCGTGATCGGACCAGAGTTCGCGGTGGCCTCCGCCGGGGATGACAATGACGGCGGTGCCGGTGGCTTTGGACTTTTCGGGCAGGTAGGGGGTGAGTGTCGGGTTGTGGATGTTGCTGACAACGCGCTCGCCGTTGGGCGCGGTGCGGACAGATTCAGCGCCGGACCTGCCCTCGGAACCGGGAGCGCCGTCTGGCCAGATGGCGAACTCATCGGCGGCTAGCAGGGCGAGGGGGAAGAAGAAGGCGGCGTGTGAGAGGCGCACCTGGCTATTGGATCACGTTTACTTTTCGGGGGTGATGACCAGGGTGCGCGGGGCGGAGGTGCCAAGGCTGTTGGTCGCCGTGATTTCGATGGATTTGATAGCGCCGTAGTCGGCGGTCAGGTCGAAGACGACGGAGGCGCGGAACTGGCCTCCGTAGGGGCGGGAGTTGGCGCTTGAGAACCAGTTTTCGAACTGGCGGGCGACATCGAGTGGGATGGTGGTGCGCTGGAGCTTGGCGCCGGGGTTAGGGGTGAGGACGAACTGGAAGCGGCTGAGCGTGCGGGTGGTGGCGGCGCCGGTGAGGATCAGTTCGAAGCTGCGGGCGTTGCGGGGGTTGATCTCGACCAGGCGGAGAACGGGAGCGGCGGGCGGGATGTTGAGGACAGCGACGGGCGGGGTGCTGCGGCTGAGGTCGATCTTGCCGGTGCTCAACTGGGCGACGAGGGTGATGGCTCCGGCGAGGCTGCCGGTCTGCATGCGGATGGACTGCGAGTTGAGTCCGAAGATGGCGGTACGGCTGCCGGCGGGGATGCGGAAGTCGATGTTGCGGAGGCCGTTGAGGAACTGCACGGCGGGGTCGTCGATGTAGGTATCGGTGGTGAAGCTGAGGCGGAGGGCGCCGGTGATGTCGTAGGGATAGGACTGGGCGAGTTCCAGGCCGACGGCGGGTTGTTGGAGGGGTTGCGGGGTGGCGGGGAGGCCGGTGTAGCGGATGTCGGGCAGGGGTGGCGGTTCGGTGGCGACGCCGATGATCTGGTAGGAAAGGTCCTGGATGGTGAGGAAGCCGAAAATGGAGCCCACCTGTTGGGGGGTGAAGGTGCCGGCCAGCAGGATGCTGCCGGCGGGGGCGATGCGCAGGGGCAAGGGCGGCGCCTGGGTGAGGGCGAAGCCTTCGCCGGTGAACTGGACGGCGCTGATGACAGCCGTCTCGTCGCCGGAGTTGGCGACTTCGATGAAGAACTGGCGGCGGCTGCCGACTTCGGTATTGGGGATAACGCCGCGGGTGTTAACGCGGAGCGGGAAACGCTCTTCGCCGATGAGGAGAGTGGTGCCGAGGCGGATGCCGGTGCCGCGTCCGGCGAGCGGGAACAGGGCGTTGTCGATGCGGAGCTGGCCGGTGTAGTCGGCGACGTCGGTGGGGGTGAACTGGATGCGGACGCTGATGGCTTCGCCGGGCTTGAGGAGGATGGGCGGGGGCGGCTGGTCCAGCAGATAGAAGACGTTGCCGGAGACGACAACGCCGTTGAGCCGGGCTTCGCCATTGCCTTCGTTGCGGAAGCGCACGGTGACGATGTTGCTGCCGCCGCCGGCGGGGAGGCTGGGGAAGGTGATGGTGGCGCCGGGTTGGACGGGGCTGGATTCGCCGTTGATGAGGCGTTCGTAGGTGATTTGGGAGAACTGGCCGGAGCCGCTGAGGGTGAAGGTGCGGGTTTGGCCGGCAATGGTGAGGCGGAGTTCGCCGCGGTAGGTGTTCTGGCCGTCGATGGGAACGAAGACGACGTTGAAACGCAGTTCGCCGCCGGCAATAACGGTGGCCGGAAGCAGAGGAAGGCTGTTCATTTCAAAGCCGGTGCCGGTAAGGGCGGCGGCGGTTACGGTAGTGCCGGCCGAGCCGCGGTTGGTGAGAACGATGCTGGCCGAAACGCGGGTGCCGGCGGCGGTGGTGGGGAACGGGATGGTATCGCCGGTCGAGATAGGGATGTTGTTGCCGCGGCCGATGAACATGTAGCTGACAGCGACGTCGGCGGCGGTGGTGGTCGGGGTTGCGGGATTGGTGGGGTTTGCCGGTGTGGTGGTGGGCGGCGCGGCGGTACCGTTGCCGACGAGGAGGAAGTTGTAATCGGCGGTAATGTTGCTGGCCGTGCGGAGGCGGATGGTGAGGGTGGAAGTGAACAACCCCGGCGCGAGCGGGGCGAAGCGGATGGGCAGGATATAGGTAGCGTTAGGGGCAAGGCTGGTGCCGGCCGGCGGGGCGAGGGTGTAGGCATCGCCAGTGGCGGCGGCTCCGGCGAAGAACCAGGTGGTGTTGGGGCTGGTGTTGGTGATGTGGATCTGGGTGGTGACGCTGGCACCCTGGGCGGTGGCGGGTAGGAGGATTGTGCCGTTGCTGGTGCCGAGCGCGGAGAGGCTGGCTTCGGTGGACAGCTTGTAGCCGAAGGTGAACGACGGGACCTGCGCTTGGGCAGCGAGGGTGGTCAGCAGGGCGGCGGCGAGTAGGATCATTCTTCGCTCCTGGTGAGTGGGATGAAGAAGGCGTTGCGGTCCTGCGCGAGATCCAGGACGAGCAGCGGCTGGTCGATGTTGACGGCGGAGCAGGCGAGCAGGCGGCCGTTGGAGAGCCACTGGAGGCGGTCGGGAGGCGTGGGAAGGTCGATCCAATCGCGCGACGGCAGGGCGAGAAGGCGCGGGTTGTCTTCGAAGGCGGCCAGGACACCGCTGGGGCTGGGGGCGGCAAGAGCGATAGGTGGGGCTTCGGTGTCGAAGGTTGCGGCGGGGGAGGAACCGAAGGGCTCGCGGATGTGGAGGATCTGGCGCTGGGCGCGGGCGGCGGCGAACAGCGAGTCGCCGGCGATGGCGAGTGCGGTGATGGCCAGGCCGGGAAACGTTCGGAGGCTTTGGAGTTCGGTGGGGCGGTCGGCGCAGAGGCGGTGCAGGGTGGCGATGTCGTCGGCGTTGGTGGCAAGGATGGCGCAGCGCTGCGAAAACGCTACGGCGGCAACGGGCGCGGACAGGGTGACTGGAGGGTCGTTGGGGAAGCGCACCTGGTCCGGCGCTACGGCCAGCAGGGTTTGCGTACCGGTGGCGTCGAGCCAGACGGCGGTGGCCGGGCCCAGTTCGGTGCGATCGAGATTGGTCAAGCGATGAGCGATGCCTTCGGTGTCAACGACGACACCGGTCGCCCCGCGGAGTTCAGCCCATCGGATGGCGAAGGGGAGGGCAAGCGGTCGGCCCAGGTAGGCGGAGCCGGGCGTGCCGATGAGGGGACGCAGGGCGCGGCTGGATTCATCAAGGGCATAGGCAATAGGCGACATGCCTACCTCGACCTGCGCGGTGAGGGTTGCCGTGAATGCCAGGAGAAGCGCCGCAGGCCGCATGGAAGTTACTGGGGACCTCCGACGCTGACACCGCCGATGTTGATGCCGATGGGACCGGCTACGGGGGACGACGCAGACGAGCGCGGGCCGCCGCCTTTCAACGCGAGTACACCGCCAAGGGCTGCGGCGGCGCCGACACCGACGACCAGCGCCAGGGTACGGCTGCCTCGCGAGCCTCGGGTGGTCAGCTCATAGTTGCGGGAGGTTGCCGTGGGCACCACGTAGCGGGCATTGGTCTGGGAAACGACGGCGCTCGCTTCCCTACCCTTCGAGATGGCGTCCACCAGGAGGCTGAAACGGCCTTCGTGTTCGTTGGGAATGAAGGAGCCGACAACGGCGCGGCCGCGCTCATCGGAGTAGACTTCCGCCGCACGGCTGCCATCGGCGAAACGGCCGCCGGGGCCGATGGTGGGCAACGTGAAGCGGACACGCGCGCCGGGCACGGGGCGGCTGCGCTCGTCGCGGACTTCGACTTCAATGGGCGCCACCTGCTTGCGAACGAAGTTATTGATGCCGCCTTCGCCGTTGACCACGATGACGCGGAGGACGCCGGGAGGTTCGGGATCGGCACAGAACGCGGTGGAGGGCAGGGCCAGAGTGATGCAAAGCACGACGCTCATCGCCGGACGGCAGAACGCTTGGGGTTTCACGGTTTCTTCTCTCCTTCTTCTTCCTGCTTGCGAACGAGCATGGTGGTTTCGAGCTTGACCTGGATGTTGGACTCGCCGCCGGGAGTGACGGCCACCTGGCGCATCCACGGGCTATAGCCGGGCAGCACGAGGCGGATCTGGTGTTCGCCGGGCGGCAGTTTGAGCACGGCGGGCGTGTTGCCCATGAAGCGCTCGTTGACGTAGATTTCGGCTTCGCCAGGGGCCGAACGCACGGTGACGGTGGACAGGTCTTCGGTGGTACGGGCCTCGGCGAGTTGGGGAACGGGCGGAGGGGGTTCGGGCGCGGCGCAGCGTTTGGCGGCGACGGGAGTTCCCTTCCCCGGCGTGACGGCGACGTCTTCGGCGAGATAGGCAGTGAGTTCGCGCCCTTGCGGGATGCTGACGTCTTTGCCGAAGACGAAGACCATGACAGGCAGAGCGGGCAGCGCGAAGAGGCTGTCGGAGGCGGAGACTTCGGCGCCATCGGGGTCGACACTGCCTCGGCGGACGGCGCGGAGCGCGGCGGGCCGGCCGGTGGGCAGGCAGACGGCCTGGAGGTCGATATCGAGCTTGCCGTTGCGGCGCATGCGGCTGCGGCGTTCGGCGTTGGTGACGATGCCCCAGGCGTAGCTGCCGCGCGGGATGACGATGCGGTCGCCGGCGCGGACGTCTTCGGCGACCTCGAACTCGACGAGGTCGTTGATCTTGGCGGTGGCCGAGGAGACCCCGGCTTCCAGACGCAGCTCGACGGGCGTGTCCTGGGCGAGGAGCAGCGGCGAGGCCGCCGGCTCAGCCGCGAAGAGGACGCTCGTGAGTGCGGCAAGCAGGATCACGGGATTGCGAGAGCCTCCGTCCAGATGCTGGGGTCTTCCTGGCTGCGGCGCCAGGCGGGGCCCAGGGGCGAGGTCGCGGGGCTGCAGTTGCGACGCTTCTGCTTGCCGAGGCGCTGGGCGTGAGTCCGCGGCGAGGCCGCCGGCTCAGCCGCGAAAAGGACGCTCGTGAGTGCGGCTAGGAGGATCACGGGGTTGCGAGGGCCTCCGTCCAAATGCTGGGGTCTTCCTGGCCGAGGCGCCAGGCGGAGAAGCCGCGGAGTCCGTACTGTCGGGCCAGGGAGATGCGGCGGCGCACGCTATCGGCGTTGGAGAACCAGACTTCGTGCGCGGTGCCGGCGTCACGGACGCGGATAACGGGCTCCTGGTGCAGCAGGTCGAGCCGGGCTCCGGTCTTCCACTTCCAGGCCAGTTCCTGGGCTTCCATCCAGGTGCCGGTGGTGACGGCGGTGCCGGCCCAGCGGCGGTGATAGAGCGGGATGCCGAGCATGAGCTTGCCGGCGGGGACGACGTCCAGTATGTTGCGGAGGCAGGCTTCCATCCACTCGATGCCGGCGATAGGGCCCGGGGCCTCGGGGGAGGTGTACTGGTCGTAGGTCATCAAGGTGAGAAACGTGGAGGCTTTGGCGAGCCGCTGGTAGTCATAGGCGGAGGAGCGCTGGGTGGGCTTCCAGGCCAGGGCGCGGGCGGTGGCGGGGCCGGTACCGTAGATGGGCGATACAACGGCGATGCTGAGCGTCTTGCCTTTGGCGGCGAGGGCGCGGGAGAGGTTCTCCGAGAACGCGGCGTAGGGATCGCGGTCGGCGGCATCGAGGTTTTCGAAGTCGAGTTGGAGCCCGGCGTAGTTGTCGCGGACGGCGAGGCTGACGAGCTCTTCGACGAGGACGGGATTGGAGAAGGCGGCACGGGCGGCGTCGGGGCGGAAGTCGTCATTGACGATGACCGGATGCAGGATGGCGCCGGATCTGGCGGCGAGGTCGCGAACGCGGTCATCGGCGGTATTGCGAAGCTTGCCGTCGGGCAGCACGTGAAGCCACACCGGCGAGAGCAACTGCACGGCGCTGATGTTGCGTTCGAGCGAGGCGAAGGCGGCGTCCTCACCGAGGTAGTAGAAATGCGAGACAAGCGGGACGGCGGCAGCGGCGGGCGCAGCCGTGTCGTCGGCGGCGTAGGCGAGCAGGGCCGCGGGCAACAGGAGACGCAGTAGATGGCGGCTGGCGATCTTCATAGTTCGTCCAGGGCTACCAGGAAGACCTGGCTGCTTTCGCGCTTGAGCTTGGTGAACTCCAGGCGGAGGATTTCTTCGTCGGCGCGCAGCTCATACTGCGGCGGAGCTTTGCCGAGCATTTCCGAGAGGAGGCGCACTTTCTTGGGGCGATACGGCAGATGGAGGTCGACAACGTACTTGCCCATTTCGTCGCGGCCGCGATTGGTCACCGAGACGCGGATGCGGTGCTGGTGAACGCGGGTGGCTTCGACGCGGATCTTCTCGCGGCGGGACCACCATTGGGCGAGGCCGTCGGCGGTGGTGAGCCAGGCATCGTCGCGGCGCATGCGGCGGAGCAGGCTGCGGAGGATGTGCTGGTTTTCCGGAGCGCCGAGGAGGTCTTCGCGGATGCCCATGGTGTAGATGCCGCCGAGGTAGCCGGCGAGTTCGAGATCGCGGACGAAGGGGTCGGCGAGATCTTCCTTCCAGGGGGTGGGACCGGTATAGGCGGCGACGATGTCGACGTCCTGGGCCCAGCCGGCGGGCAGGCGGGTGAGCTCGGCTCTACGGCCCATAAAGGAGCTGGCGCGGAATTCGATGAGTTCCGGCAGGGCGCGGTCATTCTCGCCGGAGTCGACCAGGTAGTGGAAGCCGGCACTGCGGAGGGCCATGAGAGTTTCCGGCCCAAACGCGGCCTGCGGCGGTTTGAAGCCGACCAACGGGATCTTTTCGGTATCGAGTTCGGCTTTGGCTTTTCTGAGGCGCTCGGCCTGTTTGACAAGGTTCTGTCCGGCGAAAGCCTCGGCGCTATCGCCGCTGGTGGCCAGTTCCACACGTTCGCGAAGGAGGGCGGCATCGGCGGGCCTGCGCAGCGCCGCGCCCGACTGGCAGAACAACGTGGCCGGCACCTGTTCCCGGGCGAAGACTTCGGAGGCTTTCTGGGCGGCTTCGAGATTGGCGCCGAACTCGCCATAGGGGATGGCGGCGACGGCCTTTTCGTCGGGCCAGGTTTGGGGCAAGGCGAGGGGTTGGCGGCCGGCCCATTGGAGCGAGGCGTGGAGGTAGCGCTCAAACAGAACGCGGGACTTGGCGTTACCGCTGAGGCGTTCGTTGAAGCCCATCCAAACGACGCGGCCCTTGTTGACGGTGCGATGGACGCCGAGCGCGGCTTCGCTGGGCCAATCGACCGAGACGGGGCGCCAGTTGGCGTCGGACCAATAGATATCGGGGGCGTGACCGATGCCGACCGCAAGCACGTGTTGGGGCAAGGACAAGAGCAGGCCGGCGGGCACGTTGGCGGAGTAGAACTGGTTGCCACGGAAGCTGGCGTAGGTTTGCTCTTCGGGAGTGATGGAGACCACCTGGAGCAGGCCGGTGAGTTCATTGAGGAACTCCCAGCCCACCCATTCGTTCTTTTCGTCGCGGGCGCCGACCGGGCCAGTGGCGATGACGCTGTTGCCGGCTTCGAGGAAGGCGCGGATGGCCTGGCGCTGGTCCTTGTCGAGGCAGGTGGTCCAGGGGAGGATAAGGACGGTGGCCGAATCGCCGAGGCCGCGGGCGAGCTCGGCATCGGTGATGAGGCGGTGCTCGAAGCCAGCGCCATCGGCGAGGAAGTTCCAGAAGGCCGAGAGGTCGTAGTAGTACTCGGGGTGTTCGCCGGCGAAACCTGCGTTGATATCGCTGCGAAGCACGGCGACCTTCGGTTCGGCCATGTTGTCGCTGACCATGCGGAGGCGCTTCATGATGGGGAAGGCGCCGATGGTCTGGTCGACGATCTGCACGTAGACCAGGCCCTGGAGGGCGATGACAGGGACGACGAGCAGCGTCAGGTAGACGCCGAAGGGGCCTTTGAGGCCGAGCCAGGATTTGCCTGCCGCGTTCGCCATGGGGATCTAGTTCGCCGGCTCGTAGGGTTTGAAGAAGCGCGGCCGTGCCGGTTCGGGGATGGGGGCCGCGGCGGCTACTGGTGTTGGCGCCGGGGCGGGAGCCGGGGCATGGACGGAGGCTTTCTTGCGCTGCAGCTTGCGATGCTCGCGGATGCGGAAGAGCATGTAGCTGGCGAAGGCAAAGACGACGCTCGCGAGGGTGGCCACCAGGACCAGGGTTGCCAATAGGGAGTAGAGTTCGATGTTCATCGCGGTTCCTTAGATGCGGCCCATGCGTTGCTGCGTGAACCAGCCCATACGGACATTGAACAGTTCGTCGAGGGTGGCAAAGAAGCGCATGCCGTCGACAAAGGGAATGAAGAACAGCCGGTACAGGATGGCGTAGAAGGCGAGGCGGAGGTCTTCCTTCTCGCGAGCGATGCAGTAAACGGCGGCCACCATGTCGAGGATGGTGAGTTCGGTCCACCAGAGGAATACCAGCGACGACAACCCGCCGCTGAGCGCCATCAGGAAGAACAACCCGATGCCGCAGAAATCCATGGCGACCAGGGCCACCGATTCGAAGACCATGTTCCAGAGCATGAGCCAGGCGATGGGGTCCTGGGTGGGCTTCCAGAGTTGGGCGCGGTGTTTCATGAGGGCCTGGAGAATGCCGCGGCCCCAGCGATAGCGCTGCTTGAAGAGGGCTTCGACTTTTTCCGGGGCTTCGGTCCAGGCAATGGCGTTGGCCTCGTACTTGATGCGCTTCCCGGCGATCATCATGCGGAGGGTGAGATCGCAGTCTTCGGCGAAGGTATCGCTCAGGTAGCCGCCCATCTCTTCGAGGACCGACTTGCGAAACACGCCGATGGGTCCGGGGATAACGGTGATGCGGCGGGTGAGGGCCTGGGCGGAGCGGATGAGGTTGAGGCCTTCGATGTATTCGAGCGCCTGGAGGCGGGTGAGCATGTTCAGGCGGTTGGCGATCTTGACGTTGCCGGCAACGGCGGCGACTTCCGGGTCGGCAAAGTGCTTGACGGCTTCGCGCAGGGTTTGCGGTTCGAGTTTGGAATCGGCATCGGTGCAGAGCACGAGTTCGCCGCGGGCGCGGCTGATGCCGTTGTTGAGCGCGGTGGACTTGCCGCCGTTCGGTTGGGTGATGACAGTGAGGCGCGAGCCATACATCTGGCGCAGCTTGCAGGCGCGCTCATAGGTGTCGTCGGTGGAGCCATCATCCACCACCATCACTTCGAAGGCCGGATAGTCCATGTTCATGGCGCCGTGAATGGAAGACTCGATGACCGGGCCTTCATTGTGGGCCGGAAGGATCATCGTCACCATGGGATAGTCCTTGAGATCCACGGTCTCGCCAACGGTTTCGAGGTGCTGCAGGAAGGCCATCAGCAGCAGCGTGGCGTAGCGGAAGATGAGCATCAGCAGGAAGACGAAGAAAATGGCTCCGGCCACCTGGAGGAAGGCGTCGGTGACCACCATCAGCGAGAGGTAGATATCGAAGTAGATGGCGGCGGCCAGCCCCAGGAAGAAGCAGATTGTGGCGGCGATGACCAGGCCTTGTAAGATGCGTCGAACCATGTGCCTTCCTTAACGGATCTCGATGCGATTGGGATTGACGGCGGGCATGGCCGGCGTCCAGAAGTTGCTCATGCCGAAGTCGAGGATGCCGGTGCTGTAGACGGGCGATCCGAAGCTGCTGCTACGGCCGCGGCCGTAGCGGTAGCCGAGGCGGAGGGTGAGGTCGGGGCGGATGTCCCAGGCGATACCGGCGCTGAGCGAGAACTCGGCGACGTTGACGTTGACGTTATTGAACTGATTGATGCGGCCGTAGCCGAACTCCATTTCGCCGATGCTGCGAAGGCCGCGCGTCATGGGCTTTTCCCAGAAGTAGCGGAGGCCGGTGGTGCCGTAGAAGCGCGGCGAGAAGTAGAGCGGCGATTGATCGGTGAAGCCGGAGGCGCGGATGAAGTAGCCGGCGGTCATCCAGGGCAGCACCTGGTAGTCGATGCGGGCGGCGGCGCGGCGCTGGATGTTGTTGTTGAACAGGCGTTCGGTGCCGCCGTCATAGCGGGCCACGCCGCCCGAACCCCACAGGCGCCAACGATCGCTGAGCGGCTGCTGGTAGCTGAGCAGGACGCCGGTTTGTTGGATGCCGGCGAACAGGGAGCCGACGGTGTTGACGTCGAAGACGGCGTCGCGCCGGACGAGGCTGAGCATGAGGGTGGAGAGAGGTTTGGGGCTGAAGGCGAGTTCGGCGCTGGCGTTGAGGCTGGTGCGCTGGGACATGGCGTCGAGGCGCATGGCGGCCACTTCGCCGGTTAAGGAAAACGCGCGGTTGGGCATCAGTTCAAAGCGCACGCCGCCTCCCAGGGTGGACACGGTGCCGTTAGCTCCGCAGACGGATTCCGATACGGCCAGCACGGACTCGCCGGCATTGGACGCCGCGGCCTGTCCGGTGCCGCAGTAGCCGCCGCCCACTTCGCGGTACTGGCGGAAGTAGCCGTGGCGCACCAGGGGCGACAGCTTCAAGCCGCCGCGGAAGGGGATGCCGACTTCGGCGGTACTGATCTGGCGGCCGAAGTCGTCCGAGTCATGGAAGTTGTTGGTGGTTACCTTGAGGGAAGGCGATACGGCGGGGACGATTTCGCTGAGTCGCTGGCGGGCGATCTGGTGGCCGGGATCGCGGGCGAGCAGTTCTCGGTAGGCGCCGTAGACCTCGAAGCGGTCGTCGCCGCGGGAATCGGCGATGGCTGTCTTGCCGAACAGGGCCTGGGTATTGTTGGGCTGTGACTTCAGCACCTGTTCGTACTCGGCTTCGGCGGCCTGGTAGCGGCCGGACCAGCGTTCGAGTTCGGCTAACTCCAGGCGGGCGGTGAGGTCGCGGGGGTAGCGTGAGAGGTATTCGTGATAGGCCTGAACGGCCTTCGGTGCCTGCTTGTTCCAGCCGTAGAGGCGCGCAGTGGCGAGTTCGACGTCCCAGGTGGCGCCGTGCTCAGAGGCAAACTGGCGGTAGGCGGAGATGGCCTCTTTGTACTTGCGGGCGGAGGCCAGACGCTGCGCGGCTTCCAGATCCTGGCGGCGCTTGGTGTTGTTGACGGTGGCGAGAGCCTTTTTGCCGGTGGGGTTGTCAGGATCAAGCTGCAGCAGTCGCTCCACAAAGGGGCGGGCCGAATCGAGCTGGCCATCCCACAGATGCGAGTTCACCAGGCCTTCGTAGTCTTCCACCTTGGCTTTGCCGGAGTTGACGATGGTGGAGTAGGTTTCCCGCGCGGAGGCGAAGTCCGGCATGGAGATCTGGATGCGACCGAGTTCACGGCGGGCGACGAGGTCTTCGGGCTGCTTGTTCAGATAGGCGGCGTAGTAAGGGACGGCATCGGCGGGCTGCTTGGACCATGCATGGAGGCGGCCCACCTGCAGTTGCAGCTTCTCGTCGGCGGGGAACTTCTTCAGGTAGGAGGTGAAGGCGTCGAGGGCGCCCTGGAAGTCGTTCTTTTCCTGTTTCGCATAGCCGGCCTGGAGTAGGACGAGGCCGGTGACGCGTTCGCGGCCCTCAATGGCGTCGGCATTGTTGGGGTCGGCGGCGAGGGCCAGATCATAGGCGGCCAGCGCGCGTTCGGGATGCTTGGTCTGCTCCAGGCTCTTGGCGATGAGCAGGTCCACCATGATGTCCGGAGGCAGTTGCTTCTTGGCTTCGGCGAAAGCGGTGTAGGCTTCCTCAGACTTGCCGGACCAAAGCAGGGCACGGCCGTAGTTGAGGCGGGCGTTGGCGTCTTCCGGCTTCAGGTCCAGGTAGCGGCGATAGGCTTCGGCCGACTCAGGCAGACGGTCGGACCAGAACAGCACCTGAGCGAGGCCGAGTTGAGCGTCGGCGTCCTTGGCGTGCTTCTTGAGGTACTGTTCGAAGCTCATGGCACTGTCGGCATAGCGCTTGCCCCAGGAGTAGTTCAGAGCTTGGCGAAGACGGAAGTCGCCCTGGCCTTCGCGATCGGCAAGGATGCCGTAGTGGCGGGCGGCTTCCGGGAACAGCTTCTTGGTGCTGTAGATTTCGGCCAGCCGGAGGCGGGGCAGGACGAGGTCCGGCTTGGCTTCCACCAGCGGTTCCAGCAGCTTTTGGGCGTCGTCGTATTTCTTGGCTTTGATGAGGCGCTCGGCGGCAAGGAAGGTTTGGCCCGCGGCCTCGCGTTCGCGCGATTCGGCGCTGGGGGGCGGAGCGGGTACCGCAGGCATGCCCTGGGCGGCTGGAGGCGGGGGAGCTACGGCCAGTGCCAGAGCGGGCTCCTGTGCAGGCGCGGTGCCCGCTTTCGGAGCAACGGACGCCGCGCGCTTTTTGCGGTTAGGCTTGGCGGCAGTGTCGGCAGGCGGAGCCACGGGTTCCTGCGCCGCGGGTCCCACGCCTTGCAGCAGCCGTTGGGGATTCTCCCCCTTCAGCACCGCTTGGGCAACCTTCACGGGGGAGCGGTCCGGCGTGGTGGGCGGGAGTGCCTTACGGCCCTTGTCGGCGGGCGTTTCGGTGACCGGACGGCGAGCGCCGGTGCGCGCTTCGTTCAAAGTGAGCGCAGGCTGCGATTCGGAGGGTTTGGCGGCGCACCGTTCGATGAGACGGGCGTAAGTGCGGTTACGGGGTTCGGCATCCTGCAGGCGATGCAGAATGGGCAGCGCTTCTTTGCAGTTGCCGCGGCGCTGGAGTTCCAACGCGCGTGCCAGCGTGTCGGCGGCGTCGAGCGCGGCCGGTGCGAAGAGAGCTGCGGCGGCGGCCAGCAGCAGGGTGCGGCGATACTCAGCCATGGGCAACTCCGGAGGGGCGTCCATTGGACCCGGCAGCGGCGGCCGAAGCCAACCACGCTGATTCCACGGTGGCGCCGATTTCGTCGGCCAGGAAGGCGCAGGCCGCATCCAGGAACTGCTCCTGGCCCTCATAGCGCATGCGTTTCAGTTGCGGCACAGGACCGGCCCAGACGGCGGCGAAGGAATCGAGGAAGCCGTCGGCCGAAGGGAGTTCGGCCAGCAGACAGGCGATGCCGCGGGCACCGATTAGCAGTACGTCGGTGGCACGCAGCAGGGTGCGGGCGCTGCAGGCCAGGTCGGTAACGGTGCTCGATTCGGTGGTCCGCATGGTGAGCAGGACAAACGGCACGCCGTGCTGGCGGCCGTGGGAGATTTCGCGCTGGAGGCGGGAATACAGGACGTTCAGATCGTCGGTACAGGGCGCCTCGGCGGACACAAGCCCGGTTGCGGGGCGCGCGGCCTCAGGAGCGGGCAGCGCTGGCAGTTCCGGGCGCGCGTTGCGAAGGCGGCAAAGGGAGTTGAATACGGTGAGGCGAAGGATGCGGCCGTCGATAGGCTGGCTAAGGCAATGGTCGGCGCCGGCAGCAAGCGCGGCAAGATGATCGGCATTGGTTCTGGCTCGGCAGGTGGTGATGATGGGGAGGTTCCAGCCGTTCTGGCGAAGGCGGGAGACCAATTCGATGCCGCTTTCGCCGTCGAGTTCGAGCGACAGGACAATGGCATCGGGGGCGGCGGAGGCGAACACCTGGGCGGCGTCGGCGGCGCCGCAGGCTTCGACGACGGTGAAGCTGCGCTGGAGTTCCTGGCGGAGAGCGGAGCGCCATTTGCCATCGGGCTCGATCAGCAGCAGGCGGCCCTCGCTTTCGGCGACCAACGGCAGCGGCGTGCGCGGGCGGACGGCGACGGTCGTGGTGTTGACGGCTGGAGACACGATAGGACGCACGGGTGCAATCGGCGCGGGCACGGCCCCCCGCCAAGTGACGATTTCCGGGCTGTCCGTTTCACGGCTGATGCGTTTGATGGAGGCCAGGCGCGGCGGGTCAGCGGGGTGGGCGTCCATGGTTTCGGCTTCCGCGGCATCGATGAAGCCGTTGTCGGGCTCGAGCACAAAGCGGTACAGCCCTTCGGCGGCGGGGCGGCGGCGGTGCTTTTCGACACGCAGGTAGCGCGGCCCCCCCGGCTGATTGGCCGGAGCAAAGCGCAGGACGCACTCCACCAAATCCTTGGCGGAGCCGAGCACGCGATCGCTGCGTTCCCCGTTGACCACGGCCAGGGTGACGCCGGCCATTCCGGCGAGCGGCTCGATAATGGCGCGGAGCCGATCCTGCGGCAGGACGCCGCCGCTTTCCACCAACGGGGTTACGGGGTCGAAGACCAGGCGATCGACCGGGCTCGAGCCCAGCAGTTGCCGCAGTTCGGCGATGGCTTGCGCGGGTTCGGAGGCAGCCGCGATATCTTCGATCTCGTCGGGATATTCGAGCAGGGTGAACTGCCGGGCGCGAAGGTAGCGGCTGAGGTTCCAGCCGAAGAAGTCGGCCATTTCGAGCAGATGTGTGGGGCGTCCGGCGGTGATGAGGGCGACGTGCTCTCCGGCGCTAAGGCCCTGGTGGAGGAAGCTGAGGCAGAAGGCGGTTTTTCCGCTCCCGCGCGGGCCGTATAGCAGGCATGCCGAACGCGGCTCAAACCCGCCGGTAGCCGCGTCCAATCTGCCGAATCCCGAAGCTTGCATGCACGTCACCTCTGGTCAGAAAGCCGGGTCCGGCGCCTACTAGGCAGGGCATCCGGTTCCCCGCGATTGTGCATCTTGCGAATCTTTCTGTACTGCAACTATCGGACGGGTAGGCGAGGAACCTTAGGGGGGTTCGTTAAGATTCAGTAGGAATTAATGGGGCGGGAACTATAGGAATAGGGACGATCGAACGATGGATAGACAGGTGCTATCTCGTACGCTCTATTTCAGTTTACTTTTGTTGCCAGTCTGGCTCCAAGCGCAGGCAGGCCCCGGTGCGGTGGCGGTTTCCTACCGGACGACGGCGGATTGGGGCAACGGCTTTAATGGGGAGATCACCTTACGAAACGACACGGGTACGGCCTTAACCGATTGGGCGGTGGAGATGGTCTTCGACCGCGATCTGACCACCATTTGGGATGCGCGGATCGCG
This sequence comes from Bryobacterales bacterium, assembly GCA_016789745.1. Lineage (GTDB taxonomy): Bacteria > Acidobacteriota > Terriglobia > Bryobacterales > Bryobacteraceae > CADEFT01. Next base: position 19,900 of record JAEUQF010000118.1, read on the forward strand.
CAGCGGGACGGCGCGCGGTATGTGATCCGCGCGATGGACTATAACCGGGTAATCGAGGTGGGCCGATCGGTGACGTTCGGGTTTGGCGGCTCGCCGGGGAACGTATTGACAGGGCCACGGGAGATCACGGCCAGCGCCGGCGGGGAAACGGTACAGCCCGGGCCGGGGCGGGTCAGGGTGACGCTGACAGAGAAGACGCGGACCGGGAGCGGCTACCAGGCGGAACTAATGCTGGAGAACCCCGGGCCCGAGAAGGTACCGGGGTGGGAGTTGGCATTAGCCGGGACGCTGGAGTTGGTAGGGGCACGGGGCATAGTGGTAGAACGGCGGGGCGTCACGACAGTGCTGCGGGGTGAGGATACGATTGACGGACGGAGTTCGCTGCGGGTGACGGTGGATGGAGTGGGGCGGCTGACGGCGGGCGCGGTGACGGGTTGCCGGTTCAATAATCAGGATTGCGTGGCGCAGGTGTTTGTACTGAGTGCGCCGGTGGTGCCGGCCGGGCCGGTGCTGTTGGATTTCGATACGAATGGGGCCGAGACGCAGATCACGGTGGCGCAGGGGGTGTCGCGATTCGCGTTCCGGAATGCGGGGAACTACGCGGCGGTATCGAATAACCCGGGCGTGGCGTCGGTAGCGGTGGAAGGCGGAACGCTGGTGGTGACGGCGGGCGCGGCGGGACGGGCGGCGGTGCGACTGACCGAGCAGGGCGGCGCGGCACGCTGGCTGGGAGTGCGCGTGAAGCATGCCGATGGGAGCCTGCCGGAGTTGCCGGGATACCTGTCGCTAGGCGCCATGAGTGAGGATACCGAAGAGCACCTGAAATTCTGGCGCGGGTTTGAGGCAGGGGCGCGGAACCGGCGCAGCGACGTCCGGTATATCTATCTGAACGGTGGGCCGTATAACGGGTGGGATACGTGGGGCGCGTCGCCTGGGTCGCGGGCAGTGAACTATATCCGCAACAGCCGGATGCTGGGGATGGTGCCGTTCTTCGTGTTCTATAACATTCCGGATGGCAGCGAGAGCTATGAGTTGGACTTGGCGCACGTGCAGGACGCGACCTATATGGCCGCCTATTTCCGGAATCTGAAGCTGTTTCTGGATATTGTGCGGCGGGAAGCGCCAGATGAGATGGTGGGGGTGGTGCTGGAGCCGGATTTTCTGGGCTACCTGGCGCAGAATGCGGGCAAGCCGGCGTCGGAGATTCGGGCCGTGACGCGCATGGCGTATGAGACCGGTGTGCTGGATGGCAGCGATCCGCGATTTCCGGATACGGTACAGGGGTTGGTGCAGGCGATCAACCGCAGCATTTCGAAACACGCGCCGCAGGTGTATTTCGGCTGGCAGATGAATCTGTGGGCGTCGCCGGCGGGAGGGTTTACGACGCCGATTCCGGGGCGCGGGATTATCCGGATGACGGACGACAGGGGTATCGAACAGGGGCGCGCGGTGCTGCGGCGCGAGGCGGCGGCCATCACACAGTATTACCTGGACGCGGGGATTGGGTCGTATGGGGCACGGTTTGTGTCCATTGATAAGTATGGGCTGGATGCGGTGGGGTTGGAGTCGGGAGCGGCGGAGAATCCGGCCGGGTCGATCTGGTTCTGGAATAACGACCATTGGAATAACTACCTGGCGTTTGTAGAGGTGATGCGGTCCACCAGCGGGTTGCCGGTGATTCTGTGGCAACTGCCGGTGGGGCGGATCAACCGCACGGCGCAGGAGAATCCCTACGCGGCGTCGGGGCGGTTTGCGGACCTGAGTAATACGCACCAGAGGTATGAGGACTCGGCGCCGGTGTTCTTCTTCGGCGATACCTTCACGACGGGCGGGGCGCGGCGTGATTACTTCGCCACGAACCGCGGGGAGGACGCAACGCTACAGGTGGACGGTGACACCATCACCTGGGGGGCGCATATGCAGCAGGCGGCCGATGCGGGCGTGGTGTCGATCCTATTCGGAGCGGGAGTGGGGGCGAGTACGTCGAGTATCGGCGACCCGCCCACGGATGGGTACTGGTGGATTACCAAAGCGCAGCGGTATTACGAACGGCCGGTGCCGCTGCGGTAGGACCTACTGGCGCGGTGTAGGTGCGGCCAGATAGCGCTGCACCTTCGTCATCCACCACAGCTTGTCACCCGGATTGGCGCCGATGCTCGTGGTGCTGATGCCCACACCGGGACCGAACAGCACGGCGAAGACACCACTGGCGGCGGCTTCCTGCATATGGCTGCCCCAGGTGATGGCGTTGGCGTTGACGCGCAGTTTCGGATCATTGCCCTGATTGGAGGCAAACCAGGTAAACCGGGATCCGGTGGTGACGAACGTATCGCCGAAGAAGTAAGTAGGCGCGGAGTCTTCGTAGCGATTGGTGGTGTTGATCAGGTCCGGGAAGAGGCCCAGCGGGTCGAAGGGATTGGGTTCCCGCGTGCTGTTGATATGGCCGACGGGGATCTGCCAGAGGACGACCGGCAGGTTGCTCGTCTGCTTCAACGCATTGGCGAAGATCAGGTAGTTACCCCACAGGTCGTTGTTCCAGAACCAGATGGCATTGGCGGGATTGGTGGCGGCGCTGGCTTCGGCGCCGACGGCGTCCAGGCCGTACTTGTCGATGGAGAGGAACTTGGCGCCATGCGTACCGACGCCGGCGGCCAGGTAGTAGTTGGCGATGGCGGCGGCCTCCTGGGCGATCTGCTGGCGGCCAAGCGTGATGCCGGACGTGAGCGTCTTCTGGATGATGCCCTTGCCCGGGATAGAGGTGGTGAAGCCGCCGGGGGGCGACGCCCACAGGTTCACCTGCCAGCCGAAATCGACTTGCGGGGTGTACTTGCGGATGCAGTAGTTGATGGCCTGAACCAAGCCCTGGACAGTGTCGGCGAACGCCGGATCGGCGCCCTGGGTCAGCAGTCCAGCCTCATACACGCCGCGTGTGGAGGCGTAGATGGCCGATGCCGGCGCATTGGCGTTCTGCGCCAGGTAGCCGAGGAAATCCGGCTCGATAATCATGCCGACGGTGTCGTTGGGCGATTCCTGCTGGATCAGGTCCAGCGCCAGTTTCAGGTTCTGGAAGTAAGCCTTCATGTAAGCCGGGTCGGCGACGTTCTGGCGCACCACCCAGTAACTTTCGCTCGCCGCCGGGATGTTGTACCAGACAAAGAAAGGCACGAAGCCTAACTGGCGGCTGTTGCGGATGTATTCCACCAGGCGGCTGCCGTTGTAGTTGCCCCAGGTATTCCAGCCGTTGACGGGGCCACCATTGAGGTAGATGTAGCGGACGTCGACGTAGCGGTTAGCATCGCCGGTGCCGAAGCCTTTCCAGAAGTTGAGGTGATCGGTGGTGTCTTCGCTGACCGAGCCGACGGCCACATAGGAGGGCATGCCGGGGGCGCTGCCATCGGCCTTGGCCACGCGGACGCCGACATAGCGGACGGACTTGGTGGCGGTTTCTTCGATGCGCAGGCCGCTGCGTCCGGCGGCGATGCCGGTGAGAGTGAGAGTGCTGCCGTTGACCGAGGCCGTGACCACGCGAGGGTTATTGGCCGTTACTTTGAAGGCCGGGCTGCTGACGTTGGGCAGGCGCAGCGTGTAGGTGTTGGTGACCTGGCGGATGGGGATCTGGTTGACGGCTCCGTTGGTGTCGACGGTGTCGATGGTGATGGCGCCGGGGGTGTTGGTGGGAGGCGGCGGACTGGTGGTGCCGCCGGTGACGATGGTGATGCCGCAGGCGGTGCCGTTGAAGGTGCAGTTGGCGGCCTGGGCGAGGGATCCGTTGCCGGTGAAGCCGAGTTGCACGCTACCGCCGATGGGGATGGATCCGTTCCAGGAGGCGTTGCGCACCACGTTAGTGCCGTTGGCGACGGTCAGGGTGCCGTTCCAGAGGCTGGTGATGGTGGAGCCAAGGGTGAACGACAGCGTCCAGCCGTTGACCGCCTGGGTGCCGTTGTTATGGATGATGAGGTCGGCCGTGTAGCCGGTGCTCCAACTGCTGGCGGCGCGGAGGTTCACCTGGATGGTACCGGCCGGGGGCGGAGGCGGCGTAGTTGGCGGCGGCGTCGTGGGAGGCGGTGTGGAGGGAGTGCCGTTGAGGGCGTAGTTCGTGGGGCCAGTGACGACGTTGCCGGAGGCGCCGCAGAAGCCGAACGAGACCGAGGCGCCGACGGCCAGCGCTGCATTCCACGATGCCGGCGATACGGTGTAGCGATTACCGCTGCGGGTGGCGGTGGCGTCCCAGATGGAGGAGAGCGTGCGATCGAAGTCGAACTGCAGGCTCCACGGGTTGAGGGCGGCGGCGGTATCGTTGGTGACAGTGATGGTGCCGCAAAAGCCGCTCCCCCAATCAGACGTTGTCTGGTAACGCACCGCAGACCAGCCGGGCACGGTGATGGCGAGGCTCAGAACGAATAAGTGACGTAGCACACGCATTAGCTCCAAACCTCATAGTACCGAAGGCACAGCGGGCTGGTACCCGATAGGGTAAGCGAGTGCAGGAAAACAGGGTGGACCTGATCCGGCTTCCTAAGTGTTCCAGCCGATAGGGTCAGGCTTCGCGCCGGTACTGGCTGTAGACGGCCTCAAACTCCGCCAGCAGGGTTGGGTTCGGCGCCCGCATGCCGCTGATCACACGCTTGGCCCATTCGAAGTACTCGCGGCAGCGCGGCTCATCCCAGCCGACCGGCCGGTTGTGCATGACGCCGCGCAGGTTGGAGATCTTGTCGGCGAGTTTGATGAGCTGGGCCCCGGCGGAAAGGTGCGGTGCGTGTTCCACCTGCTTCTGCTTGCGAACGGCCTTGGGCAGGGATTTGTCATCGGTGACTTCGTCCACCATGCTGGCCACGGCATCGCCGAACTGTTCGGCGATTTCGGCGCTGGTGACGCCGGCATCTTCCACCACATCGTGCAGCAGGGCGGCCATGAGCACGATCGGGTCGGGATCGGGCGTGGCCTGGCTGATGAGGTCGGCCACTTCGAGCAGATGATTGACATAGGGTTCGGCCGATTCCCCTTTGCGCCGCTGGTTTTTGTGGCGCTCGGCTGCAAACCGCGCAGCGGCCAGAACGTCGCGAAGCGGGGCGGTGGTTCCGGTTCCGTTGGTTTCCATGCCCTATTTTAGAACTGCCGCTATTCCGGCGGCAGCATCTGGCGCAGCCGTTCCTTAACGAGTTTTTCCTTCGGGCTGGCGGTAACGCCGTCCACCCACTGGCGCACCTGGCGGACCGAAAGCTGGTGGCGGACGATGGGGGCGCGGACCTCGATTTCGAGCTGGGTGATGGTGGCGGCGACGGCACCGGAGGACTGGGCGATGGCGGCGATGCCCAGGACGGCAGCTTCGAAGAGACTTTCGGCGGTGACCTCGGCGGAGTGGCGGACGCCGGTAAGGTCGGAGAAGGAGACGAGGCAGGTACGGAGGTTGGGCACGGGAACAGGTTAGCATTTTCGCTTTTTGTTCGCTATACCCAACCTCGCCACTGCGGACGGCTTACTGGAAATAGCCGTTGATGTCGAGGATGACGTGCGTCTGGTCGGTAACAAAGGCGCTGACGACTCCGTTGGTGCCGGCCGGGACGATGGCGGCATTAGCAACGACGCGCCCAAGGAACGAATTCAGGGTAGAGACCAGGGGTTGTGGTTTACCGGCGGGCCACAGCGTGAGGTAGCTGAGGGCACTGGTAGGAACGACCGTGACGTTGAGCGAGTAGGCTTTGGCGGCGGCCGGGACGTTGCAAACGCCGGCGACAGGGAAGTCGCGTTGGGCGCCGGCGGCGAGGATGGGCGCGCCCTGGCCGGTGAGCCGGGTATCGGCGACGCGGCAGGGTGGCACGGGTTGGAAGCGCAGTTCGTTAGGAGAGCCCGGTGCGCTGAAGTAGCCGTTGACGTCGAGGATGGTGTCGGCGGTGTGAGTAACGAAGGCGGACACGGCGCCAGCGACTCCCGCGGGCACAATGGCGGCATTGGCGACGATGGCGGCGTCGAAGGAATTGAGGGTGGAGACCAGCGGCTGGGCTTGGCCGGTGGGAAAGATGGTGAGGTAGCTGAGCGGCGCCGGGGGAACGACGGTGACATTGAGGGAGTAGGCGGCCGCGGTGGGCAGCCCGCAGTTACCGGGGAGCGGGTAACTGCGGGTGCTGCCGGGGCCGGGCGTAGGAGCCCCAAAGGGGCCGGTAGACCCGGAACCTGGTCGCGTATCGGCAAGGCGGCAGGGATCAACGGTGTAGAAGGAGAAGGCGTTCGGGGCAGCGTTGGAATCGAAGTAGCCGTTGATGTCGATGATGAAATCGGCACGGTTGGTGACAAAGACGCTGATGGCGCGATTGAGGCCGGCCGGGACGATGGCGGCGTTGGCGACGACCCCGCCATGGAACGAGTTGAGGGTGGACACCAGGGGTTGGGGCTGACCGGTGGGCCACATGGTGAGATACGACAGCGGTTCGGCCGGCAGCACGGTGACGTTGAGGGAGTAAGCGGCGGCCGAAGGCGGGATACCGCAATTGCCGGCGGGCACCGGGATCTCGCGCGTTGTGTTGGGGGTAGGGGTGGGTGGGCCGAAGGCGCCGCTGAAGCCCGATCCTGTACGGGTGTCGGCAATGCGGCAGGGCAGCACAGGGACGAAGTAGAGGGTATTGGGTGACGTGCCGGTGCTGGTGGTGAATCGCCAGGTAGGACTGCTGGCCGAGAGGGCACCATTGCGGGCGACGATGCGCCAGTAGTAAAGGGTGCCGGCCGTGAGGGCGCCGGGGTTATAGACAGGGGTATTGACGGTGGCAACCAGCGGGGGCGTGGAGGAAACGCCGAAGTAGACGTCGTAGGAGGTGGCGTTGGTGGCGGTCCAGGCGAGCGCCGTGTTCACGGGGAGATTGCCGGCCGCGTCGGCAGGTTGCGGATTGGCAGGCGTGCCGGGGGTTACCGGGCCTCCAATCTGGAAGGTAACGCTGTTGGAGGTTCCTCCGGCCGGGTCAAATACGGTAATCGCGGCACTGGCAACGGCGGTCACATCGAGCGCTGGAATCTGCGCCCGCAGCGTGGTGGCATTCACGAATGTGGTGGTACGCGCGGCTCCGTTCCAGCGCACTACCGATTGGGCCGTGAAGTTCGTGCCGGCGACTTCCAGGGTGAAAGCAGCGGCGCCTGCGGTGGTGCCCGCCGGGGTGAGGGACGTAATGGTAGGCGCAGTGACGGTGGAACCGACCTGAAGGGAGACGGGCACGGTCATCACCATGCCCCCGCTGACAAAGAAGATCTCCCCGCCATAGGTACCGGCGGCGAGCGCCTGCGTATCCTGGGCACTGACCGTGATGCCCCAGGGAGTCTGGCAATTGCCGCAGGAATTGCCGTTGGTGTTGCTGACGCGAAGCCAGTCGCCACCGCCGCTGGTGAACGAATCGCGAACGAAGAAGAAGTTGGCGGCGGTGCTGTTGATGGTCACGGCCTGGGTCTGGGGGTTGGGCGCGCCGACGTTTTTGGTGAAGGCGATGGGCGGGAGTTGGACGAACAGATCGGGTCCGGTCGTGACGGTAACGGGGACGGTCATGCTGGAGCCGGGCGCCTGGAAGTGGAGGTTGCCGGTGTAGGTGCCGGCGACGAGTCCGGCGTTGGGCAGGAGTTGGCGGTTCACGGTGACCGTGACCGTAGAAGGTGCGGTGCCGTTGGGCGGGGTGGCGCTGAGCCAGGCGGCGCCGTCGGCAGTGGTGGCGGTGACGGTCCAGTTCAGGGCGCCGGTGCCGCCGTTGCGCACTTCGACGGTTTGGGAGGGGATGGCGGCGGCGCCCGGAGTGGCCAGGAAGCTCATATGGCCCCGCGTACTGGCAAAGAAGGCCGATGCCGGCGGTGCCACGGTGAGCGTTACGGGCACCACCATGGTGAAGCCGGCGCTGGCCATCTCGATCTGGCCGGTGTAGGTTCCAGCGGCCAGGGTTGGGGGCGCCTGCACCTTCACGACAAGGCCGAAGGGAGTCTGGCAGTTGCCGCAGGAGTTGAAGTTAGCGTTGGTGACGCTGAGCCAGTCGCCGCCGGTAGCGGTGGAGACATTTCGGACGAAGAAGAACTCGGCGCCGGTGCTGGCCACGGTGATGAGTTGGGGCAAGGGGTTGGGCCCGGCAAAGGGCATGGTGAAGTGAAGTCCGTTGATCTGGCGGAAGACGTCGTCGCCGACGGTGACGCGCACGGGGATGGTGAGGCTGTTCTGGCCGGACTGGAGTCGAATCTGGCCGGTGAAGGTGCCGGCGACGAGACCGCCATTGGGGAGGCTGGAGCGAAGGATGGAAACCGAAGGTTGGGAGGGCGCGGTGCCGGAGGTGGCGGATATGCCCAGCCAGCCGCCGCCGTCGGCGGTGGTGGCGGTGGCTGTCCAATCGAGGGTGCCGGTGCCGCCGTTGCGGATCGGGAGCAGTTGGGGTGGCGGAGTTTGGCCGCCGGTGCGAAGGGAGAAAGCGATTTCGCCGGGGACGTTGTCGAAGAAGGCGGAGTCGGGGGCGGCAACCGTCAGGGTTACGGGGATCGTCATGGACATGCCGCCGCTGGCGGCAATGATCTGTCCGGTGTAGGTGCCGGCGGCGAGCGTGGGCGGGGCGTTGACGGACACGCTGATGCCGAACGGCGTCTGGCAGTTGCCGCAGGAGTTGAAGTTGGTATTGGCGGCGGAAAGCCAGTTGCCCCCGGTGGCGGTGCGGACTTCGCGGACGGCAAAGAACTCGGCACCGGCGCTGGCAATAGTCACGACTTGCGGCAGGGGATTGGGGCCGCCAAACGGCTTCGAGAAGCTCAAGCCATTGACCTGCTGGAAGGTGTCGGGGCCGACGGTAACGGTGACGGGAATGGTGACGGAGCCGTTGGCAGAGCGGAACAGCAACTGGCCGACGACGGTCTTCGTCACCAGTACGATGCTGGGGAGGTTGTTGTGGTTGACACGGACTTCGAGCGTAGAGGGCGTAGTGCCGTTGGCCGGGGCGGCGCTGAGCCAGGGGCGGTTGTCGGCGGTGGTGGTGGTGAGGGTCCAGTCAAGGAAGGGAGCGGGGCCACCGTGGCGGATCTGGATCTGTTGGGGGGAGGGGGAGGGCCCGCCAACGGGCAGGGAGAAGTTCAAGGCGCCGGGAGGGTTATCGAAGTACGTAGAGCCGGGGGCGGCGACGGTGAGGTTGACCGGAACCACCATAATATTGCCGCCGGAGGCGAAGACGATCTGGCCGGTGTAGGAGCCGGCGGCAAGAGTGGGAGCGGCGGTGATGCTGACGGTTTTGGTAAAGGGCGTCTGGCAATTCCGGCAGGAGTTGAAGTTGGCGTTGGTGACCTGGAGCCAGTCGTTGCCGGTGGCGGTGGCTTCGTCCTGGACGAAGAAGAAACTGGCGCCGGTGCTGCTGACACTGAGGACTTGGGGCAAGGGATTGGCCCCGGAGAATGGCTTGGTGAAGCTGATGGGGTTGAGTTGGAGGAAGACATCGTCGCCAACGGTGACACTGACCGGTACGGTTACGACGGTGCCGCCGCCTTCGAATCGCAACATGCCGAGAAACACGCCGGCGACGGCGCCCGCGGAGGGGAGGTTTTGGTTATTGATGGAGACGGTGACAAGGGAAGGGGCGGTGCCGGAGGCGGGGGTAACGTTGAGCCAGTTGCCGCCGTCGGCCGTGGAGGTGGTGAGGGTCCAGTTGAGGGCACCGGGGCCGCCGTTGCGGACCTGCAGGGATTGGGCCGGGGAGGTGTCGCCCGGGCGGAACGAGAAGGTAAGTTTGCCGGGTAAGTTATCGAGGAAGACGGCGCCGGGGGCCGTGATCTGGAGCGTGACGGGGATGGTAAGTGTGCGTTGTCCGGAAGTAAGGACAATCTGTCCGGTATAAGTGCCGGCGGCGAGCGTGGAAGCGGGGTTGACGCTGACGTTCAGACCCCAGGGTGTCTGGCAGTTTCCGCAGGAATTGAAGTTGGTATTGGACAAGGTGAGCCAGTTGCCGCCGCTGCTGGTGCTGACCGCGTTAGTGAAGAAGAACGGCGCGCCGGTGCTGTTGACGGTAATGATCTGCGGCAGGGGATTGGCGCCGCCGAATGACTTAGTAAAGGACAGCGCCGGAATTGGGGCGAAATCCTGGGACAGGCCCGGGGCCGCCATCGCCAGAAGCACACAAGTTACCAGGGAGAAGGGAGAGAAAGAACGCATGGCATCCTCGTAGATACGGAATCTTTGAGCAGGTACAAAACAGTATGCGTTCGGAGAGGCAACAACTGGACACAAATGTGGAAGCGTTGCAAGCCCCCGGTACCGTTCCACACGATTCGCAGGCGGCCGCGGTTGTCCCTGTTCGTTCGCCGACTTGTCCGGCGTTGGCGTGATCCCAACCGCAGCTGGTCTGCGTCACAATGGCTGCTATGGATTTCCGGCTTGCGCGTGTGGAGGAAGAAGCGGCGTTGCGCCAGATGATTCTCGATAGCTTTGAGCCAATCACCTGGTACAAGAAACTGGACGCCCGGGTGGGGCCGCTGAACGGATTGGACTGGCGGGAGCGGTGGCAGTTGCGGCTGAACAAGATCTTCGCCACGCAGATCATCCTGGTGGGCGAAGTGGACGGGCGTGTGGTGGCTTGCGCCACTGGTACGGTGGATGAGGCGGCAAAGCTGGGGTATGTGGATCTGTTGGCGGTAGACCAGGGCGAGCAGGGCAAGGGGTATGGGCGCGATATGCTGCGGGGAATGATGGATCATTTCCGGGCGCTGGGGATGCAGCAGGCGCATCTGGAATGTCTGCAAGATAACGACCGCGGCAACGCGCTGTACCGGGGGGAAGGCTGGGAGTTGGTGGCGGCGCAGTACCACTGGTTTCGGAAGCTGTAACAAAGGGTGGGCAGGCGAGATGCCGCATCGGGCGAGTCGTGCTATGTATAGAGACGATGGTGAGATTGGAAGCTGTGCTCCACTCCTGGCGGACCGTGCGCGCCGACGCCGCGCAAGCGGTCGAAGACTTTCCAGCCGATCAGTTGGAATTCCGCGCAACCGAAGACCTGATGACGTTTCGTCAGCTTGCGATGCACATCCTGAACGCCGGCAACGGGCTGATCGGCCTGCTGCTGGACGAAGAGAACAACTTCTCAACACCGGAATTTCGAGAGAAGCTGAAGCACTACGCTTCGGCGCTGGGTGCGGAGAGCAGCGCCGCGGAGATCGCGGCGGAGCTTCGCTCCAGTTGGGACCAGTGGGAGACGAAGCTGGCGGCCGCCCCGCCCGAGTTTTGGGGTGGGATGATGACCCGCATGGACGGCCAGCAGGTAACCAGGCTGGAGATGCTGCAGTACGCCAAGGAGCACGAAATCACCCACCGGTCGCAGATGTTTGTGTACCTGCGGCTAAAAGGGGTGGTGCCACCCACGACGCGCCGGCGTATGGCAAAGAAATAGCAAGATAGGGATTGCAAGCGCGATCCCGTTCCGATACAAAATAGAGGCAGTTTTTGTGAGGAGGACGAGGCAATGATCAACTGTCCCGCATGTGATGCGGTGATCGATGTGGATGAAGACGAACTGGACGAGGGAGACCCGCTGAGCTGTGATGAGTGTGGCGCCAGCCTGCGCGTGGTGAGCGTCGACCCGGTGGAGTTGGAATCCGACGACGACGACGACGACGATGAGGACGAGGACTTCGACGACTTCGACGAGGACGACGAAGACGAGGAGGAAGAGGAAGAAGAGGAAGAGAACTGGTAGGGCGGTCTGAAGGTGGTGTTGCGACGCCGGACAGCATTGTACCGAGTGGCGAGCCTGGGCGCGGTATGCCTGGGCTGCCCTGGTTTTGTATCCTGGGCCGCCGGCAAGGAGCGGAAAAAGAAGGCGCTGGCGACGATTGCCGGGACGGTGTTCCGGGATCCGGGCTTTGCGTTACGCGGGGCCGAAGTGATTCTGGAACCGGCACCGGAGGGTGCTACGTCAGTTAAGGTGAAGAAGATGCGTGCGGTAAGCGACGGACGCGGCGAGTTTGCCTTTTACGTGCCGGCCGCCCAGATGCGATACCAGCTGACGGTGCAGGCGCAGGGCTTGCAGCCGGAAAAGCGCTACGTGACGATTGCGGGCGAAGAGCGGCAGGATGTGTACGTGACCCTGAAGCCCGCCAATTGAGGAGATTCGGCCAATGAGAGCGACCAAATGGTTGGGGTTTGCGGCAGTGGCGCTGGCCGCGGTGGCGGTGGATGCCGTCGTAGCCCAGATTGTGCCCCAGCAGAAGAACGCGCCCTTCTTCAAAGGGGATAAGAAGAACAAGGACGATGACGCCAAGACGCGCAGCCTGAGCGGGCTGGTGCGGGACGACAAGGACAACCTTGCCGAAGGCGCCGTGGTGCAACTGAAGGACACCAAGAGCCTGCAGGTGCGGTCGTTCATCGTGAAGGAAGACGGTAAGTTCCAGTTCCATGGCCTGAGCCAGGAAGTGGATTACCAGGTGAAGGCGGACCTGCGCAACATGACCAGCGACGTTAAGACGCTGAGCGTGTTTGATTCGCGCAAGGCCGCGGTGATCAACCTGAAGCTGGAACCGAAGAAATGAAGCGCCGGGAGTGGTTGGCGGCACTGGCGCTGCCGTGGGCTTTACCGGGTGCGGTGCGGGTGGATGAGGTGACCCTATTCGCCGACAGGAAGCCATCGGTGTTCGTGCTGCGGGATCGCGTCACGGTGATGATTTTCCTTTCCACCGTATGTCCCATTTCGAACGACTACAACGACCGCATGGGTGCGCTTTATCGTGAATTGAGCGCCAAGGGCGTGCAGTGGCTGGCCATCAACGCAAACCAGAATGAGCCGTGGAGCGAAGTGGACCAGCACCGGCAGCAGGCTGGCTATCCGTTCCCGGTGTGGAAGGATCGCAATAACGTGGTGGCGGACAAGGTGGGTGCCTCGGTGACGCCGGAGGTTTTCGTCTTCGATAAAGATGCGGCGCTGCGCTACCAGGGCCAGATTGACGACAGCCGCAACCCGGCACGCACGCAGGTGCTTGGACTGAAGAATGCGGTGGAGCAGTTGCTCGCTGGGCAGCCGGTAACGAAGACGCAGACGAAAGCGTTCGGCTGCACCATTAAACGAGTGAGGAAGAGTTCCTGATGCTTCGCGTAGTGGCGTGTTTGTTACTTGGCGCTTTGCTGGCGTTGCCGGCAAACCTGGCACCCGTGGATCCGCCGGCCTACCAGAAGATGGTGGCGGCGCAGAAGGGCAAAGTGGTGCTGGTGAATTTCTGGGCCACCTACTGTATTCCGTGCCGCAAGGAAATGCCGGCGCTGGTGCAGTTGGCCGAGAAGTACCGGGCCAAGGGTTTCGTGTTCGTGACCGTGTCGGCCGATGAGCCGGAGGATGCGGCGAAGGCGGGGAACTTCCTGGATGCGGTAAAGGTGCCTGGACCGCACTATCTGCGCAAGGGCGACGAGGAAGCGTTCATCAACGCCCTGGATCCGAAATGGAGCGGGGCGCTGCCGGCAAGTTTCCTGTATGACCGCGCCGGCAAGAAGGTGAAGGCTTACTACGGCGAAGTTGGTTTGAAGGAGTTGGAAGCGGCTCTAGTGAAGCTGCTGTAGAGCAGGCGTGATAGGATCATGCTTCTCCCCATGATCCTGCCCATCCTTTCCCTAGTCCTGGCGGTGCATGCCGCCGATTTTCCCATTGCCAAACCAGAATCCGTTGGCATGTCCGCCGAACGCCTGGCGCACATCGGCACATGGCTGCGCGGCGTGGTGGAACATAAGCAGGCGGCTGGTTTCGTCACGCTGGTGGCGCGGCGGGGCAAGGTGGTGCATCACGAAGCCTTCGGCACCATGGGTCTGAATGACCCGCGCCCCATGCCGCGTAACGCGCTGTTCGACCTTGCGTCGATGACCAAGCCCATCACCGTGGCCGCCGCGCTTACGCTGCTGGAAGAGGGCAAGATCACGCTGAACGACAACATCGGCGACTATCTTCCCGAGTTTCGCAATCCGAGACTGGCCATCGGGCGCGGGGAAGGATCGGTAGCGACGCGCGGGCCGATTACGGTGCGGCACCTGTTCAATCACACCTCCGGCGTGACGGACGCCGCCACCCGCGCCGATACCTTCAAACACCCCACGCTTGAAGCCTACATGCAGGAACTGGCCCGCAAGCCCATCGCGCATGAGCCGGGCACGGCGTATCTCTACGGCAACTCGCACAACGTGCTGGGCTATCTGGTGCAGAAGGTCTCGGGGCAGCCGCTGGACCGCTACGTCGCCGATCGCATTTTGACGCCGTTGGGCATGCGCGATACCTGGTACTGGCCGCCGCACGACACCGATTCGCGCCGTGCCGTACTGGTGGTGCGCGGCAAAGACGACCCGCAATCGCTCTCGCGCATTCCGCCCGAAGCCGCCAAGGCACGCACGTTCATCGGCGGCGCCAGCGGGCTCTATTCCACTGCCGCCGACTACTGGCGGTTTGCGCAGATGCTGCTGAACGGCGGGCAACTCGACGGCAAGCGCGTGTTGGGGCCGCGCACGATTGCCTGGATCGCCGAGAACCATATCGGCGACCTGGCGTTCAGTACACCGGGCCACCGCTTCGGACTGGGCATGGCGGTGACGACGGATCGCGGCAAGTCGAACATGCCGTATTCGAACGGCACCTACTACTGGAGCGGGTCACAGGGGACGTTGTTCTGGATTGACCCGAAGGAAGAATTGATCGGCGTGCTGATGGTGCAGTTGACGCCCAGCCCGCTGAAGCTGCGCGAACGCTTCAGCCAGATCGTCTACAGCGCCATCCTCGAGTAACGCAGCGCCCAGTTTTATATACTGTCCAGACCATGATTCCGGTCCTGCTGTGGTTTCTGTTCCAGGCGGCTCCCCTGATGGATCTGCCGAACGTCACCGAAAACCCGTACGCCGCGGCCGCCGACATTGCGCTGGGACAGAAGCTGTACAAGGGGCGCTGCGCCGGCTGCCATGGTTTGACGGGCGATGGCGGAAAGGGGGCAAACCTGGCGGTGCGCGATCTGCCGAGGGCGCAGACCGAACAGGCGCTGTATCGCGTGGTGCGCTATGGCATTCCGGAGACCGAAATGCCAGCGACGTTGATGGCGCCGCGCGAGGTGTGGCAGATTGCGGCGTTTGTGCGGTCACTGGGGTCGGCGTCGCAGGACGCCACGAGGGGGAATGCAGCGGCGGGCGAGCAGGTGGTGTCGGCCAAGGGCGGGTGTCTGCAATGCCACGCCATCGGGTTGAAGGGCGGACGCATGGGCCCGGCACTCAGCGATATCGGCGGCAAACGCAGTCCGGGACATCTGCGAGGGAAACTGCTGGATCCGGCGGCCGACCTGGTGGACACGTTCCGCCTGGCGACGGTAACGACGAAAGACGGGCGCAAGATTACCGGCGTGCGGCTAAACGAAGATCCGTTTTCGATTCAGATCCGTGATTTCTCCGACGGCATCCACTCCTTCTTCAAGGAGCAACTGGCATCGGTGCACGTGGAGCGGCGCACGACGATGCCGTCCTACAAGGGCCGCCTGAGCGCGGCGGAGATTGAGGATGTGGTGGCGTATCTGCTGACCCTGCGAGGTAACGTGCAATGAAGATCCCTGCGATTCTGCTGGTTTGCGCGCTGGCCGCCGCGGCGCAGCAACTCACATACGAACGGCTGCTGCATCCGGAGAAGGAGCCGTCGAACTGGCTGACCTATTCGGGCAATTACGCGGGGCATCGCCATTCGCCGCTGACGCAGATCAACGACAGCAACGTCGGCAAGCTCAAGGTGGCGTGGGTGTACCAGACCAACTCGCTGCAGAAGTTCGAGGCCACGCCGATTGTCATCGACGGCATCATGTACGTCTCCGAACCGCCCAGCAACATGGCCGCCATCGACACGCGCACGGGGCGTGCGTTGTGGCGCTACCGGCGGCAGTTGCCCGATGACCTGCGTGTCTGCTGCGGGCAGGTGAACCGCGGCGTGGCGGTGCTGGGGGATCTTGTCTATCTCGGCACGCTCGATGGGCACCTGCTGGCGCTGGACACGAAGACCGGAGCCATTCGTTGGGACACGGTGGTGGTCGATTACAAGCTCGGCTATTCGATCACGGTGGCCCCGCTGGCGGTGAAGGACAAGATCGTCATCGGCGTGGCTGGCGGCGAGTACGGCGCGCGCGGCGTGCTGGATGCGTACCACGCCAGGACGGGCAAGCAAGCGTGGCGCTTCTGGACCGTTCCGGGGCCTGGCGAGCCCGGCAACGAAACGTGGAAGGGCGACAGCTGGAAGAGCGGCGCGGCGGATACATGGGTGACGGGCGCGTTTGATCCGGCGACAAACCTCATCTACTGGGGCACCGGCAATCCAGGCCCCGATTGGAATGGGGAAGTGCGCCTTGGCGACAACCTCTATTCCGATTCGATCGTCGCCGTGGATGCAGACTCCGGCAAGTTGAAGTGGTACTTTCAATTCACGCCGCATGACGTTCATGATTGGGATGCAACGGAAGTGCCCGTGCTGATTGACGCCGAGGTGCGGGGCGAAAAGCGCAAGCTGCTGCTGTTTCCGAATCGCAATGCGTTCTACTACGTGCTGGACCGGGTGACGGGCAAGTTCCTGCTAGGCAAGCCGTACGCCAAGCAGACTTGGGCGAAGGGCCTGGACGACAGCGGGCGGCCGATCCGGGTGGAAGGTACCACGCCGACGCTGCAGGGGGTGAAGGTATGGCCTTCAGTGGCGGGCGCGAACAACTGGTATAGCCCGGCGTATTCCCCGGTGACGAATCTGTTTTACGTGGCGGTGCGCGATTCCGGCGCGGTTTATTACACCGGCGAAGCTGTCTATAAGCCCGGCGAGCGTTTCGATGGCGGCGGCTTCCGGGCCATCGCCGGGGAAGAAGAGCAAGGCTTCATCCGTGCCTATAAGCCCACTACGGCGGAAGTGGCGTGGGAGTACAAGCTGCATTCGGCGCCGTGGGCAGGCGTGCTGTCGACGGCCGGAAACCTGGTCTTCGGAGCCACTAACGAAGGGCAGATCTTTGCATTGAATGCCCGGACCGGCGCGCCGCTGTGGCGCTTCCAGGCCACCAGCCTGCTGGTGCGCTCCAACCCCATGACGTATGCGGTGGATGGCAAGCAGTATATTGCCATGACCCTGGGCAACTCGCTTTACGCATTCACCATTGAATAAGGGAAAGCGGACCGATGGCCTACTTATTGGCAGGATTGCTTAGCATGCTGTGGCTGATATGCGGGGCCCATTACTGGCACATGACCACCCGCCGCGCACGGTTTGGAAGGCAACTCTGAGCCGCGCCGGACAGAACACGGTGGGGTTTCGGCGTCGCGGTCCTGTGGGGAGTTTGGCGTCTCGCAAAGGCTGTCATTGGGACGCCGCCGGAAACTGCCGAGGCCGCCTGGATGACCGCGTCTGAATACGCGATGCGCGCAACGTGTCTGTTTGTTTCACCACTGTTGTCGTCGGCCGTGCGTTTTCGCGTGATTGAGCAGGGAATCATCAACGGCGTCCTTCATCTCCAGTGGGACGAGATCACGGGGTGGGATTGGGGGCAGGGGGAGCAAGCTACGAGCCGAATACGAATGCCGCACCGAACCTGTATCTCTGGACAACCTCGCCCTGGCGCCTGCTGGTGACCCTGGATCGCTCCAAACCCCTGCGGACCGAGACACCCTACGCAGCAGATCACGATGAGCTTCTGAAGCTTCACATTACCCGCAAGGAAAAGGCCGACGGTAAGGCGGTGTAACCAGCGCGTTGCCGCCCGGCCGCGGCTAGCTATAGCTAGCCGCGCAAGAACGGAAGCGGTGAGGTGTTTTCCGCTCGCTTTACGCATTCACTATCGGGAAGCAATGAAATACCTACCCGGTGTCGTGCTGGCGTGTGTGGTGGTTGGAGATGTGCTGTTTGCCGCGCTGCTGTGGCAGTTTCTCCAACGGCGGAACAGCCTCGGTAAACTGCTGTGGGAGGCACCCCGTGCGCGTTCCTGGCTAACGATATTCTGGCTGGTGTACGGCGCCGGGAACGTTGCCAACGCACTATACCGCGGGCCAGGCCTGGATCCCGCCGACCCGCTGGATCATGCCTTCGACTACGGGTTCGGCGGCACCCTGGTCGCCATCTCCTTATCCTCGCTCCTCCTCACTCGCGGGTTACGCGTATATGAAGCCGGCATCATTCATTCGTTTCTGGTGATGCCGTGGAAAGACATCCGCGGTTGGGCGTGGGAAGATCACGGACCGCCGGCAGGCAGAGAACTGTATCTGTGGAGTGGAGCGGCGTGGCGCTGGTATCTGACGTTGCGTTCGAAGTCGCCCGTCAAAACCAGCACTGCTTATGACGATCAGTTGGACGGCCTGCTGCAACACTACGCCCCAACGGCCACAACCGCCACCCGCACATAGCCCTCTTCTTCCGCCGTCTCAAAGCGCACCGGCAGAAAGCGCGGGATCACTTCCATGTTGGTTTGCGCGTGACGGCTGATCTTCAATGCCGCGAAAGACCCGCGACCCGCCAGCGCCATCGGCAGCAGCAGTTGATCGGTGAGATGCTCGCCCGCCACCGCGCGCGATACCAGGTACTCGCGCGTCTCCCGGGCCGCCGTTGCCGCTACCTTCTCCGCAGTCACGCCGAGTTGCCCAAAGGCGGTGAACACTTCGGTTCCCTGCGCCGATCCGGCTTCAATCATGACCACGTTCCCCGGGCCGGGCGATTCGCGCGTTTGCACAATCTCGCCGGCTTCAGGCGCCCAGTTCAGCATGGACAAGGCGGTATCCACTTCGCGGCGGCCGATGTGGCGCTGCAGGTTCGCCAATACGGCCGTCACCTTGCGAGTGACAATGTCGCCGCGCGGTTCCAAGTGGACCGGCCGCAGCGCAGGGCAAGGCTCTACCGACACGGTAAACCTCCCTCCCCCGGCCGGATAGAAGCCATAGCGTTCCAAGGCTACCGTGACCTTCGGCCCCATGCGCTCCACCAGGGGAAGAAAGGCCTTCGCGAGGAACTCGAAGGGCGGCGCCGCCTGGTTGTGCGTACCGCCTTCGATGATCACGCGGCTGGGCCCATCGGCCAGCAGCAGCGCCGGCAGCACGGTCTGCAGCACCAGCGTCCCGCTGCCCGCCGTCCCCACCGCGAAATGATACTCGCCGGCCCGCACGCGCCCCGGCGTGAACGTCAGAGCCTGCGATCCCAGTTCCGCGCCGTCCGCCTGCCCAGCACCGACTTCAGCCGCCGCCAGCACGGCCGTCAAATGCTGCCGCAGCAGCCCAGGCTTGACGCGCCCGGCGCGGATGTTTTCGATCGCGAAGGGCTGCCCGGTAACCAGGGAGAGGCTGAGCGACGTGCGCAGAATCTGCCCGCCGCCCTCGCCGAACGATCCATCGATCCGAATCATATTCCTCCCTCATGGTTCTAACCCTTCACGCAGACAACCTGGCGCAGCGTATGCACAATCTCCACCAGGTCCGTCTGCGCCGCCATCACGGCGTCAATCGACTTGTAGGCCGCCGGCGTTTCGTCGATCACGTCGGCGTCCTTACGGCACTCCACTCCTTCGGTCATGCGCGCATGATCGGCCACCGTGAAGCGCCGCTTGGCCTCATTGCGGGACATGGCCCGGCCCGCCCCGTGGCTGCACGAATGGAAGCTTTCCGGGTTGCCCTTGCCGCGCACAATATAGGATCGCGCACCCATGCTGCCGGGGATGATCCCCATATCGCCCTCGCGCGCCCGCACCGCGCCCTTGCGGGTGATGAGGACGTTCTGGCCATAGTGCGATTCGCGCGCCACATAGTTGTGATGGCAGTTGATGGCCTGCACTTCGGCGGTAAACTCGGGCACCTCGCCCGAACGCCGCACGGCGCCCACGATCTGCTGCATCATCAGGTGCCGATTCCAGCGCGCGAACTCCTGCGCCCACTCAACGGCCTCCACGTAGTCGGCGAAATGGTCCGTGCCTTCCGGGAAGTACGCCAGATCGATGTCGGGCAGGTTGATGAAGTGGCGCCGCATGTCCTGGCGCGCGAGTTCGATGAAGTAGGTGCCCATGCGGTTCCCTACCCCGCGCGAGCCGCTATGCAGCATGAACCACACGGTCTCGGCTTCATCCAGGCACACCTCAATGAAATGATTCCCGGTGCCGAGGGTGCCAAGGTGGTTGGCGTGGTTGCCGCGCGCGAGTTTGGGATGCTTGGCCAGGATCGCGTTGTAGCGCGGCTCCAGTTCGGCCGTCCAGACCTGCTCGTTGCGCTCCGGAATGTTGTGCCAGGCGCCGCGGTCGCCGGCCTTGCCGTGATTGGTGCGGCCGTGCGGGACGGCGTTCTCGATGGCGGCACGAATGGCCTTGAGATTGTCCGGCAGGTCGCGGGCATTGAGGCTGGTCTGCACGGCCATCATGCCACAGCCGATGTCGACCCCCACGGCAGCCGGAATGATGGCGCCCTTGGTGGGGATGACGCTTCCGATCGTGGCGCCGACGCCCCAATGCACGTCGGGCATAGCAGCGATCCACTTGTAGATGAACGGCAACTGCGCCGCATTTACCAACTGCCGGCGCGCTTCATCTTCCAACGGGACGCCCTTGGTCCAGGCCTTGATGGGCAGCCCGTTCTCGGGGGTGATGATGTTGTATGTTGTCTCGGCCATGGTTGCGTTCCTCCCTAATCATTGTTAAATCTTCCCTGGCGACAAAGAAAGAAGAGACATGTGCTCTGCCAACTGAGCTACCGCCCCGCAAGGTGGTGGAGCGGCCCGGACTCGAACCGGGGACGCCATGTAGTCCCTTCGGCATTCGCCAGGAGTTGTTCCTGGGTTAAGCCCTGGCGACAAGAAGTGGCAGAGAGTTAATCCGCACCTTGCGGCGCGGCCGCGGGACTTGAACTCCGCTCAGCTAACCTTTTGGGCAGCCTTACCATGTACTCCCAACCTGCATTCGCCAGGGCTTTGTGGGGCAGGCGTCCACGCCTGCGCGCGACGTCCACGTCGCGCCCCGTCCTACGCCCGCACGCGTTCTATCTCGCCCACCCAGTGCCACGCTTGCAGCTTACCTCCCGCAAACAGCGACACCAGTTCGAACACCGCGTCGGAAAACCCACCGACATTCAGTACTTCGTCGCGATCGGCCACCTGCACGGTCCGGTTCGGCTGGATATCCAAACACACCAACCGCGCCCGCGGATTGCGCTTCCGCAGTTTCTCCCATTGCATCAGCATCGCCGTGCTACGCCCGCGGCCCGGGTCCACCCACGATTCGTTATCGGAAACGAAGATCGCCAGGTCTACCTTGGCCTCCATCCGATTCAGCACCTTTAATGGGGCACTGCAATCGGTTCCGCCTCCGCCCACCGCGGCCAGCCTCTCGGCATTGGCCAGGATGCGGCCTTCGGGCTTCAGTTCCACCCGCACCACGTTCTGCTCAAACGGCAGCACCATGGCTTTTGGGTTCTTGCGCAGCACGGCGGCCGCGACCAGCGCGGCGACATCCACACAGCGGACAGCCGTTGTCGATCCCTTGCGACCGCCGGTCACCGGGCTCAACATGGAGCCCGATACATCGGGGCATACCACGACGCGTCCGGCCACCTCCGGCACTTGGTCCACGGCCAGTTCCATGGCGGCCTGCAGTGCATCACTGATCTCCTGCGGCGCGCGGCCTTTCGAAGCCTGAAACGCGGCCAGCAGTTGATACGGGAAGACACGAGCCTTCCGGATCTCGTCCTTATCGCACAGACGCTCGGCCAGGCGGCGAGTTAATGCCGCATCGGTAAACACGCCCTGGCGCAGAAACGTATTCAGGTTCATGCGCAGCGTCTGCCAGGAAGCACGGCGCGCCACGGCCCGCCAATCGTCCCCAGTCAACGACAACGACGACAGCAGCGTAAACGGCACGTCGGGCGTCTGGCTGCGGTCGCCGGCCTTGAAGGCTTCGTACTGCCGCACCAGTTCGGGCAGCCGGTTCGCAGCATGCTCACGGCCCAGCAGATACCCATAGAATGCCTCGCGCTCTCGGCCGGCCGGCTTGGGGTGCACCATCTTCACCAGATCCGCCAGCGACGGGCTCTGGCCGGCGCTGGAGCGAAACAGCGATTCCTCGCGCTGGCTTTCCAGCCATTGCCGCACCAGGCGCTTCGGCGCCGTCCCTAACGAACGCCGGCCCACCACGCCCGACCGCAGAATCTGCACGTAATTGCGGAGCATGCGCAGGTTGTCGATGACGCGCCCGAACACGGCTTCGTGCAGCCGCGCATCGCGCTTCGACAGCCACGCGCACAGCAAAGCCGGCATATCCTTCATGAATCCCCGCGTGCGGCTGTAGACGGCCGTGCGGGCCACGAACTCCGGCTCCACCTGCTCGCAGAGGCGCAGCACTTCGGCCAATTGCGCCTCGCCGGTGGCGTAGAAGGTGCGCGAGAAGCAGCCGGTGGCGGCGTATTGGGCCAGCGCGTGCTTGGCGGGCATGGCGTAGGCCAAAGCGCCGGCCTGATTGCGGGTCCTGGTCGCGAACAGCGTCTGGTTGGCCATTGTCATCGTCTCCTTACGCCTTATCTCAATGCACCTGGCGTGCCAAACGTAAGTCTTTGATAATAGGCACCACCGACCCAGATGACTTATCCTATACGATAAACTCATAGATCTAGAGCTATGAAGCATCGCAACGTGGTCATCGGCCTGCTTGGCACCCAACTCGATATTGGCCGCAAACCCGATCGCTGGCAGGAGTGGCGCCCTTCGGTGGCTCTGTGCCGCCAGCCTGACATGGTGATCAAGCGATTCGAACTACTGCATGGCTCGCGCGAGCAGACCGCTGCCGAATTGGTAGCGAAGGACATCGCGACGGTATCGCCGGAAACCGATGTGCGGCGCCACGTCATCGATTTCGGCGACCCCTGGGATTTCGAGCAGGTGTTCGAAGCGCTATTCGAGTTCGCCCGGGCGTATCCCTTCGATACGGACGCCGAAGACTACCTCATCCACATCACCACGGGCACGCACGTAGCGCAGATCTGCCTGTTCCTGCTGACCGAATCGCGCTATCTGCCGGGAAGGTTGCTGCAGGCGTCGCCCGAACGCGACCGCAGCGCCCCGGGTGAGGCGAAGATCATCGATCTCGATCTGTCACGGTATGACCGCATTGCATCGCGCCACCAGCAGGAACGCCGCAATGCTTTGTCTTATCTGAAGAACGGCATCGCCACCCGCAACGCCGGCTTCAACCGGCTGATGGAACGTATTGAGCAGGTGGCCATCGCCACGCGTGATCCGCTGCTGCTGACAGGTCCCACGGGCGCGGGCAAGTCGCAACTGGCACGGCGGATCTATGAGTTGAAGAAGATGCGCCATGCGGTGAAGGGCGACTTCGTCGATGTGAACTGTGCAACGCTCCGCGGGGACGGCGCCATGTCGACGCTGTTCGGCCATACCAAGGGCGCGTTCACCGGCGCGTTGAAGGATCGGCCGGGGCTGCTGCGCACGGCCGACCAGGGAGTGTTGTTTCTCGATGAGATCGGCGAACTCGGCCTGGACGAACAGGCGATGTTGTTGCGGGCGCTGGAAGACAAAACCTTCCTTCCGCTTGGCTCCGACCGTCCCAGCCGCAGCGATTTCCAACTGATTGCAGGCACCAATCGCGACCTGCAGGCCGGTGTGCGCGACGGCCGGTTTCGAGAAGACCTGCTGGCGCGGATCAACCTGTGGACCTTCAGTTTGCCCGGCCTGCGCCAGCGGCCGGAGGACATTGAGCCGAACCTGGCGTATGAGTTGGACTGCGCGGCTAGGCGCACGGGCCACCAGGTGACGTTCAGCAAAGAGGCGCGGCAGAGGTTTCTGGACTTTGCGCTGTCGCCGGCGGCGGCGTGGAACGGCAACTTCCGGGATTTGAATGCCGCGGTGGCGCGGATGGGCACGCTGGCGCCCGGAGGCCGCATTTCCGTGGAGGTGGTGGAAGAAGAGATCGCAAGGTTGGCGGCTGGGTGGTCGGGTCCGGAGGCGCGGGAGGACGACCCGCTGGCGGCGATCCTGAGCGAGGAACAACGGGCGGAGTTGGATCCCTTCGACCGGGTGCAATTGGAACATGTCGTGGAGGTTTGTGCGAAGTCGCGGAGTTTGTCGGAGGCGGGGCGGCAGTTGTTTCGCGCCTCGCGTAGCCGGAAGGCGAGCACCAATGATGCCGACCGGCTGCGGAAGTACCTGCAGCGATTCGGCCTGGACTGGAGCACTCTCCAGTTTCCATAGGCCGAAAGTCACTGTTACTGAGCCATTAACTTCAGAACCCGCCTGTCTCAGTGACTGGCCACAAAGGGCGAACTCATTCCCGGATGTGCGAGTCTGACGTTTGCGACATCGCGATCTGGCGGTATCACGGCAAACCCGGGTGAGAGGTCAACCAGATCGGAGATCGCATAGAGCGCCAGTGACAACGATTG
This sequence comes from Bryobacterales bacterium, assembly GCA_016789745.1. Taxonomy (GTDB): domain Bacteria; phylum Acidobacteriota; class Terriglobia; order Bryobacterales; family Bryobacteraceae; genus CADEFT01. The sequence continues at coordinate 44,261 of JAEUQF010000118.1, forward strand.
GATCCCATTCCCGGACAGAACAATCGACTCCAGCTTCTGCAGCCGGGACAGAGGCACGGCCACATCGCGCAGACGGTTCTCCCCGAGGTTTGCCACTTTGAGTTCCTGGAGATCTCCGAACCCCTGCGGGAGGTGCTCCAGATGGTTTCTACTCACGTCGAGCGTTTCCAGTGCCGTCAGCCGTTCGATTCCCGCGGGCAGCTGATCCAACCCGCAGCCGGCGAGATTGAGCCACCGCAATTCCGTCAACTGGGCGAGACAATCCGTGGCGAACGGCACTTTGTTATCGCTAAGGTCCAGGTGCCGCAAGTGCCTGAAGCCACGCAGGTTGGCAGGCAGATGGCGCAGGCCGTTGGACGCAATCCCCAGGTGTTCCAGATCCGGTAGTGGGGGAAGCTGGCGAAGTCCGTTCTGGAGGTCATTCCCGCCCAGTTCCAATTTCTTCAGACTTCGCAGATCCTGCAGGCTCGTCGGAATCTGACGAAGTTTGTTCTGAGAGAGGATTAGCGTCTTCAGGTTCCGGAGCTTGCCGATGGTCTCGGGAAGGGCCGCCAGACTCCCAAGCACCGTCAATGTCTCAAGGTTCTCCAAGCCGCCGGTTTCGTCAGGAAGAGCGGTAAGCTCGCCTGCCGAAACGCTCAGATCCTTCAGTTTCCCCAGTTCGCCAATCCAGGCCGGCAAACGGCGAAGCGTCGGAGACTTCAGTGACAGGACCTCAAGATCAGCGCAGTCGCGCACCCAGTCCGGAAGGCTGTCGGAACCCCAATCTTCCAGGTCCAGCGCCTTCAAGCCGGCGGGTGCGACGCCACCCGTGCAGCGCGCTTGCAAGAGGGCGAGACGCTCGACTTTCGGAAGGCGCTCCGGATTCCAATCACCGCCGCTCACACACAGCGTCGGGATCCCGTCCATACCCCGGATCGCCTGCGACAACGCCTGCGAGCCGCGTGCCTGTAGCGTTTCCAGGCGCAACTGGCGGAGAGACGGCAGCGTATCCACAGGGTTATCGCCCAGATATAGGTATTTCAGAGCCGGAAGGCCCCCAACCCATGCGGGCAGGCTGGTCAGCCGATTCCCCCACAGGGCCAAAATCTCCAGATGGCGCAATCCGGCGATGCTCTCGGGAAGTTCCTCCAGGTCGTTCGCCGCTAGTGTCACGTCCCGCAGTAGCGGATTCCCGCCAATGAGCTCTCCCAGAGCCGCGGGCCGCATGCCGTTCGACTGAAGCGAGAGAACCTCCAACCCGCCGCATTGGCCCATCAATTCAGGTACTGCCCCGTTCGAGACGGTGAGAGACTTCAGGACGGCAAACGGACGGTTCCCGCTGTCAGGTGGAAGCGGCTCAAACTCGAACATCTGCTGCTGGTGGCCGAAGCCGCAGTTCAACAGCACGAGACTCGAGAGCCGGGGTAAACGGGCAACAAATGCCGGGATCCTCACTGGCAAGACCGGGTTCAGACACAACGCCTCCAACTCCGAACTACGTTCCAGCGACGCCGGGACACAAATCGCGTGCCGGCCGCAGTCGTTTGTTACGGACCCCACTTCGATGGCGAACGTCCGCAGCCGCGGCAGATCGGGAAGATCAAAGGCATCCATCCCGGTTTTGCGGACACGGAGGTTCTCCACATGGCCGAGGGCGTCGAGCCATCGGGGAGACCGGTTGTGGATGTCCAGCACGGGAGTCGAATCCCCGGCTTGCAGGGCCCGCCGAAACCGGTACTCCCAGACTTCCTCCTGGCTGGGTGGTACGTTCGAACGGTAAGACTCAAGCAGCGCCGGCGGGAGGACGTTCACCTGCGGTGGGCCCACGAAAATCGTCAGCCCCCGCCGGCTGCTGAGTTCCGCGGAAACGGATTGCACCGGGTTTGAGGTGACCACCAGCCGCTTCAACCGCGGTAACGCCGCGAGGTGCCCGGGCACCTCTCGAAGCCGGTTCGCGGCGATGTCCAACTCCTCGAGGGAGGCCCAAGCGTGGGGGATCTCCGGCCACGCCTCAATCCGGTTCTGATACACCCAGAGCGTGCGTAGAGCGGGCAGTCCGGCCAACACCCCTGGTACTGACGAAAGCTGGTTGTCAAACAGCCAGAGTTCCCGCAGATTCTGAAGGGCGGCCATTTGCTCTGGCAGGCTGGTCAGGGCATTGTTCGATACCGAGAGGAACTCCAGACTCTCGCATGCGAACAACGACGGCGGGAGTTCCGTCAATTCCATGCGGGATAAGTCGAGTCTCCTGGCACCCGACTGTCTGGCACTTCGAATCGCCGCTTCTGCCCTGCTCATCTTGTCTGCTCCGCGTGGTTAACCGGCAGATTGCGCTACATCCAAGCCAACGCGGGATCCCCAATCGCTTTCAGCCGCGCCCGTAGCTTTGCTTCCATCCGCTGCCGCAAGGCCGTGCTGCGCGGGTCGTTGATGAGATTGAGATGTTCGCCCACATCGGTGATGCAGTCGTACAACTCCTTCTTGCGGGACTCGAACACCACCAGTTTGTAGCGGTCGGTGCGCACCAGCCGGTAGGGCTCCACAGCGACGCCCGTGGTTAGCCCTTCCTTGCGCCCGTCCACCCAGGAGCAGAACGCGCCGTCGACAGTTCCCTTCCCCGTCTTCAAATAACTCACCAGGCTGCGACCGGCGAGCGGCCGCTCCGGTTTCACACCGGCCAGATCCAGCCAGGTCGCCGAGACATCGATGGTACCCACCGCATCATTGACGACGGCTTTCTTCACCGGCCCACCGCCGGCCAGCAGCGGCACCCGGATCGACTCATCCCAGTGCACCACCTTCCCATTCCAGCCGCGTGTGCCGCACATGAAGCCGTTGTCGCCCACGAAGAAGATCACGGTGTTGTCCCACTGGCCGGCGGCTTCGATGGCTTGGAAGAGGCGCCCGATGGCGTCGTCCAGTTGCGAGATGGCTGCGTAGTACAGGCCCCAGTTGAACGGCGTCCCGCCGCTGGCGTGCAGCGGCGGCGCCAGTTGCGCGTTGCTTTTGGCCGCATAGAGATCGGTGAACTTCTCGTCGGCATAGAGTGGCCCGTGCGGCGCGTTATAGGCCAGCCAGAGGAAGTAGGGCTCCTGGCGCGGGCGCTTGACCTCTTCGATGGCGGCGTTGGTGAACAGGTCCGTGATGTGCCCTTCCACCACCTCATCGGCGCCATCCAGGCCACGGCGCAGTTTCGGATCCTGGTATTTGCTGGATCCGCCGGCCAGCCACAGCGGGGCGCGGTTGAAGCCCATCGCCTTCTGTTTCGGGGTGACGTGCCACTTGCCGATCTGCACCGTATCGTAGCCGGAGCGGCGCAGTTGCTCCACTACGCTGGGGCCGATGTCTTTGGTGAAATCGGTGCGCCCGTTGCTTTCGAGACCAGTCTGCACCGCCTCGCGTCCGCTGAGCATAATGCCGCGGCTGGGATTACATTGCGACGTCGACACAACGCCGTTCACGAATCGCACCCCGCCAGCGGCCAGGCGATCGAGGTTCGGGGTCTTGATATGCGGATTCCCGGCGGCACCCAAAGCCTGGAAGTGATGATCGTCGGAGAACAGGAAGACGATGTTCGGGCGTTTCGCGCCGGTTTGGGCCAGCAACGGCGCGGCTAACGACTGCGATAACAACTGCCGGCGGGTGAGCATGTCCCGGATGGTATCACGCGCCCGCGCGAATCTCCTCCAGCACGCGCAGGGCTTCGGCGCGGGGGTCGGCGGCACGCGTGATCTGCCGTCCAATGACGACATGGCTGGCCCCGGCGCGGAGGGCTTCAGCAGGGGTGGCGACACGCTTCTGGTCGCCGGCGGCGGCGCCTGCCGAACGCACGCCGGGCGTTACGATGAGCGCATCGGGGCCGAGCGTGGCGCGCACCTGCGCGGCCTCCAGCGCCGAGCAGACAATGCCATCGATGCCGGCTTCCTTGGCCTTCTGGACGCGCAGCGCCACCAGATCCTCCACCTTGCAGGGATAGCCGAGGTCGGCCAGGTCAGACTGATCGAAGCTGGTCAATACCGTCACCCCCAGCAGTCGCAGCGCCGCAGCGCCACGCCCTTCGCGGGCGGCCTTCATGACGGCCTGGCTGCCATGCACGGTGAGCAGTTGCACGCCTTTCGACGCCACCTGCGCCGTGGCGCGCTTTACGGTTTCGGGGATGTCGTAGAACTTCAAATCCAGGAACACCTGGTGGCCTTCGCCGAGCAGCTCCTCGACAAACGAGATACCGGCGGCCGCGTACAGCTCCATGCCGACTTTATAGAAGCCGGCGGCATCGCCGATGGCAGTCACCAGGGCACGCGCCTCGGCGCGATTCGCCACATCCAGGGCAACAATAATCGGGTTACTCATAAGATTCGAATGGCTTTCTGCTGCCGCGGGGTGACGCGGCCAATCACGGGATACTCGGGCGGCGGATCGCTCAACGCCGCCAGCAAGCCGCCGGAAGTCTGCGGGTCATACAGAATGGCAAGCAGGTCCTCGTCGATCTGGCCGGCCACCGCCACGTCGCAGGAGGCGAAGTCGCGATTGTTGCGCAACCCGCCGGGGATGGCACCGGCGCGGGCATAATCGCGTACGCCGTCGAGCAGCGGCACCGCGGCGGCGTCGATCTCCAGCGTCACCTGCGACCCCAACGCCATCTCCCGCCCATGGCCCAGCAGCCCAAATCCGGTAATGTCCGTACAGCCATGCACGCCGCAACCGGCCAGCCGTTCGGCAGCCGCGCGGTTCAGCCGGAGCATGCTCTCGACGGCCCCCGCCAAGTGCACTTCGCTCGCGGCGCCGCGTTTTCCGGCGGTGGCGATGATGCCGGTGCCGATCGGCTTGGTCAGCACCAGAAGATCGCCGGCGCGCGCTCCGGCATTGGCCCACACCTTGTCGGGGTGTACAACCCCAGTCACGGAGTATCCGAACTTCACTTCCGGATCCGACACGCTATGGCCGCCGACCACGGTACAGCCGGCTTCCACCATCTTCGACAACCCACCCTGCAGGATGGACGCCAACACCGCCGCGTCGCCATTGCCGGGGAAGGCTACGATACTCAAAGCGGTAATCGGCCGCCCGCCCATGGCGTACACGTCACTCAACGAGTTGGCGGCGGCAATGGCCCCGTAAGTATAAGGATCGTCGACAATTGGCGTAAAAAAATCGACGGTCTGCACGAGGGCACACTCCGGGCTTAGCCGGTATACGCCCGCGTCGTCGGAGGTGTCAAACCCCACCAGCACGTTCGCATCGGCCTGTGGCGGCAGTTGGCGTAAGACGGAGTCCAAAACCTTTGGACTAAGCTTGCTCGCTCAACCGGCAGCTTTCACATGCTCGGTTAGCCGGATGGTGGCCATCGTTTCAGCGTAGCATCCACATCAGGTGATTTCGTGGGTCGGATTCCGGCCCCTCTCTGTTATCATGCCTGTGGGGCGTTCCTGCGAAGTTAGTGATTTGTCCCTAAAAATTGATCCGATAGTCAATGTCTAGGAACCCGTCTCGTTCTTTATAGATAGCGCCGGTGAGCAAGCTCGGCGGTGATGAGCCGCGGCAGAGAAGCCTGAAGGCGCACGGAGGGTTCCCCCCTTGTTGAGTTTAGGGGTCAATAGACGGGGATGGACACGGCCCAGCGGTGCGCCCCTTTTTCTCCTCCCTTTGGTCATTGGCCGTCGGCGAACGGCACGTTTTCATGCGAATCCTCTTCATTGGTGACATCTTTGCGTCCACTGGACGGCGTCTGGTGGCCGAGCACCTGCCTTTCATCCGCGACAACGAGCAGATCGACTTTGTAATTGCGAATGCGGAGAATGCCGCCGGCGGTTTCGGCCTGACGCCGCCGCTGGCGCAGGATCTATTCGACCTGGGCATCGACGTACTCACCAGCGGCAATCATATCTGGGACAAGCGCGAGATCTACGACTATCTGGACAAGCAGCCGCGCCTGCTGCGTCCCGCCAACTACCCCGCCGACATGAACGGCCGCGGCGTGGTCGTGGTGGATTCCCGCAAGGGAGTGCGGGTGGCGGTGCTCAATCTACAGGGGCGCACCTATATGCCCAGCACGGATTGCCCGTTCCGCAAGGCCGACGAACTACTGAAGTCCATTGAGGGCGTGAAGGTGATCTTTGTCGATTTTCATGCCGAGGTGACCAGCGAGAAGATCGCCATGGGCTGGCATTTGGATGGGCGGGTTTCGGCGATGGTCGGCACCCATACCCATATCCCGACCGCCGACTCCCGCATTCTGCCGCACGGCACCGCCTATCAGACCGACTGCGGGATGACCGGCCCCTATGACGGCGTTATTGGCGTGGAGAAGGAGCCGGTGATTCGCAAGTTCATGACGGCACTGCCGGTACGCTTTGAAGCCGCGCGCGGGATGGCCGAACTGCACGCCGTGATTGTAGACGTCGAAGAGGCCACCGGCCGCGCGCTGGCGATCAAACGTTATACGGTGAAGCAGAACGGAAACTAGTCAAAGCCGATTCAAAACAAGGAGCTTTTCTGCGTTCATCGGCGGCCTACAGATGTTTTGTCGCAGCCCGCTAGCCTAGCGGCCCCGGCGGCGGCCCAGTACCACAGCGCCTAGTCCCACCAGCACCACCGCCCACGTGCCGGGTTCCGGCGTCATGGTCACTTCCCCACTCCAATTCGCCTGCGCCACCAATGAGCCGAGCAAGCCGTTGGCCGCAAAGGTGGCCGGCAGCTTGGTGGTGACGTAACCCGGTCCGCCTAAGGTGACCCACAACTGAATGCCCGCCAGTTCCGGTCCGGTGTTGGTGGCATTGGCAGTAATGCAGGCCACCGTCGCAAGCGTACCGAGACCCGCGCAGGACACCGTCTGATCCACATCGCCGGTATGCGAGTAGGCCTCCCCGGCTCCGAAGTTCGTAAACGAAAGGGTCACCAGTGTTTGGCCATCGAGAGCGCCATTGGACGGAGTGGCCCCGGCATAGCCGGTCAGCGCCGCGCCAGCAACCGAGCCGATCCCTTGGCCCAGCAGTGCGCCCGGTCCTCCCGTGACGGTGTCGAAAATAAGACCCGTACCGCCCAGATCAATGCTGATCTGCTCGATCTGCAGTCCGGGGGCGCCCCCAGTGTAGGTATGTACCCAAACGGCCAGCAATCCACCGGTGACAACGGAGGTACCGGAGACGGAGATGGTAGCAGCCTGGGTGGGGAAACCCAGGGAAAGGCACACCAAGACGGGGAGAGAGCGTAAGAGAAATCGCAGCACAATCAGACAAAGATACCTTAACCGCTACTAAAAAGTCCTGTAAATTTCCCGACCGAAAGTACCGGTACTTGGACGAAGCCTATTCCCCGGCGCGCGCGGCGAGACGGCTCCGCCCGGCGCAGCATCGTACCGTAAGGGAACAGAACATCAATGACCGTGGGCGCGAGGCCCACGGCCATGGAAAGAGCGTCGAGCCGGTCAGCGCGCCCGCCCGCGCAACAGCACGGCCTGCGGTCCTTTCTCGCCCCGGGTTTCCGTCCAACCGACGAAGGTCCGGCCCGACATCCCCAACGCCAGCGACGGATAGTTCACCGCCCCCACCTTCGGCACCCCCACCTTCTGGAGCGCCGTCAGGGTGCCGTTGGCGCCCACTTCGCGGTAGTAGATGCTCATCTTGCCCCAGGAATCGTCTGCCTTGGCATCACGCGCCTGGAAGGCGATGCCGAGGCGGTTCTCGTAAGCGGCCACGAAGGGGTGTGTCGCATCGGTCGTACCATCGGAAATGGCGCGCTTGGGCGCAAAGTCGACCCCGTTGGTGGTGGAAGAAAGGAAGATGCCGGGTTTGCCGCCGGCTTCGGTGAACCAGATAGCGTAAAGTTTGTCGCCGGCGGTGGCGAGGCTGGCACCGACGTGCGGGCAGCCCTTGATCTTCCAGTTGTCGACGCCGATGGGCTTGGGCGTGGTCCAGGTGCTGCCTTTGTCGGCGGAGGAGACGAAGTGGATGTCGCGGATGTCGCCGGTAACAACCGCGCGCCAGGACACCACCACACGGCCGCCGACGAAGCCGAATGAGACACGGCAGCAGGGGCAGACATCAGTGGCCAGCCGCTGGTTCTTCGACCAGGTCTTGCCGCCATCGGTGGACTTGGTGAGGTAAACGGAGGCCGCGCTGGCGGTGTAATCGCCGGTCTTGGCGGCATCGGCGTCGCGCATATCCAGCCACGCAGCGTACAGTGTACCGTCGGGGCCCACCGCCGCGCCCTGGAAGCCATGCGAGTTCGGCGCCGGGTCATCGTCGATGGTGATCGCTGGCGACCACGTGGTCATCATGGCGCCGCCGCGCGAGAAGCGCACATGCGAGCCGCCCTTCGGATCACGGGCATTCCAGAACGCATAGATCGTCATTTCATCGGGTGACAGGAAAAACTGCGGGGAGTTCTCGCCATGGTCCGACACTTCGCCCAGCACGTGGTTCACGCGCTGCGGCTCACTCCAGGTTTCGCCGACATCGGCGCTGGAGACGAAGAATAGATCGGCACCGCGTTCGGCCGGAGCCGTGTAGATGCCCAACAGCCCCTGCGCGCGCCGGGAGATGATCTTCGGGCTCTTGCTGGACTTGCCGTTATGGAAAGCCTGCGGCTCCTTTTCGAAACTGACGCCCGAGGGCGGCACTGTGGCCGCCCCCAGCAAAAGACACACCGGAATCAGGAGGAATTTCTTCATCGCGAGTCTCCTTGGTTAAAACACCAGTCGCAGGGCCAATTGGGCCTGGCGCGGATCATTGGCCGTCAGCGCCTGTCCGAAATTCGGAGAGGTCAACACGCTGTCCGGTGGGTTGTAGTTGACGGTGTTGGTGAGGTTGAAGACCTCGCCACGCAGTTCCATCTGGAACATCTCCGTAAGCCGGAACGTTTTGTGCACACCGAGGTTGAGGCCGATCATCGAGTCGGCATAAGCGGTGTTGCGTCCGGTGGTGCCGAACACGCCGCGAGCGGGGGTCAACTGGCTGCGCAGCGCCGGGTCCATCGAGATGACGCGCCGTGCGGCGGGATCGAACGATAGCGCCCCAGGCACGGCCATGATGCGGTTGTTGTTCGTGCCGAAGGGCGAATCGGTACCCGAATAGAGCGTGTAGGGGCGGCCGGTCTGCAGGGTAACGATGCCCTGCAGGCGGAAGCCCCACGGCAGTTCGTAGCTGGCGGCGTGCGACATGACGTGGCGCATGTCGAAGTCTGACGGGCCGCGGTTCAGCCGCCAGTTGCGCTCGTCCAGCGCGAGGATGCCGCGGTCGATGCCACTGTTGGAGTTGGGAAAGTCGCTAACCTCGTCGATGAACTTCGACCAGGTGTAGGAAGTCCGCGACATGAGCTTGCCGAAGCGGGCATTGAAGCTCATCTGGAGGCCGTTGTAGTTGGAGTTGGCGGCGGTTTCGAGCACGTTCACGACACCCACGGTTGGATCCGGACGCGAGGCCTGCGCCAAGCCATCGCCGCCGTTAGGACGGGAAGCGCGGGGCATCTTCCGGCCCAGCGTGCCGACATAGGCGACGCTCAGCACCGTCTGCGGATTGAAGATCTGCCGTTCGACGGTGAGGTTGATGTGCTGGGAATAGGGCTGGCGGGCGTTGGCCTGGGGCAGCACGATGCCGGTGGGCAGTCCGGCCTGCGCGGTGGCCAGCAAATCGGGGAACTGCGGGCTGGCGGCGGCAAAGTTGCGGATGCGCGGGGCGTTGAAGCGGGTGAGGCCGACGAAGCTCAACTCCAACACGTTGTAATAGAGCCCGTAGCCGCCGCGGACCACCGTCTTGCCGCTGTTGTCGGCCTGCCAGGCAAAGCCGATGCGCGGCGCAAAGTTGTTGCGGTCCGGCGCAAAGCGATAGCGCTCTTCGATGAGGCCGTTCACCTCGCGTGGCACGGAGTTGAACTCATAGCGCAGGCCGAGGTTCAACGTCAGGCGGCGATGCACGCGCCAGTCATCCTGGAAGTAGGCGTTGTACTCGGTGGCGCGCAGGCCGATGTAGGGGTTGCCGATGTTGCGCGTGTAGGAGGCGGCGCGGCCGGCCAGGAAATCCGGGATGGAGTTGAAGCGCAGCACGCCGGTGAACGAAGGCGCGAAGGTGCCGTTGTTCAACTGCAGGCGCCGCACATTCACACCGGCCTTGAAGCCATGCGTGCCACGCGTGATGCTGAGGTCATCGGCGTACTGGAAGGTGTTCTGCGCGGTCTTCCGAGCCATGAAGGCAAACTGGCCCAGCGAACTCAGCCCGTTCACTGCCAGCGTGCCGATAAGGCCGTTACGGGCGGGATCGCCGAGGGCCACCGGATCCAGGAAGTCGTCATTGAGGTTGAAGCGCGTGTAGTTCAGGCGGGCTTCGTTGAGAATGGACGGGCCCGGCGTCCAGATGTGCTGCAGGGAGTGGCCGATAGGGCCGACGGCGCTTTCATAGCGGGCGAAGGATGCCCCGCTGGTGCCCTTGTTGATAGCGCTGAGCCGCGTCATGCGCCAGAAGACGCGCTGGGTGGCGGTGAGTTCATGATCGACGCGAAGGACTTGGCTGTTCTGATCCACCGAAGAGCCTGGATTGGCGCGATGCAGGTTGGTGCCCGGAATATTCGGTTCCGGCAGTAATGCGGCCAGGGCAGCAACGGCAGGCACCGCCTGGGCTTTCTGCGCGCCAGTCAGCGTCTGGATGGTGGCCGGCTGCGTGCTGCGGCGGATGTTCCATTCGCTGTTGGCGAAGAAGAACGTCTTGTTGCGGCGGATGGGGCCGCCGAAGTTGAAGCCGAAGTTGTTGGCACGCAGCGGAGCGCGGGTCAGGTCGAAGGTGTTGCGCGCGTCCAGCTTTTCGTTGCGCAGGTAGTTGAACGCCAGTCCGTGGAAATCATTGCCGCCGCGCTTGGTAACGATGCTGACCACCGATCCGTTCTGCCGGCCGTGTTCGGCTTTGAAGTTGTGCGTCAGCACCTGCATGCCTTCGATGGCCTCGGTGGAGATGAGTTGTTCGGAGGCGCCGCGGCCCATCAGCAGGCCACCCTCGGCTTCGTTGAAGTCGTTGGAATCCACCAGGTAGTTGTTGTTGCGGTTGCGCGCTCCGGAGACGGCAAACGGCCGATGCGCGGCGGTGGATAAGGAAACGCCGGGCGTCAGATACGCCTGCGTGCGGAAGTTGCGCCCGGTGCCGCCGCCCAGCATCGGCAGGTCGTTCATCAGCGCGGCGTTGTAGCTGGCGCCTTTGTCCGGCGCGTCGGTACGCAGCGCGGACACCTCGGCCGTGACGGTGACCGATTGCGCCGAAGCCACCGGCACCATCGTCAGCTTCACATTCGGCGACTCGCCGATGGCTACCCGCACCTCACCCACCGAGGCAGCCGCAAAGCCGGCCTTTTCGGCGGTAACTTTGTAGAACGATTGCGGCAGACTGGGCACAACAAAGCGCCCCGACCGGTCGCTACGCGCTTCGGTCTTCTGACCCGAAGCAAGATTGACAACTTCGATTTTGGCCTCTTCGACAGCCAAGCCCTGTGTATCCAGGACCAGGCCGGAGATGGACCCGCCAATGTTTTGCGCCCACGCGGAGAGGGCGCAGAGAAATACCGCAGTCACGCGAGAACGCGTGGACATAAAGGTAGCCCCTTTCTTTCAAAGACCCAGATTTGTAGTTGGAATCAGAGGGAAAGAAAGGGGGGCGGGGGGCGTTGGAACAGCGACGTGGACCGGGGAGACGGCCGCAGACGGCCCGTGCCAGCCAGCAGCAGCGGTGTGATCTGTTCCACACGCGCGACCACGTGCGGCGCGCGGGAGGCCACGATGGGACTCGCCGAGGGCGACGCCTGGCAGCATTTGGCACACTTGGTGCCGCAGGGCGGCGCGGCTTCCAGAGTGGGATTCCCCACCTTGGCTTGCGCCTTGCGTTTGCAGCAGGCATGCCGGCTCCGCTTGCAGCAGGCCATGGCCGGTTGCGAGGCGGCCATGTATTGCAACAGCGGCCCGGCTAACAGGGCGATCAACACAGCAAGCCCGGACACACGTCGGGCCAGAAAGCTGTGTTGAACCCAGGAAGGCACTGAACGGTACGATAACACAAGACGCTACGGACGAGTGAAGTAATGGCGCTTGTCCATGTCCGGCGGCACGGCAACATCGAAGAATCCGATCATCATTTCCTGCCAGCTTTGCTCGCCCCAGGTGACTTCGGCATCGGGGTCGGGATTGCGCGGGTTGTTCGGCGAGTTGTCGTAATAGGCGGTGAGCAGCAGGCGCGCCCCGGCGGCGAGCGGGCGCGGTTCGGCCAATTGATAGTGGATCTGCCAGTAGAAGTTGTAGGGCTTCACGCGCAGCAGGGTTTCGACACGGCCGCTCGCACCGGCGATCTGGTACTCAAAGGCCGAGCCGCGCAGGTGCATGTGGGGCAGCATGCTCAATAGCAATGCAGGCTGCGGGAGGGTCCCAGAAACCGAAAGCCGGTAGTCGCCGTCACCAGGCGGAATGCGGATATGGTCGTTGCCCATCTGCAGCGTCAGAACGCGGTGCGTGGGCTGGCCCTGGTACCACCGAAGCGCCACCTGCATCTGGTCAACGGCGGCTTGCTTGGGTTTGGCGGTGTAGTGGATCTGGAGAATCAGATCGGCGCCGGCGGGGATGAGTTTCGCCATACCGAGGCGCAGCGTGACCGGACCGCTGCCTGGCGTGTAGACGGCAAGGATATCGCTGGTCGTGCGGCTGCTGGGGCCATCGGCGGTGAAGTAAACGCCGGGAGTCGCGGAGCGCAGCCAGGGGTCGGATCTCTCGCGGACGTAGAGGACAGCGTGGTGAACCACGGCGCGGTCTTTGGGGATAAGGTGGATGGCGGAAACCCAACGGGGGATGGAAGTGTCCAGAGGAAGAATCAGGAACTGATACGGCACCTCGGCACCGGCCGGAATCCGAAACGGCCGCGGCGCGGTGATCCGCAGATTCATATGGGGCAGGCCTCCCGGCCTGCGCGCGACGTCCACGTCTCGCCCTGCCACGGGGTAAGAAGCCCACTCGATCAGCGCCTTCCGCTCCGCCTCCGTCAACGTAGGATCATTCGCAAAGTGCCCGTATCGCGGGTCCGCGAACCACGGCGGCATACGCTTGCTCAGCACAGCTTCCCGGATCGCCTTCGCCCACGGCCGCGCCTGCGCGAACGTCTCCAGCGGCATCGGCCCGATGTCGCCCTTGCGGTGACAGTTCACGCAGCGGCGTTCGAGGATCGGCTGGATGTCGGCAAAGGTGGTCAGGGCAAGCAGCGCCGGAGCCCACATTACTCCAGTTTGCGGCCTTTCGTTTCGGGAATCCAAATCCAGAACAACGAGGCGAGCACGAACACGCCGGCCAGGATGGCAAAAGCCGAACCAAAACCCTGCCTGTCGGCCAGGCTGCCGACGGTAAATGGCGCCGCGGCGCTGGCTATGCGGCCCATGTTGTACGTGAAGCCCTGTCCGGTGGCGCGAATGCGCGTGGCGTACAGTTCGCTGGTGACGGTGCCCAGGCCGGTGTAGTAGCCGGTGCCGAAGAAGGCCACCAGCGGTCCCAGGGCCAGCAGTAGCACGGGCTGTCGCACCTGGCTGTACGCCAACAGAACAAGCGCCGCGCACAGGAGGTAGCCGACATAGGTGCGCTTGCGCCCAATACGGTCACTGACGAAGCCGAACGTGACATAGCCTAGCCACATGCCCACCTGCATCGCCACGACTAGCATCGACATCACCTGCGCCGGCAGGCCAATGCCGCCGCTCGCCTGCGGCAGCGAGAGAAACGCCGGCACCCAAAGATTGAAGCCCCACCAGGCGAACAGCGTGCAGGAGTTCATCAGCGTGATCGCAATGGTGATGGGCGCCAGACCGTTGCGAAACAGTTCAGCGAACTTCGCCAGCACGGGTTCGGCGGTGCCGCGCGTGCGCTTCCACACTTCCGGTTCTTCCACATTGCGGCGCACCCAGATGGTGAGAAACGCGGGCAGCACGCCGATAAAGAAGACGGCACGCCACCCGGCGATGGGCAACACGAGTCCCGTGACCGTAGCGGCCAGCGCATAGCCGATCGCCCAGGAACTCTGCATCAGGCCCAGCGCTTTGCCGCGGTGTTCGGCAGGCCAGGATTCCGATACCAGCGAGGCGCCGGCGGCCCATTCGCCACCCATGCCGAAGCCAAGAAAGATGCGCAGGATGGCGAGTTGCGTCACGTTCTGCGCCAGGCCGCAGGCGCCGGTGAAGACGGCGTACATCAGCATGCTGCCCATCAGGGCTTTGGTGCGGCCGAAGCGATCGGCAATGGCGCCGAAGGTGAGGCCACCGGCGGCGGCGGCAATGAGCGTGATGGAGCCCAGCACGCCCGCGGTGGCCTTATCCATACCCAGATCCTTCATCAGGGACGCCAGCACCAGGGAGTAGAGCATGACGTCGAACGAATCGAGCATCCAGCCGAGGGAAGCGGCGAGCAGGGCACGGCGGGCGCGGGGCGTCGATTCACTGAGCCAAGGGAGAACGGGCACCTACGCTCCTTGCCCCGTAGCGATACCGTCTCCGCCGAGTAGTTTGCGGTTGAGGGACCCGCCGTCGAAGAGCATCTCGCCGAGCGCGCTTTCGAGGTGCATTGTATGGAGCGCAGTATCGCCGATTTCGAGCAGAAATTGCGCGGCGCGGCGCATGAGTTCCTTGAGGAAGGCACCGCTGACGCCCTGCGTGCGGCGGACGATGAAATCGAGCAGGTTGGGATCAATGGCCACGTCGGCGCTGTAGAGGCGGGCCAGGCGGCGGCGTCCCTCGTCGTCCGGCAGCGGGAATTCGATGGCCTGGTCGATGCGGCCGAGGCGGGAAGCAAGCGCGGCTTCCAGATGTTCCGGCCGATTTGTGGTGAGCACGAAGAGGATCTCGGCGTCTTCCCGCAGTCCGTCCATTTCGTTGAGAAGCTTGTTGAGCAGGACTTCTTCGCACGCACTCCCCATCGACTCGCGGCTGCGCGCGATCAGGTCGGCATCTTCGATGACGAGGATGGCCGGCTGGAGGAAGCGCGCCAGTTGGAAGTACTGATCGAGAAGGCCGACCTGCTCGGAGGTGATGAGCAGCATCGTGTGGCCTTCCAGGCGTGAGGCGAGATAGTGCAGTGTGTGTGTCTTGCCCGTGCCAGGCGGGCCGTAAAACAGCAGCCCTTTCCTGGCGGGAAGGCCGAGCGCACGCAGCTTTTCGCGCTGCGCGACAAAGCCGATGACATTGCGATCCAGCAGGGCGAGCGTGCGCTGCGGCAGGATAACGTGGTTCTGCTCGACGCGCCGCAGTTTGTGGACGCGGATGGCGCCGGCACCGCCGTCGTAGCGGTCCGTCTGTTCAAGCGAGATCACGCGGCCGCGATAGGCAGGCGCGCGGCGGACGCGCTCGTCCAGTTGCAGGAGCAACCTGCGGGCGAGTTCCGCGCCGGCCTCGCCCGGCGGAACTGCGACTTCAATCAACAAGCCGCTTTCGCGCCCGTGGTGTTTCGCCTGCCCGGCAATCACCGCAAACGGCAGTCTACGGTGCTGGGCCACCCAGAGTGCCCGCTTGGTGCAGTTGACGGGCTCGTCTTCGCCGAGGTCGACTTGCTCGGACTGCAGCGGACCGATGTAGACTTCGGCGTTGCGGTTACCGAGCATATGACTGAGAGTAAGGGCTTCCCAGAGATGCTCGACGTGCAGGCTCAAATGGCGGGCGTTCCGGTACTGCGGCAGCAGCTCGTTGAGTGCGCGGTCGAGATCGACACGGGCGGGCGTGGGATACTCGCGCGACGAACTCATGATGGTGGCAAGCGGGATTCGGCCGAAATGCCGCGCGAGCACGGCCGAGGCCTTCGTCAGCCGACCCGCCGCCTGCCTCTTCTTCGCTGCTTTCTTCGCCGCCATGTGTAGATGGTAGCCGAGAGGCGTAAGCTGGAGCTATGCTGCGCGTTGCGTTGACGGGCGGGTTGGCTTCGGGCAAGTCGACCGTGGGACGTAACTTTGAGCAGTTGGGCTGTCTGCTGGTGAAGTTGGACGAGTTGGGCCATCAGGTGCTGATGCGGGGCGGCGATGCCTATGATGCCGTGCTGGCGGAGTTCGGGCCGGGCGTGCTGAGTATGGGCGGAACCATTGACCGAAAGGCGCTGGCGGCGCTGGTGTTCGGGCATCCGGCGCAGTTGGAGAAGTTGAACCGGATTGTGCATCCGCCGGTGCGCCGGTTGGCCGAGCGGATTCTGGGCGGCTACCAAAAGGAGCATCCGGACGGCATCGCAGTGGTGGAGGCGGCCATCCATATCGAGACGGGCGGCTATCGCGAGTATCACTGTGTGGTGCTGGCGGTGTGTACGCCGGAACAGCAGATGGAACGGGCGATGCATCGCGATGGAGCCACGCGGGAAGATGTGCTGGCGCGGCTGGCGCGCCAGATGCCGCTCGAAGAGAAACGAAAGTATGCTGACTACGTCATTGATACTTCCGGAACACGAGAAGCGGCGGCCCGGCAGACCGAAGCCGTCTACCGGCAGTTACTGCTGCGGCCTGAACGGTACAATTAGACATAGAGAGCCATTGAACAGATGAGACTGCGAACCCTGGGGATCGCCGCGCTGATTGCGGGCACATTCGTGTGGGTAACGACGACGCGGAAGTGGGATCCGCCGAGCTGGCTGCGGCCTTCGGCGCAATCGAACGGACCACTGTGGGCGGAGCCGCCCGTGTCGGCGGCCGGATTGAGCGCCGATGAGCTGAATAATATCGACATCTATAAGTCAGCGCACTTGGCGACCGTGAATATTTCGAGCACGGTGTACAAGCGCGGCTGGTTCGGCCAGGTGATTCCGGAGCCGGGCACCGGTTCTGGATTTATCATCGACGCGCAAGGGCGCATTCTGACGAACTACCACGTGGTGAGCGGGCGCGCGCCCGAAGTGATGGTGACGATGGCGGACAAGACGCGCTACAAGGCGACGATCCTGGCCCGCGATCCCAGCAATGACCTGGCGCTGATCAAGATCGTCCCGAAGGGCAAGCTGCCGTTCCTGCGGTTGGGCGATTCCGATCCGCTGCAGGTGGGCCAGAAGGTGCTGGCCATCGGCAACCCGTTTGGACTGGAAGGGACGCTTACCACCGGCATCATCAGTTCGCTAGGCCGCACGCTGAATGACGAAAGCGGCCGGCAGTTGGAAGGCATGGTGCAGACCGACGCGGCCATCAATCCGGGCAATTCGGGTGGGCCGCTGCTGGATTCCGCCGGCAACGTGATTGGAATCAACACGGCCATTTACGGACCGGGCAGCAACATCGGCATTGGCTTCGCGCTGCCGATCAACCGCGCCAAGACGATGCTCGAAGACTACCAGGCGGGACGGAAGTTCGGGCGCCCGTGGTTGGGGGTCAGTGTGCTGCCGGTCTTCGGCGATCTGGCGGAGTTGCTGGAGTTGCCCACTGAGGGCGGACTGCTGATTCAGGACATTACGCCGGGGTCGGCCGCCGATGGCGCCGGCCTACGCAGTGCGCGGCGGTATGTGATTGTGGGAAATACGGAAGTGGGAATCGGCGGTGACCTGATTCTGTCGATTGATGGGCAGAAGGTGGACCGCGCCGATGCCTTGACGCGGGCGCTGTCGAAGAAGCGGCCCGGGGATAAGCTGGCGATCACGATCCACCGCGCGGGTCGGCAACAGCAGTTGTCGGTGACGCTAGGCGAACGGCCCGACGACGGCATGTAGCGCTACCCGGACACGCCTTCGCTAAAGCTTCGGCGGGCAAGGCCGCGCGGGTAGACGGGAGGGGGCCGCCCTCCATCAAGCCCGCTGGTCTACTTCGCTTACACTGAGAGTTATATGCTCTCGGGGATAGGCCTTGTGTTGCCGGTTGCCGCTTTGTTGGCGGTGGTCCCACAAGCCAACGCGCAAACCGTAAAGGAATTGTTCCGGAAAGTCCGCACTTCGGTAGTAGTAATCAAGACCGAAGAGGTGGAGGTTTCCCCGGAGACGGACTTTCGCCCGGTCAGTCTGGAAAGTATCGGATCCGGGGTATTGATCGACTCGCGGCGCGTGCTGACGGCGGCACACGTGGTGGAGGTGGCCACCAATGTGGTGGTGCAGTTCTATGACGGAACCGAGGTGCGGGCGTCCGTGCTGTCCTCTTCGGTACCCGAGGACATTGCGCTGCTGGAGTTGGAGCGCGCGCAACCGCAAATGGCAGCGGCTACGATCGGCGATTCAGCATTAATGGAAGTTGGCGACCCGCTGGTGATCGTGGGGGCGCCGTTTGGATTGGGATTCAGCGTCGCGCCGGGAATCCTGAGTGGGCGGTATCTGCCGCCGCGGGTGACCTCGGATTTGTATCCGGTGGAATATCTGCAAACCGATGCAAAGGTAAATCAGGGCAATTCCGGCGGACCGCTATTTGATATGCAAGGCCGGGTGATGGGAATCGTGAGCTCGATTTTAACGACAACCGGGGGCTACGAAGGGGTGGCCTTCGCGGTGCCGGTCAGCACGGCGAAGCGGCTGCTGTGGGATAAGCACCATCACTGGTTGGGGGCGGACGGGTTGCGGCTTTCGCCGAAGCTGGCGGGGCTGCTGCATGTGGTGCAGAAGGACGCCATCCTGGTGCAACAGGTGGTACCGAACTCGCCGGCGGCGCGGGCCGGGGTGCGGCCGAGTACCATCTCGGCGACAGTGGGCGAGGATGCCATCAAGCTGGGAGGGGACGTGATTCTGAGTATTGGCGGGGTGCGCACGGACCAGCGCGACTTCCTCAGAAGGGCGCGCCAGGAACTGTCGATGCCGGGCAAGGAAGTCGAGATGGTGGTGCAGCGGGAAGGCAAGGCAGTGAAGCTGCTGCTGCGGCCGTGAGCGACGCCCTGTCCCGTTACAGCCGGCGGGAGTTCCAACAACTGGCACTGGCGGCCTTTGCACCCTCCACCCGGCACCGCACACTGGCCGGCGTGCGCTTCGAGGTGATCCGCAACGGACGGTCGAAAACGCGGGCGTACCTGCTGATCCACGGCAACGAGCAGACCGCGCGCGAGGTGTTGCGCGAGCACATGAAGGCGCACCGGGGCACGGCTCACCTGGTGGAGCAGGACACTCGGATGGTCCCGGTGGGGAACGGCGGCAAGCTGGATCCGAACCGGCTGTTCAGCCGGGCGGGTGCCGAGCGCAATCTGAAGCGCTTCAACAGCGGCTGGAGCGACGGCGCGATCGCCCGCGAGTTACACCGGCTGGACCGTGAGCGCGGAAAGCTGATCGCCGCACTGCTGCCGCCACGGGGCGGGCTGCTGGTGACGCTGCACAACAACAGCGAAGGCTATTCGGTGAAGGACGAGATCGAGATCAGCAACGCGACGTCCATCCGTAAGCCAGACGAGCCCCACGAGTTCTTCCTGGCGACCGCGAAGGCGGATTTCGAGGCGCTGGCGAAGTCGCCCTATAACGTGGTGCTGCAGAGCGAGGCTGCGGGCGAGGATGACGGGTCGCTGAGCCGGCTGATGGCGGCGCGCGGGGTGCGCTACGTGAATCTGGAAGTGGAACTGGGCAAACGGGCAATGCAGCACGAGATGCTGAACTGGCTGGAAGCGAATGTGCCGTAGGGCTCGCGGCACGGGCGTGGTAACGTAGCGATTGATGCTGCCTTTGCTGCTACTCGCACTGGCTCCGCTGGTATCGGCCGAGCCGCTCAAACAGGATGAACGGAATCGCGTGATGAGCCATCTGCACGCCACCAGGAAGCAGTTTCTGGATGCGCTCGCCAAGGTGAGTGACGCGCAGTGGCACTGGAAACCCGCGCCCGACGAATGGTCGGTAGCAGAGGTGGCCGAGCATATCGCCCTGAGCGAGGAGAACCTGGGGGCGATGATCCGGAAGATGGTGAAGGGTCCGGCGGCTGCTGCTGAGAAACTCGCGGCGGTGAAGGGCAAGGAAGAGAAGATGCTGGCCGGGATGGTAGACCGCAGCCAGAAAGCGCAGGCGCCGGAGATGCTGAAGCCGGTCAAGCGCTGGAAGACCAAGGCCGACTTGGTGGCGTTTTTCAAAGAGAAGCGCGATGCCAATATCGCCTACGCCGAGCGGACGGATGACGAGTTGCGGACACGGCTGCTGCCGCACCCAGCATTTGGAGATCTGGATCTGTATCAGTGGTTGTTCCTGATCTCGGGGCATGCCGAGCGGCACACGTTGCAGATCCGCGAAGTGCAGGGGCTGGCAGGGTATCCGCGAAAGTGACCGGAGAGTACCCGCTGCCCGGGGGTCCGATCACAGCCGTTTTGACTTTATTCGCCACTGGGAATCAATAACTTAGCACCGGCAGGCCGTTGCCGGCGCAAGCTGTGTGTGTAGAGTGGAGTCGTAGATCGGAAGCGGCTCCCGCCCTGATTTCCCTCCTGTTGTTTTTCTCTCCTCCATTCTTCCCATCCTGAAACCCTACCCGCTCATGGCAAATGGAGCGCGCCTTTCCAAGAGGTCTCTTCCGATCTGCTCCTAAATGCAAAAACGCCGGGTTCATCACCCGGCGTTTTTTGGTTACAGCGATGGATCGAGGCGGTGGTTAGAAGATGAACCGCGCACCCAGTTGGATGATGCGGGCGTCCTGCGACACCGTCGTGTACTGGCCGAAGTCCTGGGCAGTGATGAGGTTGCTCATGCCAAGGAACGAGGTGTTGTTGAAGATGTTGTAGAACTCGGCGCGAATCTGGAACCGCGCCCGCTCGGTGACCGAGAAGTTCTTGTAAACGTTCCAGTCGAAGTTGCGCTCGCCGTTGAGGCGCAGCACGTTGCGGCCGAGGTTGCCGATATTGCCCAGCAGGGGCTGGGAGAGGCCCAGGCTTTCGGCATAGGCGGAGATGCGCTGGTTCGGATCGTTGTTCAGACCGAACGGAGCGCCCGCCGAGCGTGCCGGCTTCGGCTCCAGGTTCAGCGGACCGGAGATGTTCGGACGGATAGATCCGCCACCGCCGAGGACGGTGAGCGGGGTCAAACCGCGACGGGCACCGGCTTCAATGGTGAACGGGAAACCGGAGCGGAAGCTGGTGATGCCGCTGAAGCCCCAGTTGCCGACGATGTTCTTCACGGCCCAGTTGCTGGAGCCCTTGAACCACTGCGGCTCCCACTGGTGGGTGATGACCACGCGCTGGCGCAGGTCAAACTGCGAGGACGCGCGGTTGTTGCGGTTGTCGAGCGGGTTCTGCTGGTTGCTGCTGTCGCCCACCAGAACGCCCAGAACGTCCGACCCGTCGTCAATCGACTTGCCGAAGGTGTAGTTGGCGTTCATGAACAGGTCGCGCGTGAGCCGGCGCTGCGCTTCGAACTGGAACGCATGGTAGTTGGAGTTCGCCGAGCTGTCCACCAGCACGATGCCGTTGTAGCGCGGGTCAATCCGGTTGCTGCCGCGGGCGATGTTGCCGTTCAGGGCCACGTTGGCAGCCTGCCACTGTCCCAGGCGAGCAGTTTCGTCCGCCACACTGGTAGCTGGAGCGATGGGCGAGGCAATCAGATTGAGGTCGCGCGAACGCGGCAGGTAGTTGCCCTTGGTGCCCACATAGGAAGCCTTGAAGACAATGCCGAACTGCTCGCGCTGGACACCCAGGTTCCACTGGTGGACCTGTGCGTTGCGGAGGCCTTGGTCGATCGCCGGGGAGATGGCGCCGAAGTTGAGGGCCGTCGTGGAGAGCCGGCCGGCGGTGCTCGCCGTGTCACGCTGGATCTGGGAGGTCCCAGCCACGATATTCGACAGCGAATTCGTGCCGGTGAAGCTGGTCTGGCCGGTGACCACGCCGGTGACGATGAAGGGCGGCAGGAAGCGCTGGTTGGTGATAGGGTTCAGGAAGATGAAGTCATAGGCGACACCGTAGCCGCCGCGTACCACCGTCTTGCCGCCACCACCGACGTTCCAGGCAAAGCCCAGACGCGGGCCCCAGTTGTAGTTGCTGCGGAAGGAAGGCTGGCCGGTCTCGAGAAGACCCCAGCGCCCGGCGCCCGCGGCGCCAAACGCCGACCGGTTGTCGAGATTCAAATTGGAGATCAGCCCGTTGCGTTCGGTCGGCCCACCGGCCCACTCCATGCGCAGACCGATGTTCAGCGTGAAGTTGCGGCTGACCTTCCAATCGTCCTGCACGAACAGGAACAGGTTCCGGACCCGGTTCTCGCGAACCGAGTTGCCGAAGCGCTGCTGGAACGTGGCGGGCAGACCGCGCTGGAAGTCGGCGACATTGGCAAAGGTGAGGGTGGGGCGGAACAGAGCGTCGAACACGCTGTCGGCCTGCAGGTAGTAGTATTCGCCACCGACCTTCACATTGTGCGAGCCCTTCACGAAGCTGAAGTTGTCGTTGAACTGATAGGTACGTTGCTCGCGGCCCTGCGGCAGGCCTTCCCACACACCGAAGTTCGTGACCGAGCCGTCGGCGAAGGTGACGCGCGCGCCGAGCGGGAACGGCGTATCGATCGGGAAGCCGGCGTCGGACTGGCCGAAGCCGAAGCGGAATTCGTTCACCGCCGAGCTGCCGAAAAGGTGGGTGTGCGCGGCCGTCGACTGTCGCGGCTTACCCTGACTGTTTGCTCCGAAGCCGGGCAGGTTACTGCCGACGAAGGTGAGCGAGGTGCTGGCTGTCACGCTGTCGGCCGAGCTGTAGCGCACCCACACGGTGTCGCGGGCCGAGAGGTTGAAGTCGCCGCGAACCGCCCACTGCCAGAAATCGGTCTTGTTGGGGGCGGCAGTCTCAATCTGGCCGTTGGGGTTAGTCGGGATCTGGTATTGCTGGACCAGAGCGCGCGCGGTCGGATCCGTGATGCCGGCCACCTGCTCGGGAGTGAACACGCGGGCAATGCGCGTGGCGCCGGCGCCGCGGGTCTTTAGGCCCTGATAGTCGGTGAAGAAGAACGCCTTGTTGCGGCCGTCAAAGACTTTCGGAATGTAGACCGGACCACCGACGGCCCAGCCGTACTCGTTGCGGCGCAGGATATTCGTCTTCCCGGTGGTGTCAAAGAACGGACGGGCGTTGAGCTTGTCATTGCGGAAGTATTCGAAAACCTCACCGTGCAGCTCGTTCGTCCCGTTCTTGGTGATATAGATCACCTGAGAACTGGAGTTGCGACCGTACTCGGCGCTGAAGTTGTTCGTAATGACCTTCACTTCCTTGATGGAGCTGAAGTTCAGCGGGTTCAGCGTGCCGCCGGTACCGGTGACCGAGACATCGGTTGACGTGATGCCGTCGACGGTAATGTTGTTGCCGCGGCCGCGCCCGCCATTGGAGTTGAAACTGCCCGATCCGAGGAACGAATTGTTGGACGACACCGGCACCGTCCCCGGCGCCGTCAGCGCGAACAGGTTGGGATTACGGCCGACCGGTATCTCCTGGATCGCCTCACCGGCGACTGACGTTTGCAACTGCGAATTTTCTGTGTCAATCGCCGCGGCCGCATCGGTGACCTGCACGGTTTCACTTACCTGGCCGACTTCCAACGGTAACCGCACGCTGGCGATTTCACCCGCCAGTACGGAGGCGCGCCCCGCGGCGGCCCGGAAGCCCTCCTTCTCTGCCTTCACTTCATAGGCACCGATACGAAGAAGCTGGAACGCAAACAGGCCGGACTCGTCAGCAGTGCTGCTTCTGGTTTCGCCGGTTTCCAGGGACTTCAGGGTTACTTTCGCCATGGGGACCGCGGCGCCCGAAGGGTCCACCACCGAACCGCGAAGTTCTCCCGTGATCTGAGCCGAGGCCGCCGTGGTGAGCAGCAATGCGGCCAAGGCAAGTTGTATCGCATGTCTTTTATTGATTGGCATATTCTCTACAGTTGTGGCGCAAGTAGCGCGGTTCTAACTCCTTACTTACGGCCACCCCGGTTGAGGTGGCACGACACACTTTGGTACTAAGTTGTATTAGATCTTGCAATTCACGTTCCAGTTGTAAATTGTTGTGAACACTCGGATCCTCGCGTAACCATGTATCGTTTTTGGAAGAAGCGTACCATTTGGGTCTGATTCCTGGTAGCGCCCTACAGGTCTTGCTGTATGACAGAACTCCAGTCCGCCATCCTCGCGGTGATTCGCCGCATCCCCCGGGGCAAAGCGGCCACCTACGGAGAAGTGGCCCGGGCGGCCGGGAACGCGCGTGCGCCCCGTACCGTCGTCGCGGTACTCAAGAAGTTCGGCCAGTCCCTACCCTGGCACCGCGTCGTCTCGAGCGGAGGCCGCATCGGGCTCTCCGGCCATGCCGGAATGGAACAGCGATTCCTTCTGGAACAGGATGGGGTGCGCTTCCAGGGACGCGCCGTTCACCCGGAGTTCCTGTTTGTCTTCAAGGACAAACGCAGCTTGGGGGAAACGAAATCACCCTCCAAAAGGTGAGTCCCGATTCCACTTCTGTGTAGTGTTAATCTACAGATTTCCATAGCGCTGGACTGCAAGTGCACGTCTATCTTGCTGATTTGATACACTCTTAACCACTGGCAATCATGCATGCCGGATGTGGCATGCGGCGTGCATTGCACGATGGCTAGGGAGTTAGGCACTCGGACTCTACGTAGTCCAGGTGTATGCGGCCGGGAACGCTCGCTTTGTGAGAGAACTGAAGGTACAGCTTGGCAACGCTCTGCTGGTCGTACTGACCGTAGCAGCCGTCATTGCTGCGGCCATCAACTTCCAGCAGCAGTCCAAATATCGCCTGCCTGATGACGGTATCAGTTGGGGCGACCGCAACACCGGCAATGCTCCCATCGTCGAAGCTATCCTGGTGGACGCCGAAGGCCCGGGTGCGAGAGCAGCCCTCAAACCGGGCGACCGGTTGCTCTCGATTAACGGATCACCGATCGAAAGCGCGATTGCCGTTCCGCAGGTGCTGGCCCGCCTTGGCCCATACAGCAAGGCAGACTACCTGATAGAACGCCGTGGAATTCAGGTTAAGGTACACGTCTACGTGGTGGCTGCGCCTGTAGAAAGCGCGGTCTATTACCAATATTTCGTCGGCGCCTCTTATCTGCTCATTGGTATATTTGTATACCTTCGCCGCGGCAACGCTTCCAAGGCACGCCACTTTTACGTTTTGTGCCTCGTTTCCTTCGTTCTGTCCTGCTTCCATTACACAGGCAAGCTGAACAACTTCGATAAGATCATTTACTGGGGAAACCTGGTGGCCGGCTTGTATGCGCCCACTATCTTCCTGCACTTCTGCCTGACGTTCCCCGAAAGCCGCCCGTGGCTGCGCGGCCGCGCTTACTGGCTGTACATTCCGGCCACTCTGTTGACAACCCTGTTCGTGCTGGTCGGCAGCGGCTCGCTCCGTATCGACACTTCCCTGCCGGACCTGCGCTGGATGCTGGACCGGGTCTGGCTGTTCGCTTACGGATTCCTCTACCTGGCCGGTGCGTTCGCCCTTCACCTGGAGTACCGCCGCACCGAAGACAGCATCATCCGCCAGCAATTGAAGTGGCTGCGCAACGGAGCGGTTTACGCCATCACGCCGTTCACCGTCTTCTACCTGCTGCCCTACGGCTTTGGCATGATCCCCGGGGACTGGAACAAGGTCTTTGTCCTGTCGTTGGTGCTGTTGCCGCTCACTTGGGCCTACGCCATCATCCGGTACCGCCTGATGGACGTCGACATCATCTTCCAGCAGGGCTACGCGTACACGCTTGCCACTGTGGCGGTAATCGGCATCTTCTATCTGATGGTGTTCTCGTTCGACAAGTACGAACAGCTGACCCCGAAGGGCAATGGCGTCGAAGATCTCACACCCTCCGCGCTGATCGTGATGATTCTCATCGCGACCATAGCCTTCCAGCCTATCCGGAACTGGCTGCAGGAGTTGCTCGACCGCTATTTCTTCTATAAGGACCGATATGACTACCGCCGCACGCTCACCGAATTTGCCCGGGACCTGAGCGCGGAGACGGACCTGGACCATCTGCTGGAGTCGGTGATCGACCGGATCAAGCGAACGCTGGTGATTCGTAATGTGGCGGTGTTCCTCTGCCCGGAAGGGGAATCGGGCTTCGCCATCCGCAAGAGCACCCGCAGTTGGGATCACCTTACGCTGGAACGTCTGGACCTGAGCTTCCTGAACGCCACTGACGACCGGCCGCTGTTTTTCGAACGTACGCGCAACATGCTGGACGTGGTTTCGCGTGACATGCCGGCAGCCGTCCGATTGACCATCGGCGACCTCGACTTCACCTACTACGTGCCGTGCCGTGTGCGCGGCCGCACCATCGCCTGGCTTGGCGTCAGCCGCACCGAGACGGGCGATTTCCTGTCGAGCGACGACGTGGACCTGCTCGTGTCCCTGGCCGGCTACCTGGCGATAGCCATCGAGAACGCGCGGCTCTACCAATCGTTGGAACGCAAAGCTGACGAATTCGAGCGGTTGAAGGAGTTCAGCGAGAACATCGTGGAATCGATCAACGTCGGCATTCTCGCCGCTGACCTTGACGACCGCGTCGAGAGCTGGAACGCGCAGTTGGAGCGGCTTACCGGCATTACCCGCGAGCAGGCCGTCGGCCGCCGTCTGCCGGAGTTGCTGCCGGCGGACCTCTGCGCCCGCCTCGAACAGGTGAAGGGGGAGACCGGGGTCCACCATGTCCTCAAGTTCACCCTCCGCACCCTCCCGGCTGGGGCGTCCTATGCCGCCACGGCCAATGGCCACGCCAATGGCAACGGAAACGGACTCGTCAACGGCAAATCAAACGGCCACTCGAAACTGACGCAGGAATCGGTGGTGAACCTCGCCGTCGCGCCTCTGGTGTCCAAGGACCAGCGCCAGATCGGCCGCCTGGTCATCTTCGACGACATCACCGAACGCAGCGAGCTCGAACGGCAGTTGGTGCAGGCCGACAAGCTCAGTTCCATCGGCCTGCTAGCCGCCGGCGTCGCCCACGAGGTGAACACGCCCCTCGCCGTCATCTCTTCCTACGCCCAGATGCTGGCCAAACAGGTGTCGGAGGACGACAGCAAGTCGAAACTGCTTGAGAAAATCGCCAAGCAGACGTTCCGCGCCAGTGAGATCGTGAACTCGTTACTGAACTTCTCCCGTACTTCGCCGACGGAGTTTGAAGACATCGATATCAATCGCGTCCTGCGCGAAACCCTCAGCCTGATTGAACATCAGTTGAAGAAAGCCCGGGTGGAAGTGGTGTCGGACCTGACCGCGAACGCCGCCATCATGCGCGGGAACGCCGGCAAGCTGCAGCAGGTATTCCTCAACCTGTTCCTAAACGCCCGCGATTCCATGGAAACCCATGGCGGCCGCCTGCAGGTGCAGACCCGCATCCTCGACGACATGATCCGCGTTGAAGTCTCCGATAGCGGACCAGGCATCGCGCCGGAACATCTGGCCCGCATCTACGACCCCTTCTTCACCACCAAGGGCGCTAAAAAAGGCACCGGTCTGGGTCTTGCGGTAACCTATGGAATAGTAAAGGAGCACTCCGGCCACATTGAGGTCGAGAGCGAGCCTGGGCAGGGAGCCACGTTCCTCCTCGACTTCCCGCTGGTCCGCAAACCCGTACATGCCTAATCCCGGTCGCGGCCGAATCCTCATCATTGACGACGAAGCCGATATTCGCGAAAGCCTGGAAACGCTTCTTTCGC
This sequence comes from Bryobacterales bacterium, assembly GCA_016789745.1. Taxonomy (GTDB): domain Bacteria; phylum Acidobacteriota; class Terriglobia; order Bryobacterales; family Bryobacteraceae; genus CADEFT01. The sequence goes on from JAEUQF010000118.1 coordinate 71,761, forward strand.
TGGAAGGCTATCTGGTGGAAGAAGCCGTCAACGGCACCGACGGCCTGCGCCGGCTCGAGCAGAGCAACTATGATCTCGTCCTGCTGGACCTGATGATGCCGGACCGCTCCGGCATGGAGGTGCTCAAAGAGGTCCGCGAGCGCGATACCGAGACGCCCATCTGCATGATCACTGCCTATGGTTCGGTGGAAGTGGCGGTGAACGCCATCAAGGCCGGCGCGCAGGATTACTTCTCCAAGCCCTGGGATAACGAAAAGCTCCTCATCGAGATCGACCGGCTCATCGCCGGCCGTCGTCTGGAACGGGAAAACACCCAACTCAAACGCGCCCTCAAGCAGCGCTACTCGTTTCCAAACATCATCGGCAAGAGCGAGCGCATGCTGAAAGTGCTGGACCTGGTGGCGCAGGTGGCCAGCAGCCGATCCACCACAGTCCTCATCACCGGCGAAACCGGCACCGGCAAGGAACTCATCGCCAAGGCGATCCACGCGCATTCGTCCCGCGCCGACAACACCTTCGTCGCGGTAAACAGCGGCTCGCTCCCGCCCGACCTGCTCGAGTCCACCCTCTTCGGCCACGTGAAGGGCGCGTTCACCGGTGCCATGGCCACGCGCAAGGGCTACTTCGAAGTCGCCAACAAAGGCACGATCTTCTTCGACGAAATCGGCACGATCGCCTTCGAAACGCAGGCCAAGCTGCTCCGCGTCATGCAGGAGAAAGAATTCATCCCACTGGGAGCCAGCGACAGCGTACGGGTGGACGTGCGCATCCTGGCCGCCACCAATGCCGACCTTAAGAAAATGGTGGACGACGGCCGCTTCCGCGAAGACCTCTACTATCGCCTGAACGTCATCAACATCGTCCTGCCGCCGCTGCGCGACCGCAAGGAAGACATCCCCGCCCTCATTGAGCACTTCTTCAACAAGTATTCGCGCGAGAACGAGAAGTTCCTCAACCCCGACGGCACCTCTGCCCTGCGCTTTGATTCCGAAGCCATGCGCGTGCTGATGGACTACACCTGGCCCGGCAACGTGCGCGAGTTGGAGAACGTCGTGGAGCGCGCTGTGGTGCTGGCCACCGGCCCGTGGGTAGCCGCCGACGTCCTGCCCGAAGCGCCGCTCCATGCCCAGGGCATCCGCCTCCGCCAGGATGAGTCCGCGCCACTCCCGGCCGACGCCTCGCTGTTTGAAATCGTGGCCGACTTCGAACGCAAGAAGATCATCGAAGTACTGGAGTCGGTAAAGGGCAGCCAGACCGATGCCGCCGAGATCCTCCGCATCCCGCTCAGCACCCTCAACCAGAAGATCAAGCGGCTGAACATCGACGTCAAACGGCGCGGCTCCACCAGCGGCGCCTGATCGTACGAAGCCACGACCGCCGAGGGCATTTTTCTCCGTTGTTCTTTGGCGTTCTTGGTGTGCTCCTAAGGAACTCAATCTCCCTGCCGGAACTGGGACCAAGCCGGGGCTCACAGCACGTTTGCGGAGTTTGCCTTCTACCACGCACCCCATTCTGTTATCCGGTCTCCTTGGCGGCCTTTGCGAGACATTCTTTTCGGCAGCGTCTTTACTCTCCCCTAGCTGCGCACATCCCACCAGCGATGGGCCGGTTCCCGCTGCGGACGCGGATGCTGGTGTGCCGCCCGCATCGCCTTATCGAACTCCGCCACCAGCGACGCCTGCCCGGCGGCCACGTCCTTCGTCTCGCCGGGATCCGACTTCAGGTTGTACAACTCGATGGCACCTCCGGCCTTGGGCCGCACGGCCTTCCAATCCCCGCGCCGCATGGCCTGGACCGGAATCTCTTCCGCAAACGTGCCCGTTTTGGCGATGTAGCGCGGAAACTCCCAATACAACTGGGTATGCGGCTTCTGCTTCTTGCCCAGCAGCGCCGGCAGCACGGAAATCCCATCGCACGCCGGAGCCTTGACCCCGGCCAGTTCCGCTGCGGTCGGCAGGAAATCCTGGAAAGACCAGGCAAACGCACTCGTCCGCCCCGCCGGCACCTGTCCCGGCCAGCGCACCACCATCGGCACCCGCAGACCGCCCTCGTACAAATTCCCCTTCTGGCCGCGATACGGCCCCGTACTGTTGAAGTAATTCTCGCCCGCACGAATGCCGCCATTGTCGCTGGTGAAAAAGACAATGGTGTCCCGCTCCAGCCCCAGTTCCTTCAAAAGCGCGAGGATCCGGCCCGCGTAGCGGTCCATGCGCGAAACCATGCCCGCGAAGGCGGTGCGCAGTTCGCGCTGTTCCGGCAGGCGTCCATTGGGTGGCCGGAAGGGCGCCCCTTCGGGAAACTTGCCGCGGTATTCCGCCATGGAGTCCTCCGGCACCTGCGGAGCAAAGTGCGGAATGGTCAGCGCGAAATAGGCGAAGAAAGGCCGGTCCTTATTCTCACGGATAAATGCCAGCCCCTTTTCGACGAACACATCGTTGGCGTAGGTTTTGAAGCTGTTGTCTCCGTTGCCTTCAAGCGGCAGTTCACGGTCGTCCTCATAAATGAAGCGCGGGTACTGGAAGTGCGCATGCGCCTGGTGCAGGAAGCCGACGTGGGTGTCGAAGCCCTTCTTCATGGCCGTCACGGTGCCGATATCGCCCAGGCCCCACTTGCCGAAAATGCCGTTCGTGTAGCCGGCGCCCTTCAGCACCTCCGCCACCGTGACATCGGACTCCAGCAGCGGCACGCCTCCGGGATTGGAGCGCACCGACGTATGCCCGGTGTGCAGGCCCGTCATCAGCACGCTGCGCGAAGGAGCACACACCGTACATCCGGCGTAGGCGTCGGTGAAGCGCAGCCCTTCGTTGGCCATACGGTCGATGTGCGGCGTACGGATCTGCTTCTGTCCGTAACAGCCAACATCGCCCCAGCCCAGATCATCGGCCATGATCCAGACAATGTTCGGCTTCTTACGCGGCGCCGCGCCCAGTCCCACCACGGGCACGGTCTGCAGAAACGCTCGCCGTGTCGATATCCCACTGCTCATTCGCGGCTCCATTAGTGTCTATAGCTTAATCAGATCCCAAGGCTTCCGGTAACTCCGCGATAACATCGCCGCAGCATCACTAACCCCGGCGCCCACGAACTCTTCTTTCTTCGCATCCCAGTGCAGCTTCTTGCCCGTGCGCAACGCGATGTTGCCCAGCAAGGCCACCGACGTCCCACGATGCCCCACTTCGATATCCGCCGCCGGCGTCTTCCGCGAACGCACGCATTCCACAAAATTGAACGTGTGCAGCTTGGTGGGCTCCTCGTTGTTCTCCCAGACCCGCTTCACGCTGGGCGCCCGCTTCCTCGCCGGAGGTGGAGCGGCACCGGCGCGGCGCCCCGACATCGGCGGCGTATCCGGTTCCGGAAACATCTCCCAACCAATCCGCTCGGCATAGATGGTAGCGTCCGTCCCATAGAATGCGATGCCATTCGGCTGATCGGATTCGCCCCGCGCGTTGTAATACTTGTGCCCCGGCGTCCGCCCGCCCATGCCATGCCCGTTCAAATTCGACCCCTCATACGTCGCGATAAACCCGTCGTATTCGTAAGTCACCGTCATGAAGTCCGGCGTCTCCCGGCCATCCTGCATCACATACAGCCCGCCCGATGCCGACACCGTCTTCGGCGCCGACACGTTCATGATCTGCTGCATCGTATCCAACCGGTGGTTCCCGAAGTCCGTAATATAGCCGCCTGAGTAATCCCAGAAATAGCGATAACTCCCCAAAAACCGCTTCGGATTAAACGACACCTTCGGCGATGGACCCAGATACATGTCCCAGTCCAGGCCCTCCGGCACCTCCGCATTCGCGGGCTTGGGCATCGGATACAGCGTGTGGTTGGCGTAGTTCCAAACCTTCACAAACTTCACCTGCCCGATATCGCCGCGCTGGATGATCTCGGCTATCTTCTGAAAATGCGGTGCCGAGCGGTGCTGCGTCCCCACCTGCACGATGCGTTTGTAGCGCCGCGCCGCGTCTACCATCACGCGGCCTTCCCGAATCACCAGCGACGTCGGCTTTTCGACATACACATCCTTCTCCGCCTTGCAGGCCAGAACGGAGATCGCCGCGTGCCAGTGATCGGGCGTAGCAATGTGCACCGCGTCCACATCCTTCAACTCCAGCACCTTGCGAAAATCGCTGAAGAACTTCGCTCCCTGCCCCGCCCATTCGCGCGCCTGCTCGCCATTGGCTCTGTAGACATCGGCTACCGCGGCATAGGCAACGTTTGGCGCCTGCCGCATCAGCCCCGCCACATAACGCCCACGGCCGCCGCAGCCAACCAGTGCGATATTCACACGGTCATTGGCACCCAGCACCCGTTTGGCCGACAACGCCGTTACCCCAGCACTCGAAGCACGGACGAAGTTCCTTCGATTCATCCCAATGATCTTATCATTGGATTTATGGACCTCCGCCCCTACCGGCCGGAAGATAAGGAAGGCCTTCTCGTCGCCTTCGATTCCAATGTGCCGGACTGGTTTTATCCCGAAGAACGCGAAAAACTCGATGCCTTCCTCGACGCCCTCCCTGGCCCGTATTCCGTGCTGGATCATGACGGCACCATCGTCGGCGGCGCCGGCTATTCCATGCACACGCCGGCTATGGCGGAACTGCGATGGCTCATCGTCCGCCGCGACCTGCATAGCAACGGCCTGGGTAAACTGCTGGTCTATTCCACGCTGCGCGAACTCAGCAAGCGCGAGGATCCGCCGCAGATCTCGCTCCGCACCTTACCCCAGGCCACCGGCTTCTTCGAGAAGATGGGCTTTCACGTGGTCAGCAATACACCGTGGGTGGACATGCTCAAGAAGCTGAAGGTGTGTCCGTAGCCTTTGCCGGCGCCACCGCGCTCACCGCCACCGCCACCGCAATCACCACCAGCGCGCCGATCACGTTGTACCAGAGAAAGGAGATCTTCGTCGCCAGGAAACAGTAAAAGATGGCCGCCTCGCCCGCCAGCACGCCCCAAAACGCCCCGGCCGACGTCACCCGCGGCATAAAGAATGCCACCACGAACGCCCCCAGCATCCCGCCATAGAACAGCGACCCTACAATGTTCACCGCCTCAATCAGCGATCCCAACCGCCCAGCGAAGCCCGCGAACACCACCGCGTACGTACCCCAGAACATCGTCGCCACTCGCGACGCCAGCAACAGATGCGCATCGCCGGCATTGGCTTGGAACGGCCGGTACAGGTCCATGATCGTCACGGTAGCCAGCGAGTTCACTTCCCCGGATATTGTCGACATCGCCGCCGCGAAGATCACCGCGATCATCAACCCTACCAACCCCGGAGGCATGGTCGTCGTGACGAAATGCAGGAAAATGTAGTTGGTGTCGGCAGCGGCGCCGGTCTGCTTCATCGCCGCCGCACGCGTGGCATCCACTTCCTTCTGCGTGGCCCGATACCGCGCCAGATCGGCTTCCGATCGCGACTTCAACCACGTGCGGGCCGCATCGCGGCGCTCCGTAAACGCCCGGTCAAAGCGCCCGGTCATCGCACCGGCCTCCGCGCCCGCTTCCAGCTTGCGTTGATCGGCAGGCTGGAACAGCACCGGGGGCTTTTCGAAATGATAGTAGGCGAACACCACCGTGCCGATGAACAGCACGAAGAACTGCATCGGGATCTTCGCCATCGCATTGAACAACAGGCTCAGCCGGCTCTGCGCGATGGAACGGCCCGTCAGGTAGCGCTGCACCTGACTCTGGTCGGTGCCAAAGTAAGCCAGCGCCAGAAACATACCGCCGATCAGCCCGCTCCACACGTTGTAGCGGTCATCCCAGTCGAAGGTGGTTACGATGGCATTCAGCCGCCCGGCCGCACCGGCAATGGAAACCGCATCGCCCAATCCGATGTCCGCCGGAAGATTCCACACCGCCAGGAACAACGCCGTCACCAGCCCGCCGAAGATCAGCAGCATCTGCTGCACATCGCTCCAGGTCACGGCCTTCACACCGCCCATGGTCGTGTAGCCCACCACCAGCACGCCCATGAGGATCGTGGTCCAGCGCTCGGAAAAGCCCAGCGCCACCGACAGCACCACCGCCGGCGCATACAGCGCCACGCCCGCCCCCAACCCGCGCGACACCAGAAACAGCAGGCTCACCAGCGTGCGAGCCCTGCGGTCAAACCGCTGTCCCAGGTATTCATACGCCGTATAAACGTCGGCGCGATGGAAGATCGGCACCGCCGTCATCGACAGAATCACCATCGCCAGCGGCAGTCCAAAGTAGAACTGCACGAACCGCATGCCATCGACATACGATTGCCCCGTCGTGGAAATGAACGTAATGGCACTGGCCTGCGTGGCCATGATCGACAGCCCGATCGCATACCAGGGCATCGACTTGCCCGCCAACAAATAGGCCTGCGTGGTGTTACTGCCGCGCGCCTTGTACAGCCCGTAGACAATGGTGACCAGCAGCCAGCCGACCAGCACCACCCAGTCAAGCGTGGTCACCGGATCACCACCGGCGTAAAGGCCAGGGTGAACCATCCAAACGCCGCGATCAGCAAGGCCAGATACAGCACAATGGCCAGATACACGTTGTTCCAGGTGCCGAGAAACGGCGGCGGATCATCCACGCTGTGCGGGCGAAGGCGTTCGTCAGGTTGCAAGCAGTCCTCATTGTAAGCCGGAAGCGGCGCTTACCGGCGCTTCAACAGTTTCCAGATGTCGGGATCTTCCATCCCCAGTACCCATACCGACACACTGTGCAGCCCGCGATTCGCCGCCAGTTCATAGCGCTCCTGAAACGCCCGAGCATCATTGAAGAAGACATACTCGCGGGCCTCCCAACGCGTGAAGCTGAACCACGGCGCGCGCTCACGCGAGTCCCATTGGATCTGCGCCCGCGCGGCTCCCGCCAGCGCCCGCGCTTCGTTTAAGCCGATGGTGGCCATCTCCATCCCGCCTTTGCCCGAATACCAGCGCCGCCCATACTGCGGGATCCCCAGCGAGACCTTGCCGCGCGGCACATGCCGCAGAACATAATCGACCTGCTCCACCACCCACGGATAACCGGCGACCGGCCCGGGCGTGCTCAACCGCATGTGCTGGTCATACGTCATCCAGGTGAGAAAATCCACCGCCGCGCCCAGCTTCGCCACGTCGTACGCCCCTTGCAGATTCGTCCAGGTGTACTGCGAGTGCGGAGTGGGCGCCGGCCGGTCGCGCGAACGCGGCACCGCCGCCAGCGCCAGCCGGAAGCCTGCTTTGTGGAACGCCTGCGACGCCTCCTCCACCAGCCGCGTGAGCAGGCTGCGATCGGCCGCCGCCACGCCTTCAAAGTCCAACTGGATCCCCATGTACCCGTAACGCCGGCATTCCGCCACCAGCGACCGGATCAGCCGGGTCCGAAAGGCGGCCGTGTTCGCCAGTGCATGGAAGATGTCCTTGCGAAAGCCGGGATTCACCACAATCGGCATCACCGCGACGCCGCTGGCCCGCGCCGCCTGCAACACCCGCGGATGCGGCCCTCCGGTTACATTCCCAGTGCCGTCTGTCTTATACCAGGTGGGCACCACGATGTCGATCTGCCGCGCATGCTCATAGAAACTGCGCAGCGATTCGGCCGAATCGGTCAGATAAAACAGCGCCTGCATCGGCTGGCCGAAGGCAGCCCCGCAAAAAAGAAACAAGAGCACAGCGGGCATGGTCTACAATCAAAGTCTAAGGAATCACGGACCAAGATGAAAGGTAACGACCAAGTTATCGCCTTCCTTCAGGAAGTGCTGAAAGCAGAACTCACGGCGATCAACCAGTATTTCCTCCACGCCGAGATGATGGAAAACTGGGGCTACGAGCGGGCAGCGAAGATCACCCGCAGAGAGTCGATCGAAGAGATGCAACATGCCGAAAAGGTCATCGAGCGGCTGCTCTATTTCGATGCCCTGCCGCAGATGAGCGAACTGTTCCCTCTACGCATCGGCACCACGCTGAAGGCGCAGTTGGAAAATGACCTCGCGCTCGAATATGAAGCGGTCCCGCGCCTGAACCGCGCCGTCAACGCCGCCGTCGCCGCGGGCGACAATGGCTCCCGCGACCTGTTTGAAAAGATCCTGATCGACGAAGAACACCACGTCGACTACCTGGAA
>JAEUQF010000453.1 GCA_016789745.1 Bryobacterales bacterium
CCTTTGAAGCCGACCAATCACGAGAGGCGTTCGCGAAGGTGGTCGACCGCCTGCTGGCCTCGCCCCGCTATGGCGAGCGCTGGGGCCGCCACTGGCTCGACGTCGCCCGCCATGCCGATTCCACCGGCGTCGATGAAGACAACCTCTACCCGCATGCCTGGCGTTATCGCGACTACGTCATCGAAGCCTTCAACAACGACGTTCCCTACAATCGTTTCCTGCAACAGCAGATCGCCGGCGACCTGCTACCCGCGGTCTCGAACGAAGAACGCCGCCGCAATCTGACCGCTACCGGCTTCCTGGCGCTGGGCCCACGACCGCTCGCCCAGCAGGACCGTCTGCAAGCCGTCTACGACATCGTCGACGAGCAGATCGACACGGTTTCCAAGTCGGTGCTGGGCCTCACCCTATCCTGCGCACGCTGCCATGACCACAAGTTCGATCCACTGCTGACCAGCGATTACTACGCGCTCGCCGGGATCTTCGCCAACACCACGCAGTTCCGTAATCATGGCCGTCCGGGCGCCATTGCCTACATGTACTATGCGCCCGCCGATGAAGCCGGGCATGCCCGCTACCAACTCCATCGCACCCGCATGTACGCCAAGATGCTGGAGATGGAGGACGCCTATGGCGAGGATCTCGGCCGCGACGCCGCACCCTATCGGAGCAAAGTCGCTTCCTCGTTGGAAGCCGCCTGGCACGTCATTCATGAGAAGGCCGAGCCGCCCGCCGGCACCGATGCCAAACACATCGCCGCCTGGGTCAAGTTCCTGCAATCCGCCGACGACAAAGCCAGGAAAAGCTACTTGAAGAAGTTCTTCGAAGCCACGCCAGCCACCATCCACGCCGTCGCCGCAGAGTATCAGAAGGGCTACGACGAGGACCTCAAAAAATGGGACACCTCGCTTGAGAACTGGCGCACCCGCATGGCCCGCGAAGTGCTTCAGGACCGTGCCCTGCCGGAGCGCCCGAAGCCCAACAAGGAAGAGCCCACACTGTTCAGCGCCGCTTCTTTCGACAGCGGTCCGATGGATATCCCGGAGTCCCCTCGCGTCACCTACCTGCGCCAGGAATACCAACGCCTGAAGGACACGCTGCCCCCGGAACCCGGCCTGATCAGCGCCGTCGAAGATGGCCCGGCCATCCAACAGCGGCTCTTTCTGCGCGGCCAACTCGCCAACCAGGGCGACGTGGTCCCGAAGCGTTTCCCTATCGTCCTGGCAGGCGAGAAACAGCCGGCTATTGAAAAGGGCAGCGGGCGGCGCGAACTCGCCGAATGGCTCACCAGCCCGCAAAACCCACTCCCCGCGCGCGTGATGGTGAATCGCATCTGGCAGTGGCATTTCGGCGATGGCCTCATGCGCTCGCCCAACAACTGGGGACGCACCGGCGAAAAGCCCACCCATCCCGAACTGCTGGATTACCTCGCCTCCCAGTTCATCGACAACGGCTGGTCCATCAAGGCCATGCACCGCCTGATCCTGCTGTCCGATACCTACCAGCAGAGTGCGCGCGCTTCCAAAGCCACTCGCGACGCCGACCCCGGCAACCGCCTCTGGTCTCGCTACGGCCGCCAGCGTATGTCCATCGAACAAATCCGCGACAGCCTGCTGGCACTCGATGGCTCGCTCGATCCCGCCATGGGCGGCACGCTGCTGATCGCGGCTAACGGCAAGCGCCAGAAGGCCGACCCCGAAGAGATCACCCGCCGCACCGTCTATCTTCCCGTGCGCCGCGGCAGCATTCCGAATCTCCTGAACATCTTCGATTTCGGCGACGCTACCACATCGAATGAAGGCCGCACCCGTACCAACGTGGCTCCGCAGGCATTGTTCCTGTTGAACAGCAAATTCGTGATCGCCCATTCGGCGGGCTTCGCAAAGCAACTCTTAGCCGACGCCGCCCTCACCGACCGCGCCCGCGTCGAACGCGCTTACCTGAGCATCCTCACCCGCCGCCCGGAGCCCGTCGAGATCGACGAACAACTCAGCTACATCGCCAGTATGGAGCAACGCCTGAACACGCCAGAAGCCAGCGCCACCGCATGGCAGAGCTTCTGTCACGTGCTGCTATCCACCAGCGAATTCCTTTACGTGGATTGATCGGGTTCTAGTAGCCCAGGCCCTACGGGCCGTCCATAACCAGGAAGACGCCCCCGGGCACTTCGCCCAGTTGTCTGGCGTTGTTTTCTCTGCGTCCTTTGCGGCTCTGCGCGCGATTTTCCGGAAACGCGTGCCGCAAATCTGCAACGAAGTGGTCGCCCGTCGATTAGAAATCGTGGTGCCGCAGCCGTTCCAGATCCAGCCGCCCCGTATAAATCGCCATCCCCAGCGCCGCGTGAATATTCAACTTCTCCAGCGCGATGATGTCGTCATATGTCGTGATGCCACCCGCCGCCGTTAACTCCAGATCCGTGCAATCCCGCAGTCTCCGGAACCAATCCAGGTCCGTCCCCTGCATCATGCCTTCCTTATCCACGTACGTGCACAGAAAGCCGCCGCAGTAAGGCTCAAGATCCCGAATCATCTCCTCGGCCGTGAAGTTCGTGGCTTCCCGCCATCCCTTCACCACAATCCGCCCTTCCTTCGAATCCACCGCGATCAGCACCTTCGCCGCACCCACCGCCTCGGCAATCTCCGTCAACAGCGCACGGTTCGGCCCATCGGCACTAAACGCCGCCGTCCCTACAATCACCTTCTTCGCGCCCTGTTCGATCAACTGCCGCGCCCGGTCCGCCGTGCGCACGCCACCACCCACGCGAATGTGCGCCTTCGACGCAATGTACTCCACCATCGCATCATTCGCGCCCTGCCCAATGGCCGCATCCAGATCGATCACCTGAATCACCGGGAAGCCGTGAAACTTCTCCAGCATCTCATCCGGCGACCCGCCTTCCAACGCCTTCTCGCGGCCCTGCACCAGTTGGACGACCTTGCCGTCCATCAGGTCAATACAAGGAATGATCATTTCAACTTCCTAACGGTGATGCCTTCTTTTTCCAGGTATTCCTTCAAGTCATCCACGGTGTACGTACCGTAGTGGAAGATGGACGCAGCCAGCGCCGCATCGGCCTCCCCCTCCAGGAACACGCGCAGGAAGTGCTCCGGTTTGCCGGCACCACCGCTGGCAATCACCGGCACCTTCGTCGCGCGCGACACTGCCTTCGTCAGTTCGCAGTCAAAGCCCGTCTGCACGCCGTCCGTGTCCATCGACGTGAGCAGAATCTCACCGGCGCCCAACTCCTCGCCCTGCCGCGCCCACTCGATCGCGTCCATGTTCTCATCGGTACGGCCGCCATGCGTGAACACGTTCCAGCCCCCATCCCCACGCCGCCGCGCATCAATCGCCAGCACTACGGCTTGCGCCCCGAACTCCTGGCTAAGCTCTGAGATCAGCTTCGGACGCCGCACCGCCGCGGTATTCACACTCACCTTATCCGCGCCGGCCATCAGAATCCGCCGCCCATCGGCAATCGACCGGATCCCACCACCCACCGTCAGCGGAATGAAAACCTTCCGCGCCGTACGCGCCACAACATCGGCCATCGTCTCGCGATGATCCGAAGACGCCGTGATATCCAGAAACACAAGCTCATCGGCGCACTGCTGGTTGTAGCGTTCGGCCAACTCCACCGGATCGCCTGCATCGCGCAGATTGACGAAGTGAACGCCCTTGACCACGCGGCCATCGGTTACGTCCAGACAGGGAATTATACGTTTGGCTAGCATGGCGGCGGCCCCTTTACAGGTTCACGAAATTCTTCACAATGCGCAGACCCAAATCTCCGGACTTCTCCGGGTGGAACTGCACGCCATAGATGTTCTCGGATTCAACCACGGCCGTGTACTTCACACCGTAATCGCAGACAGCCGCGGTGGCATCGCCCACCGGGCAGTAGTAACTATGCGCAAAGTAAAGATACGGCTTCGCCCCCAGATTGCGAAGGATGGCGGCATCCCGCAACGGCGCAATCTCATTCCAACCCATGTGCGGAATCCTCAGGTCATGTTGGAAGCGCTTCACCGTCCCCGGCAACAGTTCCAACCCCTTCACCTCCGGCGCCTCTTCACTGCTTTCATACAGCGCCTGCAACCCCAGGCAGATGCCCAGAAACGGCACGCCATCACCGATGTTCTTACGAATCGCCTCCGGCATGCTCATCATCTGCAGCGCGCGCATCATCTGCCCGAAGTGCCCCACGCCCGGCAGGATAATCTTCGACGCCGCGCGCAATTGCTCTGGCGTATGCACCAGCTTGTACGCCGCGCCGATCTCCGCCAGCGTATTCTGCACACTGCGCAGATTCCCCGCCCCGTAATCGATGATGCCGATCATAAAAGCCCCTTGGTCGATGGCAGTTGATCCTTCAACCTGGCATCGGTGGAGCAGGCATACTTCATTGCCCGCGCGAAACACTTGTAGATGGCTTCAATCTTATGATGGCTGCTGCGCCCGTACAGCACCTTCACATGCAGGTTCGCGCCGCAGTGATTCACAAAGCCTTCCATGAAGTCATGGATCAACTCCACCTGCAGATCGCCCACCAGCCGCACCTTCACCAGATCCTTGTACACCAGCGACGGCCGCCCACCTAGGTCCACCGCCACGACGGCCAGCGTCTCATCCATGGTCTGTACAAAGTACCCGGCGCGATTGATCCCCTTGCGATCCCCTAGCGCCTGCGAAAACAACTGCCCCAGCGCGATGCCGCAGTCCTCCACCGTGTGATGCTGGTCCACATCCAAATCGCCGGTGGCCTGCAGCGTCAGGTCGAACCCGCCATGCTTGGTGAATAACTCCAGCATGTGATCCAGAAAGCGGATGCCGGTGGAGATCTCATACCGGCCCTTGCCTTCAATCTTCAGCGAGCCGCGGATCTGCGTCTCTTTGGTGTTACGTTCCAGCTTGGCGGTTCGCAAAGAAGCTCTCCAGTTGGTTGATGTCTTCCAGTACCGTAACCGCCTGTTCAGCGGCGAATAATTCCAACAGTTGTTCCCGGCGGCTGTGGCTTTCGCTGGCCACGCCGATAAACGGCACGCCCGCCGCACGGGCGCAGCGCGCATCATCCACCGTATCGCCCACGTACCACATGCCGCATCCCGGCTTCAGCGATTTAGCAATGTGCAGCCCTTCCGGATGCGGCTTCCCATGCACCACATCATCATCGGTCAGCAGCGGGTGAAACGAAATCTCACCGGCAAAGCGGCTGATCGTAATCATCGCTTCATCCTTCGGACGCCCGGTGAATACGCCCAGGTCAAAACGCGCGCTCAGATTCTCCAGCAAGCCCGGCCGCGCAATCCAGCGTTCTCTCTGGATCAGCCCATCCCCCGTGCCCGATTCGCCCAGAAACAGCTTCTGGAAATAGTCCACGATGTCCGAATAATCGACATCCACGCCCAGATCCGCCGCCATCTTGTGCGACAGCTTCCAATCGTTGTTCCATCCCCCGGCGTTCTTGTAAGCCTGGATATCGTCGTAGGTGACCGTCGTGCGCGTGAAGTACTCCACCGTCTGCCGGATGGTCTCCCGATAGGATTCGGTAACTTCCACCAGCACACCGTCCATGTCGAACATCAGGCACGCGCGCTCGCTCACCACAGTTGCTCCAGTTCTTTCAAGAAGCGTTCGATCTGCGCCCGCGTGCCGATCGTCACCCGCACACAGCCCGCAATCTCATAGCTGCGATCCCGCACCAGCACACCGCGCGCCCTGAGCGCATCACGAATCGAAATCGAGCGGTCCCCGGCTTCAAACAGAATGAAGTTCGCTTCACTCGGATACGTGCGGATCCCCAGCTTCGCCAGCCCCGCACAGGCCATCTCCCGCGCCGCCAGCACTTCGCCTACGTAGCTCTCCACGAACTCCGTATCCTGAATCGCCGCCCGCACCGCGATCGCTCCCAGCAGGTTCACCGAATAAGGCGACTGGCACTTGCGCATCATCGCCGCGTTTTGCGCCTGCGTCAGAATCACGCCGATCCGCATCGCCGCCATCCCGAACACCTTCGAAAACGTGCGCGACACGAACAGATTCGGATACTTCGCCACCAGCGGCAGCGCGGTCACCTTGCTGAACTCGAAGTACGCCTCGTCGATCAGCACCGCGCAATGCGGCGCGGCTTGTAAGATCCGCTCAATTGCCGGGAGGCCGACACCCGTGCCCGTCGGGTTATTCGGGTTAGCGATCAGCACCGCGCGCGTAGCCGGCGTAATCGCCGCCAGCAGTTCTTCCAACGGAAACGCCAGCGTGCCCGCACGATACGACAACTCCTTCACGTGCGCGCCGGCCACTTCAGAATAAAAGCGGTACATCGCATAGGAAGGATGCAGCACCAGCACTTCATCCTCATCGTCGACGAACGTGTTCACCAGCACCTGGATCGCTTCATCGGTGCCATTGGTCAGCACGATCTGGGGCTCGTCAACGGCGAAAAACTTCGCCAGCGCCGCCCGCGTCTCCCCGTATTCCGGATACACCGCGAACAGGTTTGCCTCCAGCGCGTCCTTCAAATACGCCACTACCTTCGGCGAGCAGCCAATCGTGTTCTCGTTGAAGTCCAGGCGCAGCTTATCGGCCCGGCCCCCGGTGGGCGGGGAATACGGCGCCATGCGCAGCACCGCCTCGCGCGGCTGCAAAGCCGGTAACGCCGGATCACTTCCCAAGACGCACCTCAACCGATCGCGCGTGCGCTTCCAAGCCTTCCGCCCGGGCCAATGTCGTAATGCTCGGACCCAGGCGCCGCAGCGCCTCGCCATTCAGCTCCTGCACCGCGATCACCTTCACGAAGTCCGCCGCCGACAAACCGCCGCGCAGCCGCGCCGCGCCGCTGGTGGGCAGCACGTGGCTCGGTCCGGCCGCATAATCACCCGCGGCTTCCGGGCTGTTGGGGCCAACGAACACCGCCCCCGCATGCTTCACCATCTCCAGCAGCCGCGTCTCGGGAATGCTCAGATGCTCCGGCGCGAAGTTGTTGGAAATCTCCATCGCCTGTTCCAGCGAATTGCAGACGAAGATGGCGCTGTTCTTGTCAATGGCCTTGCGTGCGGTCTTCGCCGTGCTCAGGTCACGGAGTTGCTTCTCAATCTCCTGCGAAACAGCCGTCGCCAGACGCCGCGATGTCGTCAGCAGGATCGCCGCCGCGTCGTCGTCGTGCTCAGCCTGCGCCAGCATGTCCGCCGCGATCCACCGCGGATCGCCATCGGCGGCAATGATCAGGATCTCCGTCGGCCCCGCCACGAAGTCGATGCCCACTTCACCCGCCAGCAGCTTCTTCGCCGCCGTCACATAGATGTTCCCAGGCCCCACAATGCGGTCGGCCTTCGGCACCGTCTTCGTACCAAACGCAAACGCCGCAATCGCATGCGCGCCGCCCATCTGGAACACCGAATTCACTTCCAGAATCGCCGAGGTGCCGTAGATCTCCGGCGTCGGCCGCGGCGAGGCCACCATGATATTCGGCACTCCGGCCACCTGCGCCGGAATCACCGTCATCAGCAGCGTGCTCGGCAGCGGATACCGCCCCGACGGAATGTACGCCGCCACCGCATCCAGCGGCCGCAGAATCTGCCCCAGCCGGATCCCGGGCGACAGCGCCTTGCGGAACGGCTTCGGCATCTGCAAGCGCGAATAGCCGCGTATGTTGTTGGACGCCACTTTCACCGCATTGCGAAACTCCGGCCGCAACTCCTGCGCGGCGGCCTGCAGTTCGGCCTGCGGCACCAGCACCGTATCGCGATCCAGCTTGTCCAGCTTGCGGGCGTAATCTAGCAGCGCCTTATCGCCCTTCTTGCGAACGGCGTCCAAAATAGGCTTCACCACCGCCTCGGCTTCTTCTAACCGGGCAGTGCGGCGGGCGAGGATTTTTTCAGCTTGGTTGGCTTCGAGTATCCGGATCATGGTTACATCACAATCTTGTTCAGCGGGTACTCGACAATGCCCTGTGCGCCGGCTTCTTTCAAACGCGGAATGATCACCCGCACGGTGGTCTCGTCGAGAATCGTATTTACAGCCAGCCACTCGCTATCGCTGAGCGTCGAGATGGTTGGCTTCTTTAAGGCAGGCAACACGGCCAGCACGGCAGCCAGGTCACGCTGGTGCACGTTCAGCATCAGCCCCACTTTGCCCAGTGCGCTGATGGCGCCTTCCAGCAGCATGCGGATATCGTCCAGCTTGCGACGCTTCCACGTATCCGCCCAGGCTTCCTTATTGGCCACCAACTGCGTGTTCGATTCCATCACGGTGTCCAGAATCTTCAGCTTGTTGGCACGCAGCGAAGACCCGGTTTCGGTCACTTCCACGATGGCATCGGCCAGCACCGGCGGCTTCACTTCGGTCGCTCCCCAACTGAATTCCACCTTCGCCGTCACCCCATGCCGGGCCAGGTAGCGCTGCGTGGCGCCCACCAGTTCCGTCGCGATGATCTTGCCTTCCAGATCCTTCACCGTCTGGAAAGGACCGGCTTCCGGCGCCGCCAGCACCCACCGCACCTTGCCGAAGCTCTGCTTGGCGTAGATGAGGTCCGCCACCGTCACCACATCGGCCTGATTCTCTTCCACCCAATCGCGCCCGGTCAGCCCCGCATCCAGCACGCCGTCTTCCACATAACGCGCCATCTCCTGCGCGCGGATCAGCATGCATTCGATCTCAGGATCGTCAATCGCCGGAAAATACGACCGGCTCGACGTCGTGATCACAAAGCCAGCCCGCTTGAACAGATCAATCGTGGCGTTTTCAAGTGAGCCCTTGGGTATGCCCAGTTTGAGTTTCAACCTTAGCCTCCGTACACCTTGGCCGGATCGAAGGTCTTCTCTTCGCTGATGACCCAGGCGCCATTCTCATACTTGCGGACGAAACAACTCTGGTACCCTTCATGGCACACGCCCGGGCCCAGTGCTTCCACCTTGATGACCAGCGAATCCTGGTCGCAGTCGGTGGTAATCTCTTTCACCACCAACTTGTGACCGGAGCTTTCGCCCTTCAGCCACAGCTTGTTGCGGGAACGGCTGAAGAATACCGCGTTGCCCGTTTCCAACGTCTTGCGCCAGGCCTCTTCATTCATGAAACCCAGCATCAGCACGCGGCCGGTCTGGTAGTCCTGGATCACCGCCGGCAGAATGCCGTCCAATTTACGAAAATCGAGCTCCATCTTCCCCCACACAAAGAAAAGACCCGCCGTAATCGCGGCGGGCCTGCAACGTAGAATTCGGTTCGGTTTGCGTACTTAGAACTCTACCCGTCGCAGCGCGCACGCATGGCCATGATGATGGCGATGGTGATGATGCTGGACAGATTCGACGAACATGAACTTACCAGTATATCAGGCGCGGCTAAGGCCTGACTACCGCGCCATCCAATGTCCGGTCCTGACCGTAAACCCCGCCGCCCTTGATCTCGCCCAGCGGATACTTCGCCGCCACCGTCTCGTTGATATCGATGCCCAGCCCCGGCTTGCCCGACCCGTACAGATAGCCCTTGCGGATCTCCGCGCAACCCGGCATCATCTCGTGCACCGACGGCGGGAACGCGTTCTCCTCCTGAATCCCAAACGCCGTGCTCGAGATGTCCACGTGGTACGCCGCCAATTGGTTGATGGGATCATTCTCGCCGCCTTCCTGGAAGGCCGTGCGCACGCCGAAAAACTCGCACAGCGTCGCCAGTTTCTTGGCCGGCGTGATGCCGCCGATGGCCGACACCCGGCATCGCGCGAAGTCGATGAGGCGCTCCGTCACCAGCGGCACGTATTCATACGGGTGGCTGAATACCTCACCCACGGCCTGCGGCGTCGTCGTGATCTTCCGCAGTTGCCGGTACCAGTCGATCTGCTCGGGTGCTAGCACGTCTTCCAAAAACAGCATCTGGTACGGCTGCAGCCGCCGCGCCAACTCTATCGCCTGTACCGCGCTGGTCAGGTGCGAATGCGAATCATGGCACAGCTTCGGCTCAAAGCCCACCTTGCTGCGCACGTAATCGAACACATCGGCGATCGTGCGCACGTACAACTCCTCGTCGAATGCCGAGCCCTGATAGCCGCCCTCCGGCCGGTTGCCTTCATTCGGCGGAATAAAGCCGCCACCTCCGTACCCACCCGCGCCATACTGCACGCGGATGTGCCGGAAGCCCTTCTCCATCGATCGCTTCACGCCCTCCACGCACTCATCCTTTGTGCGCCCGCCGATATGGTCATAGCAGGGCACGGCATCGCGAGCCTTCCCGCCCATCAGTTCGTAAACGGGCATGTTGGCGCGCTTGCCTTTGATATCCCACACCGCCATATCCAGCGCCGACAGGACGTTGTTGTTCACCGGCCCGTTGCGCCAATACGTGCGGTAATGCGAACTCTGCCACAGGTCCTCAATGCGGTCCGGATCCTTGCCGATCAGCCACGGCCCCAGGTGCTTCTCCAGCGCCGTGATCACCGCATACGTCTGAAAATGATTGCTGGCCGTGCCGATCCCGTACAGCCCCGGCTCACTGGTCAACAGCTTCAGAAAAACCCAGCGATAGTTCCGCCCCCCGCTGGTGGGGATGACTTTCACTCCGGTGATCTTCAACGGCGGCAACCCGTTGTTGGCGCGGGCAGCCTGTTGCTGCGCGGCGGCGGGCATGGCCGGCGCGGCCAGCAGCGGTTTCCATAGATCGCGTCTCTGCATGATGTGCGCGAGTTTATCAAAGGCGGTAGGCTATCCGTATGGTGCAGGCAATCTTCGATGTTCCCGAAGAGGGGGCGCTGACCGTCTTCAAGGACAGACTCACCCGGCAAGCCTATCTGGATCTCTGCGCCGCGAATCCAGACCTGCGTATCGAACGTGAGGCAAGTGGGGAGGTGATCGTAATGGCGCCTGCGCATTCGCGGTCTTCGAATCGCAACTTCTATCTCAATACAAAGTTCGGTAACTGGGTACTCGAGAACCAGCAAGGGCTCGGCTACGACTCGTTCGGGAGGATTCGACCTACCGAACGGCGCTAATCGGTCTCCGGATGTGGCCTGGGTCCGAAAGGAACGGCTGCGTTCCTTGCCAGGTATTGATTTGGATGCCTTCATTCCGCTTTGCCCCGATTTCGTTATCGAACTTCGATCGCGGACCGACAGGCTGCCCGCCTTGCAGGCCAAAATGCGGGAGTACATCGATAACGGCGCCATGCTCGGCTGGCTCATCGATCCGATCACAAGACGCATCTGGGTCTATTGGCCGAATCAGGCTGTCGAGGTACTGGAAGAACCGGAGGCGCTCTCCGGTGATCCCGAACTCCCGGGCTTCACGTTACACCTCGGTCCCATCTGGAATCCAGAGTATTAGCCACCCATTGCTACCATGAGGGTAAGAGCAACCCCTCATGAGACATCTCCTCACCGTCCTCCTTCTCCTCCCCGTTACCCTGTCCGCCGAGGAGGGAATGTGGACCTACAATAACTTCCCCTCCGTCGCCGTCCAGCAGAAGTACGGCTTCACGCCAACCCAAAACTGGCTCGATAAGGTGCGGCTCTCCACCGTACGTCTGGCCCAAGGCTGCTCCGCCAGTTTCGTATCCCCCAACGGCCTGGTGATGACCAACCACCACTGCGTCTCCACCTGCGTCCAGCAGCTTTCCACCAAGGAAAAGAACATCCATGCCGACGGCTTCTACGCGCGCCAGGCTTCGGAAGAGAAGCGCTGTCCTGACCTCGAAGTGAACCAGCTCGTCGAGATCAGCACCGTCACCTCGCGCATCACCAAGGCCGTCACCGGGAAGTCCGGCGAGGCCTACACCAAGGCCCTCAACGCCGAAAAAGCCGCCATCGAAGAGGAATGCGCGAAGGGTGACGATAACACCCGCTGCGATGTAGTCAGCCTCTACAACGGCGGCGTCTTCGACCTCTATAAGTACCGCCGCTACCAGGACGTCCGCCTCGTCTTCGTCCCGGAGTTCCGCATCGCCTTCTTCGGCGGTGACCCCGACAACTTCATGTTCCCGCGCTACGATCTCGACCTCGGCATGGTGCGCGTCTACGACAAGGGCCAGCCGCTGCCCACGCCGAATCATCTGAAGTGGTCCAAAGCCGGTACCAAAGAGGGCGAACTCACCTTCGTCGCCGGGAATCCCGGCAGCACCGAACGGCTCAAGACCATCTCCGAACTCGAGTACGTCCGCGACTTCCAACTCCCCAACCGCCTGTTCTCCCTCTATGAGTTCCGCGGCATGCTCTGGCAATTCCAGCAGCGCGGCGAAGAACAGAAGCGCATCAGCAACGACGATCTGTTCAGTGTCGAAAACAGCATCAAGGCGCTCAAGGGCGAATATGAAGCCCTGGTGGACAAGCGCTTCTTTGCCCAGAAAGTGGACGCCGAGCGCGACCTCCGCAAGCGCGTCGCCGCCAATCCCAAGTGGCAGGCCGAGTACGGCAAGGTGTGGGATCAGGTAGCCCAGGCCATGGAGTCGCAGCGGGCGATGTATCGCAAACACACGCCCCTGGTGCGACTGGCTCGCTCGGAGCTCTATCAGATCGCCTTCACTCTGGTCCGCGCCACGCAGGAACTCGGCAAGCCCGGTCCGGAACGCCTGCCCGGCTACGGTGATGCCGCTCTGCCGCAGTTGAAGCAGGGTCTGTTCTCCGAGGCTCCCATCCACAAGGAATTCGAGATCGAAAAGCTGGCCCAATCTCTTGAGAAACTGCGCGAAATGCTCGGTCCGGATGACCAGGCTGTGAAGAAGATCCTGGGCAAGCAATCACCTCGCGAGGTTGCTGAAAAACTGGTGGCCGGCACGTCACTCGAAACCGTAGCCAGTCGCAAGAAACTGTTCGACGGCGGTTGGAGTACGGTCGAATCCTCACAGGACACCATGATCGCCTTCGCCCGGCTGGTGGAGCCGATCGAGCGCGCCTACCTGCTGCAGGAACAGAAAGAAATCGAGCCGGTACTCACTCGCGCCGGCGAAGCCCTCTCCAAAATCCGCTTTGCCGTCTTCGGGTCCACCGTCTACCCCGACGCCACCTTCAGCCCCCGCATCAGCTACGGATCGGTGCAGGGTTGGATGGAGAATGGGCGTAAAATCGGACCCTACACCATCCTCGGCGGCGCCTTTGAGCGGGCCACGGGAGCCGATCCGTTCCGCCTGCCCGATAGCTGGCTGCAAAAGAAGGATCAACTCAGCCTGACCACGCCGTTCAACTTCGTCACCACCAACGACATCATCGGCGGTAACTCCGGCTCTCCGGTCTTCAACCGCAATGCCGAAGTCGTCGGCCTCATCTTCGATGGCAACATCCACTCCCTGGGTGGTGCCTTCGGCTTCGATGAGAAGATGAACCGCTCGGTTGCGGTGGACAGCCGCGGCATTACCGAAACTTTGACGAAGATCTATGGCGCGGAGCGAATTCTGAAAGAAATCGGAGCGCAGTAGACACCACTTTGCACCGTTCTTAACAGAATTTTACGGTAAACGCTGTAGCCTTATTCTCGCGGTTCTCATCTCTACTAAGGATTGAGAATCGAAAGAATGCTGCACACCGGCTGGCTCCTCGCTGCAGGGCTGGCTTATGGCCAGGTCGCCTACGTTGTGCCTGCCCCTGAGGTCCGTATGCCTGCTCCTATTGTGGACGGCAACAGCCCAGGCGTCTGGGTCGATGGACAGCTAAGGGTCTACACCTCCACCGGCGCCCAACCGATGGCCATGAGCGGGGCCGACATCACTTCGCTCACCATGACGGACCCGCCCGTCGTCACGCCGGCTACCCACTATCCGCTGTGGATCGAAGCCGTCTGGCAGGACAACGCTAGCGGCAACCTCTACGCCTGGTATCACCATGAACCCGGCGACGTGTGCGGCGGCCGGCTATCAGCGCCGAAGATCGGGGCCTTGGTCTCCAGCGACGGAGGCCGCACCTTTGCCGACCTCGGCATCGTGCTGTCCTCCGGCGACCCCCTCAATTGCAGCGCGCCGAACGGCTTCTTTGCCGGCGGCCACGGGGATTTCTCCGTCATTACCGACCGCGACGGCGCGTTCCTCTACTTCCTGTTCACAAACTATGGCGGCGCCGCCTCCACGCACGGCATCGCCATAGCCCGTATCGCCGTCGCCGATTTGGCCTCGCCCGTCGGCGCGGTCTGGAAGTACTCCCGCGGTAACTGGGAGAGCCCAGGCGTCGGCGGAGCACTGACCCCGGTGATGGCCGCGCGGGTGGGCTGGGATCGCGAAAACACCGACTCTTACTGGGGCCCAGCCATCCACTGGAACGTCCATCTGCAGAACTACGTGGTGCTGCTAAACCGCGCCTGCTGTGAGCCCGGCTGGCCGCAGGAGGGCATCTATCTCTCCTATGGATCGGATCTCGCCGACCCCGGCACCTGGACCACGCCAGCCAAGCTCATTGATGAACAGCACGTCGGCTTCGCACCAGCCTACTATCCGCAAGCGTTTGGCTCCGGCCCCGACGATACCGATACGCAGGCCGGTCAACTGCCTCGCCTCTTCGTCAAAGGCTACTCTGCCTGGCAGATCTATTTCGCCCCTTCGGTCCCTCCCGACCCGCTCGATCCGGTGGACCCGGTCGATCCCGGCGGCGAAGAAGAGGCCGTGGCGCCGGAAACTACTGCTGCGCAAAAGGCGGCAGTTGTCCCGTCGTCAACCGGTAGAGTATCACGTAGAGTGCTCCGCCTATCACTCCCCCAACGTTGAACGCCACGTGCACCGCAATCGCGGGATATAGGCTGCCGGACCTGCCTCGCACCAGCGCCGTGATATAGCCCAATACGGTGGCGAACGCCACGATCAGCAGCGTCGTTCCCACCCCAGCACCTGCTAACAGCAGCGTCAGATGCATCGCTCCAAACAGCACTGCGCTCGGCAGCAGCACCCCTGCCGGATCGATGGGCGATGGCGCGTGCTTCTCCAAATGCGCCTGAAACCAGCCCCGGCAGAAGATCTCCTCGCTCGTGCTGGAGACGATCCACACCCAGAAGATCACGCTCGGCAGGCTCATCTGGCCGACGATCTTCGCCATCCCCAGGTTGCCCGTGAGGATGGAGGCGTTCGTCGCCACCACACCCAGCAGCAACGCCAGTAGCGAATACCGCCCCGCCCCTTTCAGATTCCCGCGAAAGCCCAGCGCCGCGGCCGGCCATCCTTCTAACTTCGCCACCACCAGAACCACCACGATCAGACTCAGTTTCAGCAATGCCTGGCTGATCCACGCCGCCTTCGGCAACAGCGGCAGCAGGCCCAGTTTCAGCCCCTGACCTAATGCCACAAATCCCACTAACGCAGCCAGCAACCCCAGCCACGGACTCCGTGCCATGAGCCGTCTCATGCTTGCTCCTCCACCGCCGGACCGAAGCGGTCCATCAATTCCTGCTGGCCCCGGACCGGCGCCCGGAAGAAGAAACGGTGTTCGGCCAGCGCCCTGCCCGCTACCTCCGGCATGCCGTCCTGCAAGGCCTGTTGCGCCAGAATCAGCGTATGCTCACACAACCGGCCCGCGTGATGAAGGCACGATAGATACAGGCTGTTGCTCCACACCGCCTGCCGCACCCCGCGCAACTCCGGCTCAAACAGCGCCATCACGTGCCGCCGCGAATCCACCACCAGATTCAACTGCTCGCCCTGCCACTGCGCCAAGGCCACCCCGCCATCCCGAACCACCACCACCCGCGCGCCCTGCAGTTCAAACGGGGCATAGGCTTCAAGGAAAACATCCACTCCCTGCTTGCGCCGCAACCGCTTCTCCAATGCCGGACGCAGCGCCTCCAACGCCCGTGGAAACGCATCCAGAACGATCACGGATTCCGCCTCCGCAATCAGCGCCTCGGCCCGCTCCAGCACCTGCCCGGGCGTTTCCAGCTTGTAGACACGGTCATCGTCGCCGGCCGGCTCAATCCGCGAGAGCACCGTTTCCAGCGACTCCACCTGCTGCTGAAACTCGCGGCTGGCGCGGCGCAGGAACTCCTTCGGCGGGACTGGACGGCACAGGCGATGCTGTCCCTCTTCGATCATCACCGCACCGCGATTCGCCAGCGATTCCACCGCCTTATAAGTGTTGGCCGTGGGTCTGCCGATTGCCTTGGCCACCTGGTAGCCGGTACGCGGACCGGCGCCGAGCAGATGCAAATAGGCCTCGGCTTCCAGGGTGGAAAAGCCGAGGCCGGAAAGTTGAGAGAGGATATCTGCGGGGGCTGGCACATATAGTAGTATATTTTACTACTACTAATTGAGGCAACCCCGCCCGGTTAGCACTTGCCCCACGCCGTGTTGTACCCGGAGTTGGGGTTGCAACTGCCGGTGGCCACATTCGACTGCCAGGCCGGTTTCGCCGGAGCCGCCGGCTTGCTGTAGGCGTTGCGGGCGTTCTGCATCGACTGTGCCGCCTTCGACGCAGCCTGCGCGGTCTGCTGGATCACCTGCTGCATCACCGAGGTTGCCCCGCCGGCCGGCAAGCCCGCGGGCACGCCTTGTGACGGCGCCGCATTTGGGAACAAGATCGCCCGGAACTCGTTCCAGGCATTGAACGCCTTGGCTTCCTGCAAGGCCGACATCACCGCATCGGCATCGGACTTGTTGCAGTTGATCAGCTTCGCCTCGCAGCGCAACCAGCCGTCGATCACCTTCTGACGGCCGTTGCCCTTCAGGTGATCGGCCTGCGGACCCGTAAAGCCGACGCCGGCGTAGCCGTCCAGAATGCCCTTCCGCGACCGGCCGCGTTCATGCATGTCGCGCACCAGCGCCATCGACACCTGCACCGCCTGCTCATCGGTCAGCGAACCGTTCAATACCGTCTTGTTGCCGTTCTTAGCCACCGGCGGCAGGTTGTGCACCAGGTAGCCCTTGGCCTGCGCCTGCTGCGCCATCGCCTTCATGCCGGCATTCGGGCTATTCAGTTTCTTGGCGTCGAAGCGGTAGAACTCGGCCGGTTCCACCTGGCCGTAGCCCACCGCGGTGCCCGAGCCCACCTGCGCGATGTTGTTGAACAGGCTTTCTTCCCAGAAGATCGCCATCATCAATTCCGGCGTAAACGGCGTTGGCGCAATGATCTGGTTGTTCTTCAGAACCAGGTTCCACAGGTATTCGAATGAGCATCCCGGCTGGCTAATCATTTCTTTGTTCCTCACCTAGTCAGGCGCAGGGGTGGCGGCGGATCGATCACGCCCTGAAAAAAATTCTTGCGGTCCGGGGTACAGTGGTTCCGATGCGCCGCCGTGACTTTCTTGGCTCTCCCGTCCTACTGCCGGCTTTACAGGCCCAATCCACACCCGCCGATGCGCGCGATATCCGCACCGGTTCGCCGATTCCGAAGGAAGGCTACTGCGACCAGCCGTACGTCGTCATCACGAAGGATGGCAACTGGCTTTGCGTGCTGACCACCGGCAGCGGCGTGGAGGGCGAGCCCGGCCAGCACATCGTGGCGACCATCAGTTCTGATCAGGGCAAGACCTGGAGTCGACTCATCGACATTGAGCCCGCCAATGGGCCCGAGGCGTCCTGGGTGATGCCGGCCATCATGCCCTATGGCCGTGTCTATGTGTTCTACACCTACAACCGGGACAATCTGCGCGAAGTGACCGGATCGAACACGCCCTCCATCGGCAAACGCGTCGACACGCTGGGAGCCTATTGCTACAAGTACTCTGACGACAACGGCCGAACCTGGTCAAAGGGGCGCTACGAGATTCCGATGCGGCTGATGCGCATCGACCGCGAGAATCTGTACCAGGGTAAGGTGCTGTTCTTCTGGGGCGTCGGCAAGCCGATCCTTGACCGCGGCAGGCTCTACTTCGGCTTCGCGAAAGTCGGCAAATGGGGCAACCCCGGCACCATGGTGGAATCGCAGGGCTGCTTCCTGCGCAGTGACAACATCGCCACCGAACGTGACCCCAGCAAGGTGCAGTGGCAGTTGCTGCCCGATGGCGACGAAGGCCTGCGCGCGCCGAAAGGCCCGGTGTCCGATGAAGCGAATCCAGTGGCGCTGAGCGATGGGTCGCTTTACGCCACCTACCGCACCATCGACGGATATAACTGCGCTGCGTACAGCCGTGACGGCGGCCGCACCTGGACCCCGTCCGCGTACGCCACCTACACGCCCGGCGGCCGCCGCATCAAGCATCCGCGCGCGGCCAACTTCGTCAAGAAGTTCTCCAACGGCAGGTTCCTGCTTTGGTATCACAACCACGGCGGAGAGACCGTACACAACGGCCGCTGGCAGTATTACCAGGACCGCAATCCTGCCTGGATCGCGGGCGGCGTAGAGAAGAACGGCTTCATCCATTGGTCACAGCCGGAGATCCTGCTGTATGATCTGGATCCGAAGGTGCGCATCAGCTACCCCGATTTTATTGAGGACCGCGGACGGTTCTTCGTGACCGAGACGCAAAAGACCATCGCCCGCGTGCATGAGATTGACCGCACGCTGCTGGAGGGCTTGTGGGGCCAGCACGAGAATCGCACCCTCACGCGTCGCGGACTGGTGCTGGAGCGCGGTGCCTCGCACCTAACGCCCAACGCCACGCTCGATATGCCCCGCTTGCCCTCGTTGCAGTCCGGCGGGTTCACGCTCGACCTGTGGATTCGGTTCAAGGAACTCTCGCCGGGGCAGACAATTCTGGATGCCCGCGATGCGTCAGGCAAAGGCATCGCGCTGACCACCACCGATCGCTTCACGCTGCAACTCAGCCTTTCGGACGGAGCGCAGAAGGCCGAGTGGGATTGCGATCCGGGCACGCACGAAGGCACGCTGCGCATCGGGCAATGGCAGCACGTGGTGGTGATTGTGGACGGCGGGCCGAAGATCATCACCTGGGTGATCGACGGCGTACTCAATGATGGCGGTGCCGCGCGGCAGTTCGGCTGGTCGCGGTTCCCTTCCGCAATGGGCGATGTCAACGGCGCCGCGCAGGCACGCGTGGCTCCGGTGCTGTTCGGAGAACTCAAGTCCCTGCGCTTCTACGACCGTTATCTGCGGACGTCGGAGGCTGCAGGCAACTACCGCGCCGGCTGACCACCGGTTTCGGTCAGCAACTCCTGCAAGCGCTTTCGCAAGGCCGCCAGCGGGACACCTGCCTCGCCGATGCGATTCTTCAACTCATACGGATCGGCGGCGAGATCATAAAGTTCATCCGCGCCATGCCGGTCACGATATTGGATGTACTTCCAGCGCTTGGTCCGCACCGCCGTGTAGCCCATCTTGTTAACGCGCGGGAACACGGTGTCGGAGAAGTACTCCACCAGGATGGCGTCGCGTTCCCTGCCGCCGGGCAGCAGCGAGTGGCCGTGGCAGGGAGCCGGCCGTTTCACGCCAGCCAAGTCCAGCGCCGTGGCGCCGACATCGACGCTCAGCACCATCTTCTCCGGCCGCGCCCCGGCATGGAAACGCTTTGGATAGCGCACCAGCAGAGGGATGCGGATGGTCTCCTCATAGGCCAGGCGCCGCTCCGGGCCCAGGCAATGCTCGCCATAGAAGTAGCCGTGATCGGAGGTGAACACCACGATCGTGTTGTCCAACTCGCCGGCCTTCTCCAGCGCCTCAAGCAGGCGTCCCAGCGATTCATCGACCGCTTTCGCCATCCGCAGGCGGTTGTAAATGGTGGCGTCATCGGTGCCGGTTTCAGGGCCTAGCGTGGGAACGCCCGCGGGCGCCTCCGCTAACGCCGGCTTATCCTTCGGGACGACGCCGTAGTTCGGGCGGCGTGGCAAGGGCTTACCAGTATAGAGGTCCTTATGACGGGCAGCGGCGACAAACTGCTCGGCCTCGCTGGCTTGCGAAAGCACGATCGACCCATCGTCGCGCTGGACCACGTTCGGATGAATCGCCTTGTGCGCCAGGTAGAGGCAGAAGGGCTTCCCTGCTTCCTTCCGGATAAACTCCACCGCATGATCCGTCAGCAGGTCGGTCACATAGCCCTTCGTGCGGCCGCTTTTCCCATCCACGTTCAGCACCGGATCATTACATTCACCCTGTCCCCGGAAGCTGACCCACTTGTCGAAGCCGGGGCGCGGGGCATCCTCATTGCCCATGTGCCACTTCCCGATGAACGCCGCCCGATAGCCCGCCTCATGCAGGCGGCGCGGCCACGTATCCAACTTGTGGCTGAGCGCGTCGCGCGCCACGTTATCGGTTACGGTGTGCGTGTGGGCGTAGGTGCACGTGAGGAAACTCGCGCGCGAAGGAGAACACAGCGGCGTAGTGGCGAAAGCGTTGCGGAAGAGCGCGCCCTCCTTGGCGAGCCGGTCCGCGTGCGGTGTGTCGGCGAAGGGATGCCCGGTGCAGCGCAACTCGTCCCAGCGCAGATCGTCCACCAGAACGAAGACGACGTTGGGCCGCTGTTCGGCGGCCATCGCCATTGCCGCACTGGCTAGAAAGGAACGCCGGAGCATCCCCGCATTGTAGCGGAAGGTTTATCGCGCGGCGTATTGCCGTAGCGCGCTGTCTACCAACCCGCGCACCTCATCGTCGGTGACCTTCGGGAACTCCCGGTACCACTCGCCGACGGGGCCGAACGGCTCCCGCTCTTCCAGGCAGATGAGTTGGTCGCAATAGGCGCGGAGCCGCTCACATTGTTTGGTGGAACCTACCGGAACCGCCACCACCAGCCAGACCGGCTCCAGTTCCCGCAGGGCCTGGGCAGCAGCCTGCATGGTGGATCCGGTGGCCAGCCCGTCATCCACCAGAATGACGACGCGGCCTTCCACCGGAATTGCCGGGCGGCCTTCGCGATACAGCCCTTCGCGCCGCTGCACCTCTTCGTATTCGTGTTCGGTTACAGCATCGATGGTGTCGCGCGAGACGCCGGTCTGCACCACAACCGCCTGGTTGATGACACGCACGCCGCCGCTGGCCAGCGCGCCCAGTGCCAGGTCTTCCTTGCCAGGCACCGGCAGCTTGCGGACAACGAACACATCGAATTCGGCGTCCAGCGCGCGTGCCACTTCGAAGCCCACCGGCACGCCGCCGCGAGGCAATGCGAGCACCAATGGCAGCGGGTGGCCCACCTCCCGCATCACCGCTTCCCCTAGTCGCCGTCCCGCTTCCACCCGATCCTGAAAGATTGTGTCCCGCATGGCATGTACCTCTCGCCACGGGTTGGACACGTTGCCCTCGCAATTCGTTTCAGAAGCTCAAGCGAAGGCCAAGCTGCACGCTGCGGGCCGGCCGGGCGGCGCCGATGACACCGAAAACCGGCGAGCCCAGAACCGTATTCGGATCTTCAAAATTAGCGCGATTGACTACGTTGAAACTCTCCGCCCGAAACTGCACGTTCCAACGCTCGGTGATAGCAAAGTTCTTCAGCAGCGACATGTCCAGGTTGAACAGTCCAGGGCCGGTAAACAAAGCCCGGCCGGCGTTGCCGAACGTAAACTGCGCGGGCGCGGCCACCGCGGTTGTGTCGAACCAGCGACCGACCGTGCGGTCACCCTCCGGCAGCGATGGGTCGCGGAGCAGGTTCACCCGCTGCGGTCCCGGTGTGAAGGCATTGGTCGAATTCACCTGCGTGGTAATGCCATTGGGGCTGCCATCCTGCAGCACGACAATCGCGCCGATGTTCCAGCCGCCCAGCAGGGCCGCGGCCGGCCCTTTGGAGAGCCACCGGCGGCCGCGTCCCCATGGCAGTTCGTATACCGCGCTGGTGTTAAAACGATTGCGGACATCGTTGCCCGAAAGGGCTTTCTCCGAGCGCCGGTCATACAGATTCTGCGCGCCTCCCGGAATGTTTCCGTTCTCAAACGACCCGGCCACATCGTCGATGAACTTTGAGAACGTGTAGTTGCTGAGCACGTTGAACCCGTTCGAAAAGCGCTTCTCCAGCTTCACGTTCAAGCCGTGATAACTGGAATTGCCGAACATGGGGGCAATGGAAACCACATTGCCGAACTGCGGGAAGGGACGCCGGATCTGCGCGTTGCCCGCACCCATCAGGGCCGGCGGCACCTGATTGACGCTGGTGTTCGGACCGTTCAACTTATGCCCGACGTTGGCCACGTAGCCCGCCTCAATCAGCGTGTTCCAGCCGACTTCGCGCTGCACGATCAGGTTCCACTGCTGCGAGTATCCCAACTGGCGCTTCTGATCGATGAACTGCGGCGCATACCGCACGGCCTGCCCCACGCGCACCGCGCCAAAGCCGCGATCGAGATTGGCGGACGTGACTCCGCCGGGGTACCCGTTGCGCAGCAGGAACGCCGGTGTGATGCCGTTATCCGGCGATTGGAAGTCGCCGGCAACTTCAAAGCCCGCGCTGGTGTTGTTGGAGCCGGGCAGCGGCGGCCCGAAGAAGATGCCGTAAGCGGCGCGAACCACGGTTTTGGTAGAGCCCCAGGGCTTCCAGGCCAGGCCGATGCGCGGGGCGATGTTATTGTAGTCGCCGTCGTAAAGAGTCCGGCCCACGCCATCGCGGCCGGCGAACGTGATCACGCCCGGGGTTCCCGAAACAGGGTTCAGCAACGCGTCGCTGAAGCCGTTCTGGCGGTTCTCGGCATCGGTGCGCGGGGTATGCGTTTCCCAGCGCACGCCGAGGTTCAGCGTGAGGTTGCGGGTGGCCTTCCAATCGTCCTGCACATAGAACGCGTAATACCAGCTCCGGCGGTCAAGCGGCAGGGTGCTCTGGATGGAGCCTGCCGACGGCATGCCCAGCAACATGCTGGCGATGGCGTTGCCGGTGTTGGCGGTGCCCAGCACACCGGTGGTCTGCACCGCGAAGTTCAAGGATCCGGATACCAGTTGGTTGAAGATATCGACGTTGCGGCCCCAGCGCGCCTCCCCGCCGTACTTCAACGAATGGGCTCCACGGAAGTGCGACAGCCCGTTGACGATGTGCATGTCCCAGATGGGGCGCTGGACGCGCTCATGCGTGCCGAGTCCAAGTGCGGTGTAGCCGGCGGGCGTTACTCGCGGAAACGCACGGTCCTCTACGCCTTTCAGGCCCAACTTCGAGATCCAGCCTTCGTCGATGCCCGCGGCACGATTGATGAAGAAGCGCGGCTGCCAGTTGAAGCGGAAGTCGTTGATCAGGGTTGGGGTGAAGGTGTGAATCTCGTTCACCAGCACGCTCTGCGCCGTGCGTTCACTGGTGGCGGCGTTGGGGTCCGGCCCCGGCTCGAAGACGGCGGTGGTGTAGGCGGGAAAGTCGTGCAGGACGTAGCGCACGCTGACGCGATCCTTGTCGCTCAACACGTGGTCCACCTTGGAGGTCCACGTGGTGATATTGAGTGCGTTCACGGCATTGGCAACGAAGTTCTGCGCCCCGGCGAGATTGGCGGGCGCGCGGTTAGGAACGCCGAAGGCTTGGGCGATGCCGCGGCCCACCGGGTCAAGCCGGTCGGCGGGAATGCGGTTGCCGGGAAAGGGCGCGCGCGGCGTGCTGTTGGGGTCGTAGATCAGCGTAGTGGCCCCGGCGGCGTTGGTGGTGCGCGAGAAATCGCCGGCACGTTCCGCCACGGTGGGCACAGTCAACAGCCGCACCACACCGATGCGCTGCCGCTGCCATTCCAGCGACGTAAAGAAGAACGTGCGGTTCCTGCCGTTGTACTTGGGCAGCACCACCGGCCCGCCCAGCGAGAAGCCGAACACGTTCCAGCGCAGCGGCGGGCGGTCGGCGGCGAAGAAGTTGCGGGCGTCCAGTTTGTCGTTGCGGAAGTATTCGTAAGCTGTGCCGTGCAATTGATTGGTGCCGGACTTCGTAGTGGTGAGTATCACGCCGGCGCTGGAGTTGCCATACTCGGCCGAATAGCCGTTCTGCTGGATACGGATTTCCTGCACGCTTTCCACCGGCGGATTGAAGAGCGCCTGCGGCACTTCGAGCGCGATGTTGCTGGCATTGACACCATCCAGCATCCACTGCTGCTGGTCGGCACGTCCGCCGGACAGCGTCACCCGCGGACGAATCACGTCGCCCTGGATAAACACGGCACTACCCGCCAAGCCGAGCAGTTCGCCCACGCGGCGGCCATTCAACGGCATATCGGCGATGGTCTTGTTCTCGATGAACTGGCCCACGGTGCTGGTTTCGGATTCGAGCAGCGGGGCCGCGCCGGTAACGCTCACCGTCTCCTGCACCGATCCCAGCGTCATGGCGATGTCGATACGGAGCGTACGGCCCAGCTCCACGGTGAGGTCGTTACGGGTATGGGTTTGGAAGCCCGTGGCTTCGGCGGTGAGCGTGTACCGTCCGGAGTTCAACAGCGGGAAGGTGTACTCCCCGGAATCATTGGTTTCGATCGCCTGTGCGACGCCCGTCTCAACGTTGGTGAGTTTCAACGCCACCCTGGGCAGGCGGGCCTGCGAAGCGTCGGTGACGATTCCGGTAATGGCGCCGGAGGAGACTTGCGCCGCAAGCGGGGCGGCGAGGGAAAACAGGAAGACCCAGACAAACATTGCGAGCAGCCTATCACAACTGCGCCACCAGCCCCAGCCATCCATCCTGCTCCCGCCAGCGTAGCGGCCGGGCGCCCAACTTCTGCTCCAGCGGCGGACGATGTTCTGGCAGGATCCCGCTGAGGATCATCCAGCCGCCAGGCCGCACCAGCGGCAGCAGATCCGAAACCGCATCCAGCAGCAGGCCACCGGGCAGATTCGCCACCAGCCCCGTTGCCACGCCCCCGCGGCAGCTATCCCAGGAACCCGCCCACAGATGCACCGTCGTACCGGCCTCTTCGACCGAGCGCCGGGACATGGTAACGGCGGCGGGGTCCAGGTCGAAGGCATACACACGCTCGGCACCCAAGAGGCCTGCCGCGATACCGAGAATGCCGGTGCCCGTGCCGGCGTCGATGACGATGTCCCCGGGCGTAACGGTCTCGCCCAGAAGGATCAGGCAAAGCTGTGTGGTGGCATGATCGCCGGAACCGAAGATGGCGCCGGGCTGCATGATCAGCTCGATGCGGCCGGGCGGCGGCTGGTCGATGAGCCATGGCGGACGAAGGAAGAAGCGGCGGCCCACCGGAATCGGCGCCCATTGCTGTTGGTAGGCAAGCGGCGGCTCGTCGGACTCCCAGGCGATGGTGCCGGCTGCGTGCCGCGCCACCTCCCGCGCCCGTACCGCATCGGAAAAGAACAGACGCAGCCGGCGATGCCCGCCGTCCAGCTCGATCTCTTCGGCCCCGGCCAGTCCGTCTTCGCAGAGCAGCCAGTCAGCCTGATCCGCTGGCCCCTCCCAGGTCACCACCCACATTTCGGGCCCCTCCCAAACAGAAGAGGCAGCCCGGCGGCGTGCGCCCGGACTGCCTCTTGCAATCTGTTCGTTTCCAGAATGGCTTAATTGGTGGAGACGTTTTCGGCGTGGAGACCCTTGGGGCCCTGCCGTACCTCAAACTCCACGTAGGAGCCGTTGCTCAACGTCCGGTAGCCGGACATCTGAATGGAGGAATGATGCACGAACACATCTTCCCCGGTATGGCGCTGGATGAAGCCGTAACCCTTGGCGGAATTAAACCACTTCACTGTTCCCGTTTCTCTGGACACGTATTTCTCTCCTCAGGTATCGTTCTGGAAAGCGCGCTAGCGCGCCGGGACGGGCGTTCCAACAAGTTGGCATCGTGATCCGGACCGGCCGCCGCGCTGGGGCGAACCTTGAATAAGCCGGCAACCGCGGGAACGCGTTGGCTCCTCAGATTGCCGTAGGGGATAACGCGAAACTCGTGGCGGCCCTTGGAAGACATCAGGGCATTGGGAAACTGGATCGACAGCGGCCGGAAGCGCCGTTCCGGAGCTGCCTGGACGTCCTGTGTAAAAGGGATTCCGCGCATGCCTGACTGCCACTACGTTACTTGCGTTTCCCAGATTGTGCCAGAGATGTTTAAAACATTCAAGCGTCTTTTTGTTTGGAACAGATTTTTTCATTCTGTTTTGGCCAGCGCGGTCCATTTGCCGTCCGCTACGCTGGTCCTCATGCGTGTTGTTCTGTTTCTGGCCGCCCTGCCGCTGGTTGCCCAGACGTGGCCGCAGTGGGGCCGCAATGCCCAGCACACCGGAACCGTGGATATCGCCGGGCAGGCTCCATCGCGACTGCTGGCGCAGGTCCGCTACGATCCGTTCGCCCAGATTGCCCAACGCGAAGCCGGCGGCAGCCTGCTGGTGCACTACCAGCCGCCGCTGGTGGACGGCCGCGACGTCTTCCTCCCCGTGAAGACCGGTGAGTACGTCAGTTGCAACTTCTCCCTGCCCCAGCGGGGGCCCTGCGGCTTCGATGCCTGGCACCTGCAGCAGTGGAACATCCGCCGGCTGCGCTGGGATAAGGAGGAACTGGTGGAACGCTGGACGGTGGCCACCGATTGGAAGCCCATTCCCAATGCCGGCGGGCTGGGCGGCTGGGAACCGGTCTTTCACGCCGCACTTACGCCGAGTTCCGTCTTCGTGCCGGCGGCCGGGGGTGCTCTGCTGGAACTGCGCCGCAACAACGGGCGCCTCCGCCGCCGCTGGGAGCCGTTCGGCGCGGGCAAGGCCAATCACTATGTGGTGGGTCCGATCACGGTGGATAACGACGGCAACCTTTTCTACAACGTCATCGAACGCGACCCAGCCGATACCTGGGGTTTTTTCGGAGGCGACGTGCCGGGCGCTTGGCTGGTGCGCATTTCCGCCATGGGAGAGATGCACACGGTGGACTACAAGACGCTCATCCCCGACGCGCCGCGCACCTGCCGCGGCAGTTTTGAGGCCAGCGCGCTCCCGTGGCCGCCATCGCCCACCGCGGTGCCGACGTCGGTTCCCTGCTTGAGCCAGCGCCCTGGCGTGAACATCGCACCGGCGGTGGCTCCGGACGGGACCGTATACGTGGTCAGCCGCGCCCATCATCCACAGGCGTCCCGCTACTCCTATCTCATCGCCCTGAAGCCCGACCTGACGCTGAAGTGGGCAGCCTCCCTGCGCGGCCATCTGCGCGACGGCTGCGGCGTGCTGTTGCCCATCGGCGAACCGGGCGGCTGCCGCGCCGGCACCCCCGCCAACGGAGTGGACCCCGCCACCAACGAAGCGCCGGCGGGAACCGTGAATGATCTTTCCACGTCGTCGCCCGTGGTGGCGCCCGACGGCAGCGTCTTTTACGGCGCCTATACGCGCTACAACTACTTCCGCGGGCATCTGTTCCACTTCGATGCCAATGGCCGGTTCCAGAATGCCTTCGACTTCGGCTGGGACATCACTCCTGCCATCTGGCCGCACGATGGCACCTACTCGGTGGTCATTAAGGAGAACAACTACGAGGCCGGGTCCTACTGCAACGACACAAGCGTTTGTCCGTGGCGCGAGAACGGGCCGTACTACATCACCCAACTGAGTCCTGATCTGAACGTGGAATGGCGATTCGCCAATACAACGAAGGAAGAGTGCAGCCGCGGCATCGATGGCGTGGTGCGCTGCCTGCCCGCGCGGAAGGATGGGGGATTCGAATGGTGTATCAATGCCCCGGCGGTAGACGCGCGCGGCGTGGTGTACGCCAACGCCGAAGATGGAAACCTCTATGCGATTGGGCAGGGCGGCGTGGAGTTGGGGCGGATCTTCCTGAACCTGGCGATCGGCGCGGCGTACACTCCGTTATCGATTGGGCATGACGGCCGTATCTACACGGAGAACGACGGCTACCTCTTTGCTATCGGTACGGGGCGGTAGAGGTAGGCTGGTCCCCCTAGCGAGCGTCTAAGGGGTAAGCCTCCCTATCGCCTTCCGGTTTCCAGCCGATTTACTCTCTCATGGAGGTGCGATGAAGGTACTGACCCCGGCGATCCTTTCATCCGTCGTAGCGTATCTATTGACCAGTGCCTGCGCGATACTGCTGGTGCGGCGCCGCTTCACCAATCCCAGGCTGAGGGGTCTGACGATGGTGATCGGCATGATGCCGTTCCTGCAGGCAGTGTCGCTGCTGAGCGAGCGCGGCGTTGGCTTCCTGGGCTTGCGGAATGAAATTGGTGACCTGGTGGACCTGTTCGTCAGCCTGCTGTGCCTGTGGTCCATTCATCTGCTGGACGAGGAAAGCCGGGACCGGCGGAGTGTGGACCTGCGGATGCGTCTGATGGAGTCCGATACGCGCCGCTCCGACATCCGGAAATCGCCCGCCGTGCCCTGACGTCCGCTGTAAACAAATTCGGTCCTGCCTGCCCCAGCGCATTCTGTTATAGTGCCGGTGTACGCTCGGTTCGCGTTCCTATGGCCCTGTCGCGCATAGCTCTGCTCAGTCTCGCTCTTGCCTCGGTTGCAAGCGCGGAGCCCGTTATCGGCTCCCTGCGCCCGTCCATTGGTCTGTATCTGGGTCCTGCTCCAGGGATGTCGCCCCTGGTGCAGTCCGCCATGCGGGCCGAGGTGGAGGCTCTGCTCGATTCCACGGGGCTGCTGCTGGACTGGCGCCTGCTGGGTACGCAAACCGGTACCGAGGTGCACACGAACCTCTACGTCATCCGCTTCCGCGGCCACTGCCACACCCGCGATTTGCGCGTTTTGTACAGCGAACTAGGCCCCTACGGCGATCCGACGATTCTCGGGCTGTCCCACACCTCCGACAACAACATCCTGCCGTTCGGCCAGATCGACTGCGATAACGTACGCCGCTCTATCGCTGCTGCCGCTTTGTCGCGCGAGGAGTCCCAACGCGAGGCCGTGCTGGGCCGCGCCCTCGGCCGCGTCTTCGCCCATGAACTCTTCCACATGATGACCGGACGCTCCGGCCACAGCCGTAAGGGCGTGTTCAAAGCCTCGCAACGCCGGGAAGATCTGACCAGCGCCCGTCTCGAGTTCGAAACGGGCGAACTGGAAGAGCTGCGGCAACTTGCCCGCCGGATCGCCGGCCATAAGCAAAACTGATCGGCTCCATTGAAATCCCTGATTTGATATCCAGCATCCTGGAATCGTATCCTCTTCTCCAGAATCTGCTTGGGGTAGCCGTTTCCCTCGTCGACCTCGTCGCCACCGGCTTTCTCTCCTAGTGCGAGTCCCGTCCTCCCTCGAGATTCCCCGTTAAAGCCCAACCGTCTCGACCGTCCGGTCGACCCGTCTTGTCGCGGGCCGCGAAATCCACATTCGTAACGAGGAACTTTCATGCGCAATCTGCTTGCATTGCCTTTGCTCTCTCTCTTGGCACTCCCTTCGTTCGCGCAATCTGTGTTCGGCAATCTCCGCGGCCTGGTGGCCGACCCTGCCGGCGCCGCGATGACCGGTGTCAAAGTCACGCTGCTGGACGAAGCCACAGGTGCTACGCGCGCGGGGCTCACCAATGAAGCCGGCGAGTATGTCTTTTCCAGCGTCAGCCCTTCCACCTACAGTGTTATCGCCGAGATACCCAGTTTCAAGCGCTTTGAGCGCAAGGGCGTGGTGGTGGCGACGCAACAGTCGGTGACACTCGACGTGAAGATGGAAGTCGGCAATGTGACCGAGAGCGTACTGGTCACCGAAGAGACGCCGCTGCTGGAGGTTGCCAGTGCCTCGCAGGGCCAGGTGATCGATCGTCAAAAGCTTGTCGACTTGCCGAATCTGGGCCGCAACCCGTTCATGATGTCGCGCCTGGCACCGACCGTGCAGCAGGTGGGCAACCCCGCCTATAACCGCATGCAGGACCAATCGGGCTCCTCGCAGATCTCCATCAATGGCGGGCCGGTGCGCGGCAACAACTACCTGCTGGATGGCATTCCGATCACGGACTTCTCGAACCGCGCCGTCATTATTCCGTCGCTCGAAAGCGTGGAGGAGATGAAGGTGCAGTACTCCACCTACGATTCGGAAATGGGCCGCACCGGCGGCGGTATGTTCAACACGCTGCTGAAATCCGGCGGCAATACCTATCACGGGTCGCTGTTCGGCTACATGCGCGAGACCGGCTGGCTGGCGAACACGTTCTTCAACAACCGCAACGGCCGCGCGATCACCGATCAGCCCTTCCGCAACTATGGCGGCAGCTTTGGCGGCGCGGTGAAGATCCCCAAACTCTACGACGGCAAGAATCGCACGTTCTTCTGGTTGGGCTTTGAAGGCTATCGCGATACGCAGGCGGCCAGCCGCGAGCAGTACACGCCGACAGAACAGGAGCGCGTTGGCAACTTCTCGGCATCGCGCAACAACGCCGGCGGGTTGCTCACCATCTATGATCCGCTGACCACGCGCGCCGATGGCAGCCGCGATCCGTTTCCGGGCAACGTGATTCCCGGCGGCCGCATTGATACGGTGGGCCGTAACATCGCCGCCACCTACATGGCGCCGAACAAGTCCGGCACGCGCTTCTATGGCGACCTCAACCTGGCCGGTGCCGGCCCCCTGGCCTCCCTCGCCGATCAGCAGTTCATCAAGTTCGACCATCAACTGTTCCAGTGGTGGCGGGCCAGCCTGAGCTATCTGAAGTACAACTCCGATGAGCCGGGCGAGAATCCGTATCCCACCATCTCGTCACCAGACCAGTGGCTGCTGGCCCGCAAGGTGGATGCCACCCAGATCAACAACACCATCACGCCGTCGTCGACGTGGGTGGTGGCGGTGCGGTATGGGTTCAACCGCTTCCCCAATATCGGCACGCAAAAGTC
>JAEUQF010000152.1 GCA_016789745.1 Bryobacterales bacterium
CAGGAGGCACCGTCGTCATCGCTATGAATGGCGTGGACTTGGAGCGTGGTAGGGCCGGTGGTGGCGCCGGGTTTGGCGGTTGGGAAGCCGATGCCGGGAGGGCCGTAGGCATGGAAGCACCAGATACGGCCGGAGCGCGGATCGAGGAGGAAGGAGGGATCGCCGACACCGCCTTCGGGGACGCTGCGGATGGTTTGGATGGGGGTCCAGGTTTTGCCGCGATCGAAGCTACGGCGGAGGACGAGGGAGATGCGGCCGGGCAGGTCGCGGGTGTTTTCGTGGCGAGCGTCGGCAGCGGCGAGGAGGGTGCCCTTGCGGGTTTCGAGGAGGGCGGGAATGCGGTAGGTGTGGACGCCTTGATCGCCCTGGTGGAACAGGTCGAGTTGGAGGATATCGGGCGGCGGGGCGGCGAGCAGCGGGCAGGCGGGGAGGGCGGCAAGCAGGGAGCGGCGCGTCATGGGTAGGGTCAACGGATAGGCTAACAGATGGCGTCAGGGCTTGCGGCTGAGGCGGAGAAGCGCAGGAAAGCCGCCGGCGCGTTCGAAGCCGGGGAGGGAGACGCGATCGAGGAAGGCGGCTTCGGTGGGCTGGGCGGCGATATCGAGTTTGACCGGAGTGGGGGAGAGGGCTGCGGCGGCGAGACACCAGGGGGAGGCGTCTTTATCGCAGACGAGGACGGCGGGGGTGGGTGCGTAGCCGATGGCGGTGAGGATGTCCTGGATGCGGTAGGCATCGTCGGAGTAGTGGAAGACCAAGTGGTCCTTGCGAGGGGAAGGGCGTGGGGCAGTGGCGGTGCCTGACTGATAGGGGTCGATGGAGAGGACGTTCCAGGCCTGGGCGCGGTAGGTTTCGGTGAGTTTCTGGTGGGTGTCGGAGTCGATGCCGGCCGATGTGACGACGATGGCGGTGTTGGGCGAGGTTCCGGGGATCCAGCGGGCGGGGATGCGTTCGCCGTGGCCCTGGCGGTGGAGGAGCATCCATTGGGGTAGGGCGAGGGATTGGACAGCGGCGGATTCGAAGCCGATGATGGCGAGGAGGCGGTCGCGGAGGGCTTCGGGGGAGGCAGCTTCCGCTTGTCGGCGGGCGCGCTGTTTCCATTCGTTGAGGATCTGGGCACGCGAAGGGTAGCCGTTCTCTTCTGTGAAGGGCTTGGGCCAGAGGAGAGCCTTTTCGGGGAGGGTGGGGACGGGTTTTTCGGTGGGTTCGGGGGTGCGTGTGGCGGATCGCGGCAGGTGGCGGTGGAGGAAGCGGTAGAAGGCCTCACGGCTGTCGCGATTGTAGTTATGTTTGGCGTCGGTGTGATGGAAGGCGGCGCGATCGGCGGAGTTGTAGAGGCGGAAGATGTCGCGGATGGCGGGGTATTCGATCTTGGGGGTATCGCGGGTCCAATCGCGTGCGGAGGAGATGAGGAGCAAGGGGCGGGGCGCCACGGCGGCGGCGATCTCGACATTGTTGGTGTTGACACGAAGGCCGGGGGCCATCTCGCAGGGGTCGTCGCCCTGAAAGTGGGCGGAGACCATGACGACCGGGGCGGAGGCTTTGACGCGATCGTCGACGGCGGCCAGGAGCATGGTCTGGGTACCGCCGCCGGAGGCGCCGGTGACGGCGAGGCGTTGGGGGTCAACGTAGGGGAGGCTTTGGAGGAGGTCGAGGGCGCGGATGGCGGTCCAGAGTTGGAGGCCGAGCGGATGGAAGCTCCAGAGTTGCTCTTCGGTGCTGGAGCCGAACTTATGGGGCAGTTGGCGGGATTCGTTGTAGCCGAGCATGTCGAAGGCAAGCGCGGTGTAGCCCTGCATGGCGAGATTGGCGCAGAGTTTGGGGACGGAATACTCGTCGTCATCGTGGATGCGGCCGTTTTTCCAATGTCCGTGTGGGACGAGGATGGCGGGGCGGCGTCCGCGTGGGCGAAGGGGCCGATAGAGGTTGGCGGCGATGTGGAGGCCGGGGAAGGGCTGGAAGCTGACGACTTCGATGATGAAGTTGTCGAAGGTGGTGGAGTGGGAGCGGCGGAGTTGTAGGGGCGTGCGGTCAGGGAGGGGATGGAGGCCAGCGGCGGTGAGGATCTGGGTGCGGATGCGGGCGCGCTGCTGCTGCCATTCGGCGAGAGTGCGGTAGTGCACGGGCACGAAGCGGGCGTCGGTATGAGCGTCGCTCAGGTTGCGGAGGTCGCCGAAATTTTCGGCGCGTAGAGGCGTGATTTGGCAGAAGAGCGGAAGGAAGAGGAAGAAAACGAACAAGCCCCACATCGTACAGCGATCTCTGGACGGTAGACACGTGGTGGCCCCCGGTTGGTTACTTGGTATAACATCGTTCTTCTCAGAAGAACAGCCATGTTTGCCAAGTTGCTAAACGCATTTTTCATTTTTTCGTTGATTCTGGCCGCGCAGGATACGCGCGGGACGATTGCCGGCACGGTATCGGACTCGCAGGCGGCGGTGATCGCCGGGGCGGCGGTATCGGTGATCAACACCGGGACCAACACGGTTTCGAAGCTGACGACGAACGGGAGCGGGTATTACGAGGCACCGCTGCTGCTGCCGGGCACCTATAGCGTGACGGTGGAGATGCAGGGATTCAAGAAGACGGTACGGTCGGGGATCACGCTGGCGATTGGGGACCGGTTGAACATCGACGTGCAGATGGAGATCGGGACGGCTGCGGAGTCGATTACGGTGACGTCGGAAGCGCCGATGATCGACACGTCGACGGTGTCGACGGGTCGTGCGATGACGCATAGGGAAGTGATGGAT
Source organism: Bryobacterales bacterium (assembly GCA_016789745.1). GTDB lineage: Bacteria > Acidobacteriota > Terriglobia > Bryobacterales > Bryobacteraceae > CADEFT01. Next base: position 2,751 of record JAEUQF010000152.1, read on the forward strand.
CTGCCGGTGCTGGGGAATAACATCTCGATGCTGTCGCGGATGGCGCCGGGGGTGCAGGTGCCGGGGACGACGCAGTTCCTGGTGCAGGGGCAGGTGGGCGGCGGGTCGGCGTATAGTATGCCGGGCGGCGTTGGCGGGAATGAATGGTCGATGGACGGCGCGTCGACCAATGGGACGGACCGGCGCACGTCGTTCATGCCGAGCCCGGACGTGGTGGATGAGTTCAAGGTGGAGACATCGAACTTTGATGCGTCGTTCGGGCATTCGACGGGGCTGAACGTGTCGATGTCGACCAAGAGCGGGGCGAACGCGCTGCACGGGTCGGCGACGTATCAGTATTTCAACCAGCGGTGGAACGCGGCGTCGTTTTTCGTGAAGCAGGCACGGTATGCGCAGATCGCGCAGTTGCGGGCGGCGAACAACCTTGCGGGCGCCGATGCACTGGCCGATACGCCGCTGATTCCCGCGGGGCACACGAACAACTATCACGGAACGGTGTCGGGGCCGGTGGTGATTCCGAAAGTGTTTGATGGGCGGAACAAGCTGTTCTTCTTTTTGGGTTATAGCGGATTGAAGAATAAGCAGGCGGCGCGGCCGAGCGAGATCAACTATACAGTGCCGACAGCGGCGATGCGGAATGGGGATTATTCGGCGCTGCTGCCGGTGGATGCGGTGCGGTACCAGGTGTACGATCCGCTGACGACGCGGCCGGACCCAGCGCGCGCAGGCCACGTGGTGCGGACGCCGTTCGCGGGGAACATCATCCCGCGCAACCGGCTGCAGAATCCGATGTACAACTTCTATGCGCAGCGCATGCCGCTGCCGAACAACAATCCGACGGATCCGCGGCGGGAGCCCTTCAACAACTATCTGGCGACGGGGATGCCGAACAACGTGAATTACCAGAGTTGGAACAACCGCATCGACTACCAGCACAACGACAAGCACCGGTTCTTCTTCCGGTGGCTGAAGAGCAGTTACATCGAAGATGCGCAGGACTTCACGTATGAAACCGAGCCGGGGTTGATGGCTTGGAACGAGACGCGGCCGACGTTGGGCGGGGCGATGGACTGGACGTATGCGATGAGCCCGTCGACGGTGATGAACGTGTCGGTGGATGCGAACCGGTTTCTGTTGAACAACCAGCGCTTGGGATTGCGGAAGTATAAGCCGACGGATGTGGGATTGCCGGCGTACATGGACACCAAGTGCGGCGCGGTGTGTACAACGCCGCGCGTGATCTGGCCGGGCATGACGTATTGGGGTGGGGACCAGGTGATCGGGGTGACGGTGGATCCAGGTGTGTACGGGCGGCAGCAGGCGGTGAAGTACAACCTGTCGCACATCCGCGATGCGCACACGATCCGGGCAGGTGTGGATTTCCGGCAGCATTACCGGACGCAGCGGCAGAATGGCGGCTTCACGTCGGGCAACTTCACCTTTGCGAATAACTTTGTGCGGAAGGATGAGGATGGTTTTAATCCGGCGGGCGCGCTGGGCTTGACGTGGGCGACGTTCGGGTTGGGGATGCCGACGGGGATGTCGGTGGACACGAACGATTCGTTTGCGTTGATGAGCCCGTATTATGCGTGGTATGCGCAGGACACGTGGCGCGTGACGCGGCGGTTGACGGTAACGTTCGGGCTGCGCATGGAGTATGAGAAAGGGCCGACGGAGCGGTATAACCGGGCGATCTCGTATTTTGATCCGAACATTGAATTGCCGATCACGGCGGCGGCGCAGGCGGCCTATGCGCGGAACCCGCTGCCGGAGTTGCCGGCCAGCCAGTTTATTGTACGAGGCGGGAACGTGTACACGGGCCGCAATGGGGCTCCCCGGGAGTTGTGGCGGAGTGAGTTGATGTTTCTGCCGCGGTTGTCGGCGGCGTGGCAGATCACGCCGAAGACGGTGATCCGCGGTGGCTATGGAACATTCTTCGATACGTTGAACGTGATGAACCAGGGCACCGACCAGACGGGGTTTTCGCGGGCGACCAATACGGTGTTGACGAATGACTTTGGGCAGACGTGGAATGCGGGGAATCCGGCGGCGGGCATCTCGCCGCTGAGCGATCCGTTCCCGGTGCGGGCGAATGGGACGCGGTTTGACGATCCGCTGCGGGATGCGCTGGGAGCGATGGCGCGGGTGAACCAGGGCTTCACGTTCACTGGCTATGACCGGAGCCATCCGCGAGTGCAGCGGTGGCGCGTGGGCATGCAGCGGGAATTGTCTGCGAATGTGCTGGTGGAGGCTTCGTATTGGGGCCAGTTCATTGACCGCATCAACGTAACGCAGCGTCTGGATGCGCTGCCGGCGCAGTACTGGGCGAGTGGGAATACGCGTAACAACGCGGTGGCGACGGAGATGAACCGCCAGGTGACGAATCCGTTCCACATTTCGAATTTTGAAGCGCTGCGGACCAGCGATCCGGTGCTCTACCAACACATGACGACGCTCGGAGCGTTCACGAGTCCGACGATTGCGAAGAACCGGCTGCTGCGGCCGTTCCCACATATGAACGGATTGAATGATAACGCGGTGGCAGATGGGAAGGCGCGCACGCATGCGTTTGAGTTCAACTTCCAGAAGCGTTTTTCGAAGGGCTTCAACCTGAACGCCAGCTATACACGGATGATCCAGGAGAACAAGACAATCTACGAGAATGAATTCGATACGGATCCGACGGTGTGGTGGGTGAGCGATACGGCGCGGCCGCATCGTTTGACGGCGACCGGCATTTATGAGTTGCCGTTCGGGCGCGGGCGGCGGTTCGTGCAGACGGGCATTCTGAACCATATTTTGGGCGGGTGGCAGGCGGCGGCGACGTACGAGTTCCAGCCGGGTCCGCTGCTGGCTTGGGGCAATCTGTTCTACAAAGGCGATATCAACAACTTTGAAGCGGATGCGACGTCGGGGACGAAGAGCCTGGAGCAGTGGTTTAATACGGGGGTACCGTTTGAGCGGGTGGCAGCGAATCAGCCGGCAGCGTTTCAGACGCGGGTATTTCCGCGGTTCTTCAACGGGCTGCGGGCCGATGGGTTGAGCCAGTGGAATGCCAACCTGCTGCGCGAGATCAAGCTGCTGGAGGGAGTGCGGTTTCAATTCCGCGTGGATGTGATCAATGTGCAGAACCGGTCGCAGATGGGGGCGCCGGATATCAACCCGGTGTCGACGAACTTTGGGCGCATTTTGAGCCAGACGTCGTCGTTGAACCGGTTTTACCAGATGCAGGCGCGCATCCAGTTTTAAGGAGAGTTTATGTCTGTTGCCAAGTATGATCGACGTACGTGGCTGCGCTCGATGTTTTATGGGCCGGCCGCGCTGTTCACTTTAGAGGCGTTCAACGCCAAGCGCACCGATGCGGCTGCCATTGGGCCGAATGACAACATCAAAGTCACCAAGATCGAATCGTTTGTTCTGAAGAACTCGTGGGTGTTCGTGAAGGTGTCCACTGATGCCGGAGTGACCGGGTGGGGCGAGATGTTGAAGGACGACGCGAAGGCCTGCGCGGCTGGGGCGTTGGAGGTAGGCAATTACCTGATTGGGAAGGATCCACGCCGGGTGGCACATCACTGGCAGGCGATCCATCGTGGGGCGTTTTACCGCGGGGGGCCGATTAAGACGGCGATTTCGTCGGGTATTGACCAGGCGCTGTGGGACATTACGGGCAAGTGCTACGGCGTGCCGGTCTACAAGCTGATGGGCGGGCCGACGCGGGACAAGGTGCGCGTCTACGGGCAGTTGAGTGAGAAGACGGGCGTGAACGCCATGAAGGTGGGCGTGCGCGGCACTAAGCGTTCGCCGTTCAAATACAACGAAGGGCAGCAGATGGTGGACGAGGTGGTGGAGCGCTTCGCGGCACTGCGCAAGAAGGTGGGCAAAGGGGTGGATATCGGCGTGGAGTTCCACGGCGCGGTGCAGCCGACTACGGCACAGGTGCTGATGCATGCGCTGGAGCCGTACAATCCCTGGTTCTATGAAGAAGTGGTACAGGCGCTGAACGTGGATGTGATGGCGGAGTTGGCGAAGAAGACGCACGTGCCGCTGGCTACCGGCGAGCGCATCTTCACCAAGTGGGGCTTCCGGGAGATTCTGGAGAAGAAGGCGGCGATGATCCTGCAGCCGGATGTCTGTTATGCAGGCGGCATCACGGAGTTGAAGGTGATTGCGGGGATGGCGGAGGCTTACTATGCGCCGATCGCGCCGCATAATCCGCAGGGGCCGTGTTCGCTGGCGGCGAGTCTGCAGATAGCGGCATCGGTGCCGAACTTCCTGATTCAGGAGCGCGGAGATAACGAGTACAGCGACCTGCTGGCGAAGCCGCTGCCACCGGTGACGGGCGGGTACCGTCCGTTGCTGACTGAGCCGGGGCTGGGCATTACGATTGATGAGGATAAGTTGAAGGCGCAGGTAGGTGAACCGCGGCCTTATCGTACGGCGTACGACGACGATGACGGGTCGGTGGTGGACTGGTAGTTAGAGGTAAGCTCGATAGTGAGTGACCTATCGTAGCTTACTGGCGGATATACAGCAGCTCGGCGTGCGCAATGGCGATGTGGTCATGGTGCATGCCGGGCTGCGTTCGGTTGGACCCATTATCGGCGGCGCGGATACGCTGATCCGGGCGCTGCTGGCGGCGGTTGGCGAGGGCGGCACGCTGGCGGCGTATGTCGACTTCGAGCCGTTCTTTGAAGAAGACGACAACCCCGAAGACATCCCGGTGTTCGACAAGCGGGTGGCGCGGGCGGCGCGGGATCACGGGGTGCTGCATGAGGCGATGCGTACGTGGCCGGGGGCGATGCGCAGCGATCATCCCGATGCTGGTGTGGTGGCGATTGGGGCGAAGGCGGCGTGGCTGACGGCAGAGCATCCGTTCCAGTATGGGTATGGAGAGGGGTCGCCGTTCGAGCGTATCGTGGAAACCGGCGGGCGGGTGCTGATGATCGGGGCGCCGCTGGATACGATCACGCTGCTGCATTATGCCGAACATAAGGCTGTGATTCCGGATAAGCGGGTGGTAACGTACCGGCGACGGATGGCGGAGAGCGAGTGGGTAGAGTTTGAGGAGTTCGACACAAGCGAGCCGGTGAGTGACAGGTTTCCTGAGAACGCATTCGAGATCATTGCGACGGAGTTCTTAGCCGCCGGTGGCGGGGTGCAGGGGCGGATCGGGCAGGCGGATAGCTATCTGTTTGAGAGCGGGCCGTTGGTGGAGTTTGGGATCGGGTGGATGGAGCGGTATCCGTAAATAACATTTTGGGCGGTAAATGTTACCGGGGTTTGGGCACGGGTGGCGGTAAGTGAAGGAGAAACGCGTGGCCCTTGGAGTGCAAGCGAATGGGGAACTCCCCGAATCTGTTGGCTTGGAGGGAACGTGTGGAATAACCGCGAAGACAGTCCGGCGCCTCAGCCCCGACGCGAGCCGCGAGTGCACCAGGGGCTGCCTCGCAATGCGGCCGTGATTGGCGAGACCATGCATGTGGTGGGCGAGATCCGCAGCATGGAAGAGGTATACGTTGCGGGCAAACTGGATGGCAGCGTGGAGACGCAGAGCGCGGTCAGCGTGGCGCCGAACGCGAAGGTGAAGGCGAACATCAAGGCGCGCGAGGTGACGATACACGGCACGGTGCTGGGCAGCGTGGTGGTGAGCGAGAAGATCGTCATTCACGAGAACGGGAGCCTGATCGGCGACATCAAGGCGGCGGGAATTGTGATTGAAGATGGCGCCTATTTCAAGGGCAACATCGATATCATTCGGGCGGCGGCTCCTGGGCCGGTGGCCGTGCCGGACCCGGTGCCTCCTTCCGCCATTTGAGGCGGGTATAGGCGATTTGGAAGCCCTGGCGCTGGGCGTTGCGTTGGGAGCCGCTGCCGGCCTCGGCCACCATCATGGCGAGGTCGCAGTTGTGAGCCTGTGCGTATTGCATGCGGGCCTGGAGCAGGGCGGCTTGCAGGCCCTTGCGGCGATAGGCGGGGAGGGTGGCGGCTCCGGCAAACATGGCGATGCCGTCGTGGAGGGAGAGCAGCGCCGCGGCGGCCGGGGTGCCTTCGTAGTAGGCGAGGAAGGCGACGGAGTGCTCGCGGTTGGACTGCAGGGTGCCCATTTGTTCGAGGAAGGGGCGGAGGTCGGGGAGTTCGGCGGCCCAGGCTTCGGTGGAAACTTGGGACCAGAGGGTGGTGTCGGCGGCGACCGCTACAGTGCTGGCGGAGGGCGCGACCTGGAGGTCGCGCGCAGACGTGGACGTCTGCCCCACCAGCACGGAAGAGATTTCGATGGGGTGGTAGCCACGCGCGCAGAGCAAAGTTAAGGCGTCGACGCCGGCGAGGGGGCTGAGTTCGAGGTCCGTGTGCGCGCCGCGTTCGGTGAAGAAGGTTTCCACGTCATCGAGGATTTCGGCGATAAGGGGTTGGGCTACACCGAGGCCGAGGCACTGCGTGATGGGCGAATCGGCGCCGTCGTAGACCGCAACGCCGCCTCCGATCTCGCGCCAGGTTGCGGCGAATTCGGGATAGAGTTTCTGACGGGCTTCGGCAAACTCACGGCAGGCATTGCCTTCGGCGCGTTCGAGGCGGCGGCTAAGGTTCAGATCGACCAGAATCAAGAAGGGTGCGGTGCTCCGGCTTGTAGCCTAGCATGGCTGGATGGATTAAAGGTGGTGGCGTTCGGAGACGCGGGCGAGCGCATCCATGAGGTCATCGGGGCGGAACGGCTTGGCAACATAGTCGTCCATGCCGGCTTCGAGACAACGCTCGGCGTCGCCGCGAACGGCGAGCGCGGTGAGGGCAATGATGGGGATGTGGCGGCCGGTGTCGGACTCGGTTTCGCGGATGAGGCGGGTGGCTTCGAGGCCATCCATTTCGGGCATGTGGACGTCCATGAGGACAGCGTCAAAGGCGGACTTGCGGAGTTCTTCGATGACTTTGCGGCCGTCTTCGACCGAGCGGACGCGGTGTCCGGCTTTGGCGAGGGAGCGTTCGACGAGAGTACGGTTTACGAGGTTGTCTTCGGCGACGAGAATGTGGAGAGGGCGGCTGTTGGGGGCAGTGCGTTGCGGTGCGGGTGGTGGGGAGGTCGGGGTTTCGATGACGGGCGGGGCGGCAGCGCGCAGCGGGAGGCGAACGGTGAAGGTGCTTCCCTTCCCCAACTGGCTTTCGAGCGTAATGGAGCCTTTCATCATGCGCACCAGTTGGGCGGTGATGGCGAGGCCGAGGCCGGTGCCGCCGAAGCGGCGGGTGGTGGAGGCGTCGGCTTGGGTGAAGGACTCGAAGATGCGCTTGTGGAGGGCTTCCGGGATACCGATACCGGTGTCGCTGACAGTAAAGGAGACGCGCGGGGGATGTCCGGCAGACTGTACGGAGACCAGCAGGGAGACACTGCCCTGCTCGGTAAACTTGATGGCGTTGCCTAAGAGGTTGATGAGCACCTGCTGGAGCCTGGCAGGATCTCCGAGGACGAACCGCGGGACGTCCTCGTCCACGGCTTCGCGAAGGGAGACGGCCTTTTCCTGTGCCTGGAGGGAGAGCATCAGGACGGAGCGATGGACGACGTCACGGAGATCAAAGGAGATGTGCTCGATCTGGAGTTTCCCACTCTCAATGCGACTAAGGTCGAGGATGTCGTTCAGGATCACCAGCAGGCGCTGGGCGGACTCGCGTGCCAGGCAGAGGTAATGGCGTTGTTCGGTGGACAGTTCCGTGCCGAGAGCGAGTTCGGTCATGCCGAGGACGCCGTGCATGGGGGTGCGCAATTCGTGGCTCATGTTGGCCAGGAACTGGGTACGGGCGCGGGCACTGGCTTCGGCGCGCTGGCGGGCTTTCTGGAGCAGGACGAGGAAGACAAGGCTGACGAGGAGGACGCCCACCAGCACAGCCACGGTCAGGCGCGCGCGGTCGTTCTTGAGGCGGATGGTGTTGAGCCAGCTGAACAGCGCCGTGTCGCTGGGATCAATGAACTTCCAGCGCGCCGCCAGTTCCAGCAGTTCGCCGTTAAGCGCCATATTGTCAATTTCAGCGCGAAGGCGCTCGGCCTGTTTTTCAAAGCCGAAGCGGGCACCAATCGAGAAGCCGCGGCCGCCTTCGCTGATCATCATCGACGCCAGCCGGACGCCCTCACACTCGGTGGGCCGATTGAGGAGCACCGAATCGACCACGCGCATATCGAGCCAGGCAGCGTCGGCCTTGCCCTGGCAGAGTGGTACCAGGGCGTCGAGCGGCAGAGCCACGATGTCGATCACGGCAGTGGCCGGCAGTTGGAGAGTGGGCACGAAGCGGCGCGAGGGGCTGGTGAACAGGATACGCTTACCGGACAGTTCGGCAAGCGAGCGAACGCGGTCCGCCTCGCGGGTATACATCATGGTGCCGAGCCGCCACCAGGGTTCCGTGAGATGCATCGATTCCTTGCGGGATTCAAAGTAGGTGACGACGGGCCAAAGGTCGGCAATGCCGGAGGCAAAGCTCTCGTCGGGACCAGTGGCCGACTTCACCCATTGCAACTGGATACCGGCGCGGGCGGCGGCGAGGTTCATCACATCGACACCAAAGCCAGTGGGGCGGCCAGCCGCGTCGATGTAGTTGAAATCCGGACTATGGTTGGTTCCGATGCGAACGATCCTGGGAGGCGAGACGGCCACACAGGACACGCTGATGGCGATGACAGACCACAGGATAGCCGCGCTGAGACTACGCATGCCAGGCTATGGTACTTATCGTACAGCCAAGCGGCAGGCTAGAGCATGTATTTGTGCATTAGTGCACAGAATTTTCGAGCCTCTTCTGGAGACCCAAGTAGGTCCGGAACAGCAAGGATTTGACGGCCGACAGGGAAATACCCAGCCTTGCCGCAATCTCGACGTACTCCAACTCATGGTATTTATGCAGGATGAGTGCAGTGCGCTGGCGCTCCGGGAGTTCCTCGATGGCCTGGCGGACGGCCTCGATGGTTTCGCGGCGCAGGCTTTGGCGCTCGGGCGACGGGATGTTGTCGGTTAGGGTGCGGCGGAGCTGGCAATCCGGGACATCGTAGCTGGTCACGCCGCGGCTCGCCCTCTGGGAACGCATCCAGTTCAACGCACGGTTGAACGCAATGCGGTAGAGCCAGGTATGAAAGGAGGCGGTGGGTTCATAGCGCTCCCTGGCCTGGTAGACGCGCAGGAAGACCTCCTGCGACAGCTCTTCGGCTACGGCGGCGTCGCGGGTCATGCGGTTCAGCAGCCGCTGCACACTCACCCGATGACGTTGGTGAAGCACTTCAAAGCTGGCACCGTCGCCTTGCTTAACGGCCAGCATCAGTTCGCAATCGCCGATAGTTTCCACGCTTTTTCGGACCCTTCGTAAAGGCACACGCGTCCCCTAATGTTAAGAATGTAAAGGCTTTGGACGCGGCCCTGCTGGGGACATGGACGAGAATTCCTCGCCCCCGGGTTACAGGAATCTGGTAGTGTAACGAAGATTTTTTCTTAGGGGCAGCGGGCGGCTGCGCGCGCCGGGTGTGAAATCAAGTACGCAGGCGGGGCACCAGGGCGGTGCTGCCATGGACGTCGGTCAACCGGAAGTCCCTGCCCTGATAGGGGAAAGTGAGTTTGGTGTGGTCCAGGCCGAGCAGGGCGAGGATGCTGGCGTGCAGGTCGTGGACGTGTACGCCGTCCTCGATTTGGCGGAGGCCGATCTCGTCGGTGCGGCCGATGACTTTGCCGCCCTTGACGCCGCCGCCTGCCAGCCAGATTGTAAAGCCGTACGGGTTATGGTCGCGGCCGAGCGAGTCGCCCCCGCCGTTCATGCTGCCGTCGGAGGTAGGGGTGCGGCCGAATTCCCCGCCCCAGACGACGAGGGTGGAATCAAGCAAGCCGCGTTTCGCCAGATCTTCGAGCAGACCGGCGATGGGCTTGTCTGTCTTAGCAGCCATGCGCTGGTGATTGGCGTCGCACTGCTTGTGGCCGTCCCAGTCTTCGCCGCCGGTGGTGTTGCCGGACCATAGTTGGACGAAGCGTACACCGCGCTCCACCAGGCGGCGGGCCATGAGGCAGCGGGCACCGAAGTCGGCGGTGCGCGGGTCATCCATGCCGTACAGAGCGCGGGTGGCGGCCGACTCCTTGCTGAGGTCGGCGAGTTCGGGCGCGGTGGACTGCATACGGAAGGCGAGTTCGTAACTGGCGATACGGGCGTCAAGGGCCGAGTCCTCGCGGCGCGGTTCGCGATGGCGTTCGTTGAACCATTTGAGTTCATCCAGCCACTGGCGCTGGCTGGCGGAGGTCATGCTTTCGGGGCGTTTCAGGTTCAGGATGGGCGACGGCCCCTGGCGGAGCGTGGTGCCCTGGTAGACGGCGGGCAGGAAGCCGGAACTCCACACCTCCGGGCCGCTCTTGATGCCGCCTTCCAGCATGACGACGAAGGCGGGGAGGGAGTCGCTTTCGCTGCCCAATCCGTAAACCACCCAGGAGCCGACGCTGGGGCGGCCGAGGCGCGGCCAGCCGTTGTTGAGGAAGTTGAGGGCGGCGGTGTGGGTGAAGCCGTCGTGATACATGCTTTTGATGACGGCGAGTTTGTCGGCGTGGTGGGCGAGGTTCGGCAGCAGGTCCGACATCTCGATGCCGGCCTGGCCGTGGCGTTGGAAGGTGCGCTTAGAGCCGAGCACCGGCGATTCGTTGAACTTGGAGAATTGCAACTGCACGTGGCCGAAGCTGGCGGGTACCAGTTGGCCGTGCAGGCGGTTGAGTGCGGGTTTGGGATCGAACAGCTCGATGTGGCTGGGACCGCCGTGCATGAACAGAGAGATGACGGCTTTGGCGGAGGCGGGCAGGGTCTTGGCGGCAGCCGGGGGAGCGGCCTGGGCGCGCTGGCCCAGCCAGTTGGCGGCCACCCAGCCGAGGCCAAGGCCGGAGCGTTCCAGGAAGGCGCGGCGGTTAATCGACATAGATCATCTCGCTTAAGTTGAGGACCAGAAGGCAGAGTTTGTCCAGGCCCGCGTTGGGGAGGTAGGCCAGGGCACGGCGCTGTTCTTCGGCATCGGGCGGACGACCGAGGGCGAGGCGCCAGGCGTGGTCGACTTGCGCGGCGGGGTCGGGCCCGGCGTCTTTCTTGAGGCGTGCGGCGAAACGGGCGGCGGACTTTGTTAAGAACTCGCCGTTCATCATGGCCAGCGATTGCGGGGCGACCGTGGACTCTTCGCGGCGGGCGCAACTGGCGCTGGCGTCCGGCGAGTTGAAGACTTCCATCATGGGATTGCGGAAGCTGCGCTTGACGAACAGATAGACGCTGCGGCGGTCGTGTTCGGCGGGATCGGCTGTGATAGGCCACTGGGAGGGGTCGCGCATGCCGTCCATCTCTTCGCGGCTCAGTTCGGGAACAACGGGTTCGCCGAACATCTTGGCATTGAGGGCGCCGGAGGTGGCCAGGATGTTGTCGCGGATCTCTTCGGCTTCCAGGCGGCGGCGGTTCATGCGCCAGAGGAGGCGATTTTCGGAATCCTTGGCCAGCGAGGCGGGAACGGCTTGGCTGGAACGCTGGTAGGCATCGGAGAGCAGGATCTGGCGATGAAGTTTCTTGAGGCTCCAGCCATTTTCGATGAGTTCGGCGGCCAGCCAGTCGAGCAGTTCGGGATGGGAGGGGGCATCGCCCTGGCGGCCGAAGTCGTTGGGGGTGGCGACCAGGCCTTGTCCGAAGTGCCAGCCCCAGATGCGGTTGACCATCACACGGGCGAGCAGCGGATGGTCGCGCGAGGTGAGCCATTCGGCGAGAGCTTTTCGGCGGCGCGGGATGAACCACTGTGTATCCGCGGGCTCATCGATAGCAGGGGCGGGGCCGAGCGAAGCCGGGAAGCCGGGCGTCACCCTCTCGCCCTTCTGTTTGAACTCGCCGCCGGCCAGCACGTGGGTGTCGGGAACGGGCGCGGTGTGGACCAGCAGGTTGGCCTTAGCGTAGAGGGTAGGCGCCTTCATGTAGGCTTCGCCGAGTTGGCGGAGCAGGCTCTCGCGCTGGTCACGTTCTTCGGGAGTGTAGTCGAGCTTGGCGCCCTTGGGCAGCGATTTCTGGCGTTCGCGCACGGCGGCGTCCAGTAGTTGCAGCCTGCGTTTGAGCTGGTCGGCGGCGACGACTTTGGCCTGATGGCGCGTGTATTCGAAGATGCCCATCTGGCTGACGATGGGAACTTCGCGATCCTCACTGCCGGCAAAGACTGCGGAGAGGCGGTAGTAGTCCTTCTGGCTGATGGGATCGAACTTATGGTCGTGGCAACGGGCGCAGTTGAAGGTGAGGCCGAGGAAGGCGGCGGCGGTGGTTTCGACGGCTTCGGCCTGCCATTCGGCGCGCCACTGGTCGCCGAAGAAGGTGAATTCGACGGGCAGCGCGCCCAGGCTGTAGAGCGACGTGCCGAGCCGGCGCTCGAGATTCGCGGCCTTCGACTTCGGCATCTCATAGGCGCCGGCAAGATCAAGGTTGTCGGGCCAGATCTCGTCGGCGGCGATTTGCTCTTTGACAAAGGTGTCGAAGGGCTTGTCGTTGTTGAAGGAGCGGATGACGTAGTCGCGGTAGCGCCAGGCGTTGGCGAGCAGGACGTCGGTTTCAAAGCCGCCGGTGTCGGCGTAGCGGATCACATCCAGCCAGTGACGGCCCCAGCGTTCGCCATAGCGGGGCGACTCCAGCAGGCGATCGATGAGCTTTTCGTAAGCCTGCGGATCTTTGTCGTTGAGGAAGCGATCGACGTCGGCGGGGTCGGGCGGAAGGCCGTGGAGGTTGAAGGAGAGGCGGCGGATGAGGGTACGGCGATCGGCGGGCGGCGCGGCGGCGAGGCCAGCTTTGCTCAGCGCGGTGTTAATGTAGCGGTCGATGGGGCTGGAGGCTGACCCAGCGGGGACGGGCGGGCGGATGATCTTGCGGAAGGACCACCAGGAAGGCGCGGATTTGGCTTCGCCGGTCCAGGGGGCTCCGGCGGCGATCCAGGCACGGATGGCGTCGATTTCTTCGGGGCCGAGCGCGGCTTTACCGGGCGGCATTTTGACGTCGCCATCGCGCTTCACGGCACGATAGAGGAGGCTGTCTTCGGGCTTGCCGGGCACGATGGCGGCCCCGCGCGCGCCGCCGGTGAGCATGGCAGGACGCTGACGCAGGTCGAGTCCGGCCATCTTCGAGGCGCCATGACAGGAGACACACTTGGCTTCGATGATCCGGCGTGCGGCAGACTCCGGCGTAGCATTCTGCGCGGAAGTAGCCGCAGGCGCTAGCGACAAGGCTAGGAGCATCCTCAGCATCGTATTGCTGAGCAGTATATTGCATTCGGCTGCCGGTGAGAATGGGCGTGATCGATCCGGGTGGCCGAATCAGTCAGGACGAGATGGAAGGCCAGACAGTGGAACTGAAAGGACCGGACTTCGCACGGAGTGCGGGTACGATTCTGACGCAGTTGGCAGGAGCGCGGATCAGCGAGTTGCGGATCTATCCTGGGGCGGCGACAGCGAAGGTGGACGACATCGCGGCGGCGGTAAACCAATTGAAGCCGCTGTTCGGCACGGATGCGATCGTGATGTTATACGACGTACAGATGCTGGCGTCGCTGCTGCTGCGAGCAAGCCTGGGCGTTAAGATCGGGATGCCGGTAGGAGTGGCACCGCCCGTGGCGCCAATGGCCATTCTGGGACCGGGACCGTTGATCGGTGGGTTGCTGGAAACCCTGCCCGGACATGTAACCGCGTCACGGCATTCGTTGCTCAGCCGTGTCCAGACAAAGATCGTGACCCTGCAGCAGAAGTTGAAAGCCAAGGCTGCTCCGCAGGAGTTATGGGTGCGGCGGTGAGGGTTCCTGCTCAACGGAGATGTACATGGGTCCGGCGCCCAGGGTAGCGACAAGGAACCAGGTGAAGCGCCCGTTGCGGTTGATGAGCTGGTAGTGGATCTCTTCGCCGGGCTTCAGTTCGAACTTCACGGTCTTCCAGACGAACGTGTTGTTGACGACCAGTTCGTGGCGGCCGGCGGTGATGGGCACGCGGGAACTGCGTCCGTAGATCAGGGTACCGAGCGTGGCGCCATCCAATTTGACGATCAGTTGGCGCTGCTGGTTGTCGCGCGGCGACGTGCGCGACAGGCGCAGAAAAGCTTCCTCCCGCGGCGGGGCGGGATTCTCATCGGGCATGCATATCCTCTAACTTCCAGGATGCCACGGCAGAAGGATTAGTGACGGGGATTCGCGGGAGTCTCGGACTCGCCAAGCCCGCCGGTGACGTGCACGGCCACCAAGTCCTTGAGAAACTCCGGACGGGCTTCGATGGTGACCAGCGTCCCCACCAGCTTTTCACCGGATTTCACCGGCTTCTTTCCTTCAAAGAATGCGGTCTTCTTGTTGACGAAGAAGGTGAGTTCCTGGTCGCCTTCGACTACCAGTTCGAGCTTGCCTTTCTCCAGGCGGCGGAGCACGCCGTGGAATTCGACGAGCAGGCCGGGCGTGGCGTCCTTGGGCGATACTTTATTGCGATTGTCGCCGCCGCGGCGCTGCTGGGCGAAGATGCCGCCGGGCAGGGCGAGGGCGGTGAGCAATAGAAGGCGGCGGCGGACGATCGCGGACATTGCTTCCTTTAGTTTAGTCCCCGGCTTTGGCACCTTTGACGTGGCACTTGGCGCAGTTGCCTTTGGCCTCAAAAGTGGAGCCGCCAGGATGGTGGCAACCCGCACAGGAGGCCTTTTTGGCTTCGGCTGTCTTGTGCATAGCGGCCTTGTAGTTGAGGGGTGCGGTCTTGTCCTGCGGGAACAACTTGTCGTGGCAGGCTTTACAGTCGTTCTTGGCCGCCTTCACATGCTGGGCATGGTCAAAAGTGACGGCTCCGGTTTTGGCGGCATATTTGATCTTGTCAGGAGCTTTTTTCTCCTGGGCCGCGGTATCTAAGGCCACCGAGCCCAGCAGGCAGATCAGGGTCAGGGCTGCGAATAGCAAACGCATGAGTACCTCCTTCGGGTCAGAATCGGGCGTCTACGCGTAGATGACGTCAAACTCTATTCTGAAGGAAAACGCACGGAGGGAACAGCGAAATCGGACGTAGGCGGATGAAAAGCGCGGGCCGGTATCAGCGGAAGCGACTCGGGTTGTGCCGGCCTTCCCAGGTAGTTCTTCACGGGCGGTTTAGCACCCCCTTGAAGGCCGCCAACAGGGGAAACGGCAAAAACCCTGCTGCACTTCTGTCGTCGCTGCCAGCTTCCACCGGCCCACTGCGGACATGCCGTTCGCCTTCCTGCCTGCCGTTCTCCTTCGGTTGGCGATGCGCGGCGGAAACTACAAAATCAGCCGCTACGGCAGTCTTACTGGAGCAAGCGATGGGCCATTGCGTTCACTCCGGCCGCAGTGCCTCCATCGGGTCAATGCATGCGGCGCGGCGGGCCGGTAGGAACGCTGCCAACGTGGCCGCCGCAAGGAAGAGAAGAACCACGGCCGCGACCAAAGCCGGATCGATCGCCTTGGTTCCGAATAAGGAGTTCTCCACCAGCCGCCTACCCGCCACACTGGCAATTACGCCGGCCAACAATCCCGAAAGCACGGGCCGACTGGCGACTTCCACGGTCAAACGGTAGATGCTGGTGCGCCGGGCGCCTAATGCCATTCGCACGCCGATCTCCTGTCTGCGAGCGGCCACGGCATAGCTGAGCACGCTGTAAATGCCGACCATCGCGAGCGCCAGCGCTGCCGCACCGAATGCGGATAACACAAAGGTCTGGAACCGCTCACGAGCCAGAGAATCGCGCAGTTGGGCATCCAGTGTCTTGATACGGGCAACGGCGATATCAGGCGTTCTCTGCTGCACAATAGCCCGCATTGCGGGGACAACCGCACTGGCCGCTTCCCTCGCCCGCACGACGAACAGCATATTGGCTGGCGTGCGGTAAGTGTACTGCACGTATGCCATGCGCACCGGAGCCGTCTTAAGCGATGCCGACTTGGAATCTGCCACCACGCCGATGACATGGAAGGTCTTCCCCAGCAACTTCACCTGCCCACCAATCGGGTCTTCCTGTCCCCAAAGCGCCGCGGCTTCGCCTTCGGAGAGGATCGCGACATCGCGGCCGCGATCCCGCTCTTCGAAGAACCGTCCCGCCAGCAGGCGCTGCCGTGTCGTTTCGAAGTACCCGGCGCTGACCCAACGGGCATTCACCATCGGGCCCTTTTGTTCAGGCCTGTCCGGCCTTCCTGCGAATTCCACCCAGCTTTCCCCCTCCAGCGGCATGGCGCTCATATAGGCGGCGGACTCCACGTCAGGTAGGGCACGCAAGCCCTGCAGGAGACTATCGATGATGGCAACGCGGTCGGCCTCTTTCTGGTAATACTTCGGCGGCAGCCGCAACTCCGCCACCGCTACGTGCGCGGTCTCAAAGCCCTTGTCCTGATTCAGCAGATGCACCAAACTGCGGACAAACAGGCCGGTCACCAACAGCAGAGCCGTACATCCGAAAACCTGAAACCCAATCAGCCAGGAGCGGGCCGCATGGCTGGAGCGGCTGCCATGGGTGCGCGCGCTTCCTTGCTGCATGGCGGAGTGCGGGTCCGTCTTGAGTGTCCGCAATGCGGGAAGCAGGCCCGCCAGCAAGCACGCCGCTAGCGTCATCAACAAGGAAAACAGCAGCACCTTGCCGTTCAGATGTACTTCGCTGAGCCGCGGCAAGTCGACCGGCGCATAACGCTGGAAGGCGGCCAGCCCAGCAGCCGCGAGGCCCACGCCGAGCAGGCCGCCCGTTCCAGCTAGAATGAGGCTCTCGGCTAAGGCGCTGGAGAGCAGGCGCAGCCGCGCCGCACCCAGGGCTGCGCGCAACGCAGTGTCCCGGCTGCCGCTGAGCGCACGACCCAACTGCGCATTCGCCAGGTTCAGGCAAGCCAGCAGCAGCAGGCCACCCACGGACGCCATCAGCAGCCATAAGCCGGAACGCGCATCACCCACCATCACGTCCTGCATGGGACGAAGCGAAGCACGAAGCTCGCCGGGCTGCTTCCCGATTTGGCCCGCGGGCATCTCCCCCAACACCTGACCTTGGACGGTGTTCAATTCGGCTTCGGCGGCAGCAGCCGTCACGCCGTTTCTCAGCCTGGTTAGCGTCACCCAGTTGCCGTAGTTGCCATTCCATTCCATGGCGCCATAGTTGAACTGTACGGGGCGAAAGATGGCAGGCTCGCGGACACCACTCTTCGGCTGGCCGGAGGGGAATGCACGTAAAGCATTGGCGTTGGGGAATTGGAATTCGGGCGGTAGGATACCAACCACTTCCACAGGCGCCTCTTCCACGCGGATGGTGCGCCCAAGGATGTCCGCACGGCCGCCGAACCAACTCTGCCACGCGGCGTGAGTGAGAACCGCCGTGGCCGGCTCGCCCCTGGCTCCCTCGCCGGCACGGAAGGTGCGGCCCAGCAGCGGCCGTACTTCCAGCAGGTCGAAAAGGTTGGGCGTACAGACCACTGTCCCAGCAATCTGGGTGGCCTGCCCTTCCGGACTTACGGCCCGCACACCTTGCGAGAAGGAGGCGAAGCCGGTGACGGCCTTCGCACGCCGTGCCCAGAGATCCACGTGGCGCGGGTTGGGACCCACCGCGTCCCCGCCCAGGAACCGTACGTGCTCCCAGGCCACCATGAGCCGGTCGCTCTCGCGATAAACCAACGGTTCCAGCAGCACCGAGTTCACCAGAGTGAACACCGCTGTCCCGGCGCCGATGCCTAGACCGAGCGTGATGACGGAGGCGAGAGCAAAGCCAGGGCTCTTCTTCAGCCGGCGAATGCCCACCCGCAAGTCCGTCAGCAGCGCCTCCAGCCACGTCCAGCCCCACACCTGCCGGACGTCTTCCTGAATGCGGGTACGATTGCCCAGCGCGCGCCGGGCGGCAAACTGCGCCTCGTCCGCGCTGAGGCCCGCCTCCCGGTGTTCCGCCTCCTCCAACTCCAGATGCGCCTGCAACTCGCGCTTCAGATCGTCATCTTTCTGCTTCCGCCGCCACCATCTCATAGGCCGCCTGCTTTCCTTGTTTACGTCTCGGTTGCGGGCCAAAGGATGCGCGCGATGGCTTCACTCATCAGCTTCCAGCGCGATTCCTCGGCCCGCAGGTGTTTCCTGCCCGCGGGAGTGAGCCGGTAATACTTGAACTCCCGCTTCAGATCCTTGCCCGCCGGCTCCCACTTGGCTTGAATCAGCTCCTTACGCTCCAGCCGGTGCAACGCCGGATAGAGGGAACCATGCTCCACCTGCAACAGCTCGTCGCTGGTGCGCTGGATATGCTTCGCGATCTGATGACCATGCGCGGGACCCATTTGCAATGTCCTGAGAATGAGCATGTCCAGGGTGCCCTGCAACAACTCAATCCGGTTTCTCGGTTCTTTTCCCATTACGGAAGACATTCTACCCAAGTTCCAGAAAAATGGGTAGACGGTCAACCCAGCCAGGGTTTCAGGAAGTGGTGGTGAAGGATTTTAGGCGAGCGGGTCCCAGACCGGCAATAGATCCAGCACGAAGCCAGCAACCGGCCCCTCGCCGGTTAACCTGCTCAGATCAGTGCGCAGTTCCGGCTCATGTCCGGGACGGTAGATCTCAGCCGAGCGGGTTTCTGGGTCGATCAGCCAGCCGAGTTGTGCGCCGTTGGCCAGCCACTCGGCCATCTCGTCGCGCAGGACCCGCAGACGATCACTGGGAGATCGGAGTTCGACTACGAAATCCGGGCAGATTGGCCAGTACTTACCAAGAGAGCCGGGAGCGAGGTTCTGGATACGGCCCCTGTCGATCCAGGCGGCGTCCGCGGACCGCCGTGCGCCGTTCGGCAACTTCCAACCGCTGGACGAATCGAAGGAGAGACCGCGTTTATCGGCCAACGCCCAATCCAGCAACTTTCCACTGATAAAGTTGTTCCGAGCGCCGGTAAGGGTAAAGTTCGGCGGCATTACGATAAGTTCTCCATGTGCCGTCATCTCAAACGCGAGATCCGGATGCTCGGCACAGAGATCGGCGAAGGCGTCATCGGTCATAAGACCAACGGTCAGAGTAGCCGGCAGGTAGGTCTCGTCCAACACGAACGCCATAGCATCAGTATACCGGGCCCTACCCCCGCCACAGAGGCCGCGCGGCCAAGGCCTGGCGGAGTGCAAAGACGAAAACCGCGGCCATCGCGAGAAACGCGGCGCCCACCAGAGGGACACCCGCCGTGCGTTGCTGGCGCGACAGCAGCCATCCCAGAGCGGGCAGAATCTGGATGCCGTGCATCCCGGCGAAATGAGCCACCCGCAGGTCGCCAAAGCGCGTGCTCCAGTTGAGGAACGGCAGGCCGGGGCCGCCGTCGGCCGTTCCCACCGTATGCGCCATGTTGCGAACAATGAGGGCTCCTTCGGCACTCGCGATGAGGAACAGGACTAGGCCGAGCCGCACGCCCCACAGCATGGCAGGGGGCAACGGGGACGGCGTGAACAGAAACAGAAACAACAGCAGCGCGGCGAACGCGGTATTCATGGCGATCATCACACCCATGGTGGCGAAGACCATGCCATTGAACGGCGTGCTGTTGTTGAAATGCGAGCCAACTCCCCGGGCGGCTTGCAGCAAGATGGCGGAGATCTCGACCAGCATCGTGAAGGCGGCGCCGAACGCCACGACGCGCTTCGGCCAGGCCGGGCCCTGCAACTGCAGCAGCATCCAACCGACGGTGAGAACGTACAACACGATAGATGTTTCGAACTTCAGCGGCTTGATCCAGGGGCTGATGCCGGCCACCTCGCGCGGGTCGAGCAGCAGGCCAGCCAGCGAGGGCGGCACCAACAGCAGGTTGACCAGTGCGGTCCAGGCCAGCGCCGGGTATTCGGTTCGAAGCGATTCCCAAAACGTAAGCATTTAGCGAGCCTCGTAGGGATCCAGATGCCGGCGCCAGGCCACGCGGACTAATAAGTAGAGCCCGAGGCCGACGGGTCCCAGGAGGAACGTGAACACCAGGCACGGAGCGACGGCCCAGCGCGGGATCCCGTGCGCTACGGCATCGCGCGACTCCCAGGCGCCGGTGAACAGGTCGAAGATGAGGTAGTGGATCCAGCCGCCCAACAGCACGGCTCGGTTCTGGAACAACTGCGCCACCTCATCGAGGGTGCCGAAACCGCCGCCCGAACCCCAGTTCGTCACCAGTAGCCAGGCGTACAGGGGCCCCAGCAACATGGGCACCACCAACGCGGCGTAACGTTGCGACCAGCGCCAGCGCGGGGCAACGGCGATCAGCAGCCACCCGGGCAGCACCGCGAGATTGGCGAACGAGAAAAGCGCATCGAGGGGCATGATCGCAGCATTACATGCTGGACGGCGGTTGTGGCAATGCGCCCCGGCGCTATTACAATAGGCAGCGTGACGCGGAACCTGCTCGCCCTCCTACTGCTCCCTCTCGCTCTCCCTGCCGCGGTTACCCGCATTGAGATAACGGAACGATCGCCCATTCTCGAAGGCCGGGCCTTCGGCAAAACCGGTGCCTACGAACGGCTCATCGGAAAGGCGTACTTCGCCGTGGATCCGACGGCCGCCGCCAACCAGGACGTCGTTAACCTGAAACTGGCGCCACGCAATGCGAAGGGCCTGGTGGAGTTTTACGCCGACTTCGTGTTGTTCGCGCCGCGCGATCCGGCGAAGGGCAACGGCACCATTTTGTTTGAGGTGTCGAATCGGGGCCGCAAGGGGTTGGTGTCGGTGTTCAATCGGGGCGCGGGCTCGAATGATCCGCGCACGGCGGCGGAAATCGGCGATGGTCTGCTGTTTGAGAAGGGCTTCCTGCTGGCGTGGATTGGCTGGCAGTTCGATGTGCCGCGCGAACCACCACTGATGAGCGTCACGGTGCCGATCGCGCGGAAGCCCGATGGCGGCCCCATCACGGGCGTAGTGCGGTCGGACTTCGTGCCGGACGATGCGATCACGCGCATTTCGCTCGGCGACCGGCTGTTCTTTCCATACAAGGTCGCGGATCCGAATGACCCGGGCAATACGCTCACCGAACGCAGCCTGGCGAATGGCCCGCGGCGTGTGATTCCGCGGTCGCAATGGAAGTTTAGTGAGGACCGCGGCGCGGTGGAGAAGACCTCCGGCTTTGAGTCGGGCAAGATCTACGAGGTGGTGTACAAGTCGCAGGATCCGCCGGTGACGGGCTTGGGTATGGCGGGCATCCGTGATCTGATCGCCGCGTTGAAAGCCGGAACGGCACCGGCACCGTTGCACTCGCTGAAACCCGCCGCACGCCGGGCACTGGCGTTCGGCAGTTCGCAAAGCGGCCGCTTCCTGCGCACCTTCCTTTATCAGGGCTTCAACAAAGATGAACAGGGCGGGCGTGTGTTCGATGGCATGTGGATCAACGTGGCGGGCGGCGGTCGCGGCAACTTCAACCATCAATTCGCGCAGCCTTCCCGGGATGCGCGGCCGTTCTTCAACTTCTATTACGCCACCGACATCTTCCCGTTCACTGACCTGGAACAGAGCGACCCGGTGACGGGCATGAAGGGTGGCCTGCTGCTGCGCGCGCAGAAGGAAGGCGTGCTGCCGAAGATCTTCTACACCAACAGCGCCTATGAATACTACGGACGCGCCGCGTCGCTGATGCACACGTCGCTGGATGGCAAGGCCGACGCGCCGCTGGGGCCGACATCGCGGCTATATGTGATGGCGGGTGGCAATCATGGCCCGGGCAGTTTCCCGCCGCGGCCGTCGAAAACCACTCGCTATCTGAACAATGCGAATGACTGGGGCTGGTTCAGCCGCGGGCTTCTGGATGCGTTTCAAGGCTGGCTGGCCGAAGACAAGGAGCCACCCGCTTCGATGTATCCGAACGTGGCGCGCAAGGAACTGGTGCCGCTCAGCCAGGTACGCTTCCCCAAGCGGCCTGACGTGAAGACGCCCACACGCTTGCACGATGTTTACCGGCTGGACTTCGGCCCTGACTTCCGCACGCGCGGTATTGTGACCTATGAACCACCGAAGATGGGGCCGCCGTTTACGGTACTGGTGCCGCAGGTGGATGCCGACGGCAACGACATCGGCGGGTTGAAGACGCCGCAGGTGGCCGTACCGCTGGCCGCGCACACGGGCTGGAATCTGCGCAATCCGGCCATAGGGTCGCCTGAGGAGTTGTTCAGCATGGTGGGCTCCTACTTCCCGTTCTCGAAAGAGGTGGTCATCCAGCGCTACCAGAACAAGCAGGCCTATCTGGCAAAGGTACGGAAGGAAGCGCAGCGGCTCATCGCGGAGCGCTACCTGTTGGAACGCGACCTGCCTGCGCTGGAAGCCTTGTCGGCAAAGGAATGGGATTGGATCATGGCGCGGCAGTAGGTATGGCCGACTCCAGGCGCTATCAGCCCAAGCCCGAGACGCTCGCCCTGCTGGCAGAGTCCGGCAACCCTATCAATGGCCTTGGCGAAGCCGAGCCCCGGCGTCCATCGCCCTTCTTCTGGCACCCGCCGGATAAGCACCCGTATGGCGAGTTGCAGAAGGCGGCCCGGCAAAGTTCGCGGCGATGCCCGGGAGCCACGGAGGCCTTTGTCGCCGCCTACACGCATCCGGAACTGGTGCCAGTTGCCGCCAGCCGGCGCGAGGCATCGGCCCGGCAGTTCAGCAGCGAAGTCACGGCATTCGCACAGCAGCAGGAAGCAGACGCGGTGGGTATCGCAGCCATGGACCCGCTGTACGTCTTTGAGGGATACAGCATTGAGGAGCCGTGGGTGATAGTGCTCGGGCTGGCTCATGACTACGAGCAACTGAAGCAGGTGCCTTCCGATGAATCGAACGGCGCCGGCGTTACCGATATCGGCCGGCAGTATGCCCGCGGCACACGCGCCTCCTACGCGCTGGCCAATTGGATTCGGTCGCAAGGCTACCAGGCGCGTGCATTCCCGGGCCCTTCAGCCGATGCGCTGCTGCTCATCCCACCTGCCATTGCTGCCGGCCTGGGCGAGTTAGGCAAGCATGGATCCCTCATCAACCGCCAGTTTGGATCAGGTTTTCGACTGGCCGGCGTCACCACGGACATGCCGTTGGAAGCAACGGCACCGGACATCTTCGGCGCCGATGCTTTCTGCCAGACGTGCCAGATCTGCACTCGGGAATGCCCGCCCGGCGCTATTGCACCGGAGAAACAGATGGTGCGCGGCGTGAAGCGGTGGTATGTGGATTTCGACAAATGCATTCCCTATTTCGCCGAAACGGCTTCGTGCGGTATCTGTATCGCGGTGTGCCCGTGGACGCGGCCGCAGGTCCGTCCGAAGCTGCTGGCCGCGATGGCGCGGCGGGAGAGGGACGAATCGGAGTCCGGCAGCCCGCGATGACCGCGCAAACTTTGCATATTTTCAACATTTCGAAACTATCTTAGAATCGGGCTTGGGGCTCTTCACCGGGCCCCGGGAGGGACCCATGAGGCCACCGGCAGGGGCTCCGTCCAGTCCGAAGCGGCAGTATCCCGCGGACGCGGAGATTTACGAAATGCAGGTGCGGATCTGCAAGGCGTTCTCGAGTGTCACTCGGTTACGGTTGCTGGATCTATTGGGCTCGCGAGAGACCAGCGGGGCGGAGTTGCAGACGCAACTCGGCATCACCGCCGTCAACCTGTCCCAGCATCTGGCTGTGCTGAAGGCCGCGGGCGTAGTCACCACGCGGCGCCAAGGCCGCCGGATTTTCTGTTCCCTTGCCATGCCAGAGGTGAAAGCCGCCTGCGAACAGGTGCGCGCTGTTATCCGCGCCCAGATTCGCAGCCGGGCGCAGTCTTTGGGCAGAACGGTTGCCCTTCCCCTCAGAAAGGCCTGACCTAATCCATGAAATTGCGGCTCAACGAAAACTCGGTCCGGTTGCGATTCCGCCGGTCTGACGTACTTTCGCTGTCCAATCACGGGAGCGTCTCCCAGACGTTGCGGTTCCCGGGCGGACAGCCACTGACCTTCCGCGCGGTTGCGGCCAGCGTGCCGCAGCCGCAGGTGATCTTCGACGGCGGCACTGTGGAGGTACGCGTGCCGGCCGAACAGGCGCGCGCCTGGTACACGGCGGAGACCGTGGGCATCTACGGCCGCCATGAGGGAGTGGAAGTGTTGTTGGAGAAGGATTTCCGGCGGAGTTCCGTGCCGTCTCCGGACGACGAGGACCGCTATCCGAATCCGCGCCGGGAGGCGCTGGATTCGCGGGCTCGGCTGTAAGCCCTGAAACCAATTGGGTCGCGTGCCCTGACAGCCACTTGGGCGGCCCAGCCATTGATCGAAGATGCTGCGCGGAACGGGGCAGACCGTGCACCTTCACCGCTCCGCGACAACGGAGCAAGGAGCAAATGCTATGGAAAGCTATGGCTGGCTGCTCGATCCGAAACGATGCATCGAGTGCCGCGCCTGTGAGACCGCCTGCAAGCAATGGAATCGCGTCGACATTGGCGTGGGCGTCCGCTACCGCCAGGTGAGGATGAAGGAGATCGGGGTGTTCCCCAACGTGCGCATGCAGGCTCTTTCGATGGCCTGCAATCACTGCGATGATCCGCTGTGCATGAAGGTATGTCCCGTGAAGGCCATCACGCGGCGCGCGCAGGATGGCTTCGTTGTGATTGACCAGGCCAAGTGCGTGCAATGCCGCCAGTGCGCCGATTTCTGCCCGCACCAGGCCATCACCTGGAACGCGCGTGCCAGCCGCATGGAAAAGTGCACCGGCTGCTTTGACCGCGTGGAGGAAGGCCTGCAACCGGCCTGCGCCGCGCTATGCCCCACCGGCGCCCTGCAATGGGGCAAGTGGAGCGAGATTTCTGGGATGGGATCGCCATCCTGGGAAGGCTTCGTCGGAGAATACACGAAGCCGCACCTGCGTTTCGTAACCGACCCGTACCCATCCGGAAGATAGGAGCCAAGCCATGTCACTAACCCGTCGAAATCTGTTCCGTCTTTCCGGCGCCGCGGGCCTGCTGGGTGCAGCCAATCCGCTGTCCGCCTTCGATCAGTTTTTCCGCGCGGCTGACCCTACATTGGCCGCATCGACGAAAGTCACCACCTGTTGCGGCATCTGCTCGCCGGCCTGCGGCTTGCAGGCCACCGTCCAGGATGGCGTGGTGCGCTTCATTGAAGGGCTTCCCAACGATGCTCATGGGGAAGGCCACCTGTGTGGGAAGGGAGCCGCGGGCGCGCAGTTCCTGTATGACCCGGACCGCTTGAAGTATCCCATGCGCCGCACCAATCCGAAGAAAGGTTTTGGAGAAGACCCTGGGTGGGAGCGCATTTCCTGGGAGCAGGCGCTGGATACCATCGCAGCGAAGATGAAGGAAACGGTGGACGCCTATGGCACCGAATCACTGCTGTTTGTGACCCTGCCCAGCCCTGACCTGTGGGCGCGCTTCATGAACGCCATGGGCGTGGTGAATCGCATTGACCATATCGACGTCTGCTTCCAGACCGATCGCATTGTCCAGCGCTATACCACCGGCGGCAAAACCTGGTGCAATGACTTTGAAAACTCGAAGTACATTCTGCTGTTCGGCTGGGACCTGGTGGCGAAGGCGAAGGTCGTGTACGCCAACGGCATCGTAAAGGCGCGGGGCAACGGCGCCAAGGTGGTGCATTTTTCGCCCACCTATACGACGACTTCGCGCATGGCCAGCGAATGGCACAACATCAATCCGGGCACGGACCTGGCTGTGGCGCTTGCCATGATCCAGGTGATTCTGAGCGAACAGCTTTACAACAAGGAATTCGTCGACAATTTCACGAATTTCGCACAGTACGAATCACAGATCCGCGCGCACTTTGCGCAGTACAGTCCGGCGTGGGCGGCCGGAATCAGTGGCGTGCCCGCCGCCGATATCCAACGCATTGCCCGTGAGTTCGCCGCGTCGGGCGGGGGCATCGTGCCGGCGCATAAGAAGACGCTCTGCGCCAACTACATGAACGCGACGCAACTGGTGCATGCGATTTCGATATTGAACATGCTCGCCGGCACCATTGACCGGCCGGGCGGCCGCTACTTCCCGCGCACCTACTCGGTTCCAGGCGTCGATGCCGTTTATCCGCCGCCGGCCTATCCGCCGAAATCCGGGCGCCGCGTCGATGGGCGAGACAAACTACCCTTGGTGCAGGAGACCGATACGGGGCTGTTCTCCACCCTTGCCGACGGGATGCTGAACAAGTTCCCGGACATGATCAAGTTCGCTTTCTGGAATGCCTACACGATTCTTGCCTTCCCGAATCCGAAGACGATGGAACAGGCGATGGCGAAGGTGGACTTCACGGTGGTGATGGACTTCATCCCCACCGACACGGTGACCATGGCGGACATTGTGTTGCCCTCGGCGATGTACCTGGAGACCAGTGATGTGGTGGTACGCGACTACAATGCCAAGTACCCACAGGCGGTGGCGCGCGCCGCCGTGGCCACGCCGATCTTTGAAACGCGCACCGCCGGTTATGTAGCCATCGAACTGGGCAAGCGGCTATGTCCGGACTACTTCAAGACACCCGACGGCGCCTGGATCAATCCGAACACGCTGCTGGATGAGAAGGTGAAGCGCGCCGGGTTAGGCACGAATTTCGCCGACTTTCGCGCCAAGGGCATTGTCGAAAACCGTGCGGCGTTCACACCGCGGACCAGCTTCGCCACGGGCGATGCCAACAACAAGTGCCAGATCTACGTGCCGCAGTTTGCCGCACGGGGGGCAGAGGCACTGCCGTTGTGGCACCCCAAGCGCGAGATGCCGACTGAGCATTACCCGCTCTACTACCTGACCTTCATTCCCGGCATCCACAAACGCAACACCACGCAGAACAATCGCATTCTGAATGAGATCATGCCCACCAATGCCGCCATCCTCAATCCGGCGCTGGCGGCGCGGCTCAACATCCGGGAAGGGCAGATGGTGCTGGTGCGCTCGCGCGTCGGCCAGATCGGACTGCCGGCGCATTTGAGCGAAACCGTGCGGCCCGATGCGGTGATGGTGGCGCATGGCTTCGGCCACCAGTCGCGCCTGCTGGGTGCGGCGGGAGGCCGCGGGGTGCGCGATGGGGACCTGGTTCCGGAGGCCTCCATCGACGACTTTGTGGCAGCCGGCAACTACGGTGGGGCGTCGTGCATCATGGATGCGGTCTGTTCGGTGGAGCCATTGTCATGACCACAGCCACGCTGGACGCTGTTCCGTTGTGCGCGGCCCTGGGGCGTCTCCTGCTGGAGGCGCCCGACGCCGCCACAGATCCGGAAGCCGCGCGAGAGTATGTGCGGCTGTTTCTGAACCCGCAGGGTGCCCCGTGCCCGCCATGGCAGTCGGTGTGGGAGGAGGATCCGGGCGCGCGGCGCTTGCTGGGCCCGGCCCACCACGGGGCGCTCGGGTGGTATCGCGAGTTCGGCTTTGCGCCCAACCTGGACTCCGAACCGGCGGACCACATCGGACTGCTGTTGTTGTTCTATGCGATGCTGCTGGACCGCGAGACACCGCCGGCGCAGGTGGCGGCATTCGAGAAACAGCACCTGGCTTGGGTTCCGCGCTTTGCCGCAGCCTTACAGCAGCAGGCGAGAACGGATGTCATGCGGGAAGCGGCGGAGGTGCTTGGAGAGCTGTTTCCAGGGGCGTGAGATTGGAAATGGGAGTTATTGGAGCCGGCGGCCGGGATCGAACCGGCGACCTTCTGATTACAAGTCAGATGCTCTACCAACTGAGCTACACCGGCTTGGGGTCGCGATGACGGCCCGAGCCATCATCATCCCCTTATCTTAACAAACGGCCGCCTGTGGCAGTATTTCATCCGCCGGCGGCCCTCTCCAAGGCACGCCCCAACTCCTCCAGCGAGACGGGCTTGGTCAGGTAAGCATCCATGCCGGCCTCCATACACTTGTCGCGATCGCCCTGGAAGGCATGCGCTGTCAGGCCGATGATCGGAACGTGCCGGGCGCCGCGGGCCTCCATAGCGCGAATGGCGCGGGTGGCCTCCAACCCATCCATCTGCGGCATCTGAACATCCATCAGGATGGCGTCGAAGGGCTGCTCCTGGTACAGGCGCACGGCGTCACGCCCACTGGCCGCCACCTCCACCGCATGGCCCAGTTTCTGCAACAGGTGCGAAGTGAGTTTCTGGTTCACCAAGTTGTCTTCGGCCACCAGCACCGACAGGGTGCGTTCCAGGCGCGGACGGACCACGGGCGCTGTCCGCCGCGGCTGCTGCCCCACGTTGAACTCCGCCGTAAAGTGGAAGGCGCTGCCGGCGACGCGCTGGCCAGCCTCATCGGTCCAAGGGCTCTCCACCCATAAGCTGCCCTGCATCAGTTGCACCAGGCGGGAAGAGATGGCCAGCCCGAGTCCGGTGCCGCCATAGGCGCGGCTGATGGATCCATCCCCCTGCTCAAAGGGCGCGAAGATGAGTCTCTGCTGGCCTTCCGGAACGCCAACACCGGTATCGAGAACGGCAAAGGCGAGCCGCACGCGATCCGGTTCGGGGGTGGCTACCGTCATCCGGGCCCGCACCTGCACCTGGCCCGCTTCGGTGAACTTGATCGCGTTGCCGACAAGGTTAAGCAGAATCTGCCGCAGGCGCCGCTCGTCGCCGTTCAGATAGGGCGGGACGCCATCGTCAATACGGCAAATCAGGCGAAGGTTCTTCTCCTCGGCCCGCAGGCGAAGCGTGGCCATGACGCCCTGCAGACATTCGCTCAACACGAAGTCCACCGGCTCCAGGTCCACCTTGCCGGCCTCCACTTTCGAAAGGTCCAGGATGTCGTTCAACAGGCCGAGCAGCGAATCGGACGACTCCCGGACGGTGGTCAGGTAGTCGAGTTGCACCGGATCGGTGGCGCGGTCCGCCGCCAGCGCCGTCATCCCCATGATGGCGTTCATCGGTGTGCGGATCTCGTGGCTCATGTTGGCCAGAAACGCGCTCTTGGAAAGGCTGGCGGCTTCGGCGGCGATCTTGGCCCGTTCCAATGCCCGGTACTGGCGCGCCGCCAGATACAACAGCGACAGAATCGCCACGAAGGAAAGGAACAGGATGACGAGAAACTCCGGCTGCCGGTACCACGGACGGACAATCGTCAACGCGAATGGCGCCGAAGCCGGGCCGATATTCCCATTCCGATCCACGGCACGGGCTTCGATGACGTGCCGGCCGGCGGCGAGCGCACGGAGCGAGGCCGCGCTGTCGGCCGCAAACGGGCTCCACGCGCCGCCATCCAAGCGGTAAGAATACAGCAGGCGGTTCGAGGGCGTGTACTTCCAGCGATCCATGCCGCGGAAGGTGATCTGCACGTTGCCGTCGGCGGCACCTTGGGAAGGGTTATCGCCGACCTTGATCTCGGTGCGCGGAGCTTCCGTATCGGCCTCCGGATGATACAGGCTCACGCCGCGACTGGTGCCCGCCCAGACCCGTCCCCGGCTGTCGGCAAACACCCGATAGGCGATGTCGGACCGCAGACCGTCGTCTTCAGTATTGCTGATCCAGGCCCCGTCGCGGTAGCGGTGAATGCCGGAGGCAGCGGCCAGCCACAGCCCGCCCTGGCCGTCGGGGATGATGCTGCGAGTACGGTCCAGTCCTGTGCGCCACACCTTCCAGCCGCGTCCGTCGAACTCGGAAAGCGCATCGCGCCCGGCCACCAGGACGCGCGAGGGGGCCCACTCCATCACTTTGAAGACCGCCTGTTCGGGATATCCCTGCGCGGGGCCGAAATCCTGCGCCTTACCGCCGCGATAGAAGCGGCCGCCGCTGGTGCTGCCAACCCATACGGCACCGTCGGAAGTCTCCACCACATCGCGCAGATCGTTGCACCACGACTCGGGCTCCAGCTTAATCGGGTTGCGGAAGGTGCTGCCGTCAAAGATCTCCAACTGACAGGGCTTCCCGCTTACCGTCCACAGCGTGCCATCACGGCGACGCCAGGCGAGAAGAATGGTGAGCCCTTCCGGGTGCCGTACCTCCTCGAAGGTTCGCCTTGCCGGATCAAACAGCACCAACTGGTGGCCGGAGACGCCGCGAAACACCTTCACGCTGATGCGCCCGTCCGGCAGCGATGTCAGATAGTCGGTGGGGCCCGTGTGAAGCCGGTATTCCTTCGGCAGCGGATGAAGACGCCAGGAGCCGGCGTCGTTTTCGATCAAGTGCTGAGTCCCGGCAAACCACAACTTTCCGCGCTGGTCTTCGGTGATGGAATAAACCGCCTCTTCCAGGTGATTGAGCGGCGCGGGCGTGCTCCAGAGCGGCGGCGCGTAGCGGGCGAGCCCCTCTGAGGTGGCCAGCCAGAATGCGCCGGCAGGCTGCAGCCCGATGTCAAAGGTAGATCCGGCCAGCGGGCCGCGGCGGTCCACTCTTGCGGCAACGCCCGATGTGCGTAGCAGCATCGCCCGCTCCAGTAGCCACTGCTCTTCGGCGGAGGTCTGCCAGGCATGTACCAACTGCGGCGATCGCGCCAGCACCTGCATCCGTGACCCGTCCCACTTCGCTGCCACCACGGCGGTGTCCGGCGCCGGCGACATGCCCGTGAAGAACAGGACGCCAGCCTGCGTGGTCAGAAGGCGGCGAATGCGGTGCAGGCCGAACGGTTCGGTGTTGAGTTCGGTCCACGCCGATGCGGCGTCCAGACGCAGGGCGCCATGGTCCCCGGCGATCCACAGCAGATCCCCGCCGCTGCCGCGGATCATGCTGGCGAAGGCGCCGATATGGGCGTCGGCACTGTGTCTCAGCACGCGCCAAGATCTTGCCGCGGGAAGGTATTCGGCCAGCCGATCCTGGAAGAGCACCCAGACGCGACCGTTCCCCACCGGCATGGCGCCCATTGCCGGCTTGGTCCCGGGTGGAAGCGGGTGGGCGATCCACTCGCCACCGGTCCACTGCTTCAGGACGCGATCTTCGACGGTCCAGGCCTGGACGGGCAGATCCGAGTAGACCCGGGCGATCAGCAGCCAGTTTACTTCCGCGGCGTTGCGTGGCTCCGGAATCTGGCGCACGGAATAGCCATCGAGCACGCTCATGGCCCGCACCGATCCATGGCGAACCCACACACTGCCATCGGCACCGGAGGCCAAAGACTGCGTGTAAGACTCGGCCATTCCATCGGCAACGGTCCAAAACCGCCACCCTACCTGCCCGCGCATGGAAACAGCCACCAGCAGCAGCAGGCACAGACATCGCGCTACGCGGCGTTCCATGCCAACCTCATCGCTCGACCGAGCCCGGTCCAATAGCTACGGGCAGTCGCCGTGACTTTGAAGTCACAGCATAGCAGGCGAACGAGGCGTATGGCGGAAGGCCGCCCCGATTAGAAAACGTACTTCAGCGCGAACTGCATTTCCCGGTTGTTGACCGCGGTTGAGGTGATCTGGCCGAAGGTGGCGGAGCCCAGGGTACGGTCGGGGGCGGAGAACTGCGGCGTGTTCAGGAAGTTGAAGGCTTCCCAGCGGAACTGGACCTTGTGGCCTTCCTTGATGCGGAAATCCTTGAAGAGCGCGAAGTCCCAGGTCTTCTGGCCAGGGGAGTCGAACAGGGAGATGCCGGCGTTGCCGTAGCCGAGCGTGCCGGGCATGAAGAGGCCCTCCCCGGTGGAGCCTTCAAATTTGGAGCGGACGAAGGCGGAGGTGTCGAACCAGCGGGTGACGGAGCGATTGGCCCAGACGCGATCGACCTTGGCGCCGGGTGCGACGTGGGGACGCTGGGCGGAGGCCGGACCGGTGTTCTGGGAATCGCCATTCTGGGCGACGGTTACGGGCAGCCCAGACTGCAGCACGATGATGGAATTGAGAGACCAGCCGCCGAGGACGAAGCCTTTGGCACCCTTGGCATTGCGCATCCAGGGGAGTTCGTAGACGTTGGAGTAGACGAAGCGGAGGCGCTGGTCGATGTTAGAGCGGCCGTAGTCGGCCTCTCGGTTGCGAGGATTCTGAGGATAGTTGGCACCGAAGCCCGCGCCTTCATTGGCACCGTAGCCGATGGCATGCGCGCGGGAGTAGGTGAAGGCGATGTTGAAGGTGAGGCCGCCGGACATGCGTTTTTCGGCGCGCCCCTGGAGGGCGTTGTAGTTGGTGGAGGCGTAGGTCTCGTTGCGGCGAATGGTGCCGAGCGGGAGCAGGGCGCTGGGATTGCGGGAATCGACGTAGGTCTGGAAGGGACGGCGGCCCTGGACGGCACCGGGACCGGGGTCGGGGTTATTGGAATTCTGGACCGACAGTTCGAGGTTGCTGGCGGCGCTGCCGACATAGGCCAGGCCGGTGACGAAGGATTTTCCCCAGCTCTTTTCGAGTTCGGCGGACCACTGCCAGATGTCGTTATTGCGATAGCGGGAGCGGCCGTTGGCGTCGAGGTAGCCGAGCATGAGCAACGCCGCGGGGGAACCGGTGACGGGCGAGCCGAGGAACGGCTGGGTGATGGTGGCGGTGGGGTTGTTGCGGTCGTTCTGGAAGACGGCGGAGCCGGAGAACGGGGGGTTGAGGTTGAGGATGGAGAAGTTGTTGGTCTGCTGGGCGTTGTAGAAGTTTCCGCCGCCGAGGCGGAGGACGGCGGTGTCGGTGAGGCGGTAGGCGATGCCGAGGCGCGGCATCAACTGCTTCTTGTTGGTTTCGTAGAGGGGCTCGTTGACGTTGGGGTTGGGGATGAGCATGGGGACCACGGTGTTGTTGATGGTCTGGACCTTGCCCTGTTCGAACGAGAGGGTGCGGATCTTGCCCTGGGCGTCATAGACAGGGCCGAAGTAATCGTAGCGGAGGCCGAAGTTGATGGTGAGTTTAGACGTAGCCTTCCAGTCGTCCAGCCAGTAGAGGCCCCATTTGGTCTGGCGGATATAGCCGGAAGGGGCGCCTTCTGCGGAGTTGGCGTTGAGGGGAATACCGTAGAGGAAGGCGGCCATGGCGTCGGGGATGCCGGCTATGTCGGCGGTGAAGGACATCTGGCCGCGCGGAAGATTGGAGCCGGAGAAGTCGACGATGTTGAAGCGGTAGAGTCCGCCGAATTTGAGGTTGTGGCGGCCGCGGGTGTAGGAGAGCGAGTCGGAGGCTTCCCAGACGATCTTCTTGTTGAGTTGGAGGTTGCCGGAGCCGATGCCCGCGTAGCCGGCGATGCCGATGGCGGGGAGGCCTTCCTCAAGAGACGAGAGGGTGCGGTTGCCATCGCCTACGACGCGCATATCCAGGCCGAGGTCGCGGTGGGTGAAGTCGGTGTTGGTCTGGAGGCCGGCCTGGACGACGCGCATGCGGTTCATGCCAAAGCGGAGGTCATTGACCATACGGGAAGAGAGGATCTTGGTGTAGCCGGTGGCGAAGTGCTGGGCGCGGTAGTCGGTATCGGTTTTGGTGACGCGGGTAAGGGGGTCGTCGACAAAGCGGGATTCGACGATGACGTAGTGGCCGAAAAGACGGTCGTTATCGGAGAGGCGGTGGTCGCCCCGGCCCATGTACTGATCGGAGTTGAGGATTTGGTTGTTGGTGCCGGCGAGGTTGAGGGTGGAGTTGCGGGAACGGGCGAGGTCATCCTGATTCGGGAAGGGCAGGAAGCCGCCGTCGGCGAAGGGGCTGGTCTTTTTATAGGTCAGGAGGTTGACCGC
Organism: Bryobacterales bacterium; assembly: GCA_016789745.1. Taxonomy (GTDB): domain Bacteria; phylum Acidobacteriota; class Terriglobia; order Bryobacterales; family Bryobacteraceae; genus CADEFT01. The sequence goes on from JAEUQF010000152.1 coordinate 36,221, forward strand.
GACCGGGCTGATGAGGGAGCGCGGGATGATGTTGCCGGGGACCGGGAGAGTGGAGTTGACGCCGCGAATGGCGCGGTTGACGGCAGGGTTGGGGTCGGCCGGATACCAGCGGTTGCCGGGGATGAGGATTTCCGAGAAGTCACCGGCGCGCATGGCCATCGTGGGGACGGCGGTGGCGGAGGGGGAGCCGCGGCGTTCTCTGCGGCCTTCGTAGTTGGCCAGGAAGAAGGTTTTGTCCTTGATGATGGGGCCGGAGAAGACGCCGCCAAACTGGTTGCGGCGGAGTTTGTTCTTGTTCTGGGTGGCGGGCAGGAAAAAGCCGCGCGCATCGAAGGTGTCGTTGCGAAGGAATTCGAAGGCGGTGCCGTGGAAGGAGTTGGTGCCGGAGCGGATGGCGAGATTGGCCTGGGCGCCGGAGTTCATGCCGAACTCGGCGGAGTAAACGGCGGACTGGATCTTGAACTCCTCGATGGCTTCGATGGACGGGGAGAAGAGCATGGCGGAGTGGTGGGAATCGACGGCGACCACGCCGTCGAGAGTAATGTTCTGGTTGGCGTCACGCTGGCCGTTGGCGGAGATGCCGGCGATCTGGCCGGGCATGGCGAGGACGCTGGCGATGGTGCCCTGGCCGTTCTGGCCCATGCGGGAGGCGCCGAAGTTGACGCCAGGCATCAGGGTGGCAAGTTGGGCGAAGTTACGGCCGTTCAGGGGCAGCTCGACGATGCGCTTGTGTTCGACGACCGAGCCGAGCGTGGCGTCTTCGGTGCGGAGCAGAACGCCCGAGGCCTGGACTTCGACAGTCTCGACCTGCTGGCCGACGGAGAGGACAAAGTCGAAACGTGCCTGCTGTTGGAGTTGGAGGGTGATGCCGGTGCGGAGTTCGGACTTGAAGCCGGGCGCGGTGCAGGTGAGTTCATACTCGCCGATGGCGAGCAAAGGAAAGATATAGTTGCCGGTTTCGTTGGACTCGGTGGTGCGGATGTCACCGGTAGCGATGTGTTTGGCGGTGACTTTGGCGGCGGCGATGACGGCGCCGGAGGAGTCGGTGACAAGGCCGAGGATCTGGGTGGCAGTTTGCGCGAACAGGGCACTGGAACAGAGCAAAGAGAAAAGGAGAGAACGCACGAGCACGGGATGCCTCCTGGGTGTAAAGCAAATGGGGGATGGACTGGCTACATTCTATAGCAGCGGGCACCGAACGGAACCTGAGGGTGGCGGATTATCCCGAGGGCTGGAAGAAATAGCTGCGCTCTGCTGCCGAGCCTACTTCGGCAGCACCTTCAGTCCGATGGTGCTCTTACGATATACGCGGTGCGTGGCCTTGATGAAATCCTCGCGTTTGGCGTTGTAGATATTGTCGACGAACTTTTGCGGGTTGCGGTCGATCAGGGGGAACCAGGTGCTCTGGATCTGGACCATGATCCGGTGGCCGCGGCGGAAGTTGTGGAGGACGTCCGGGAGTTCGTAGTTGACCTGATCCACCTGGTTGGGGGTGAACGGGACGGGCTTTTCGAAGCTCTTGCGGAAGCGGCCGCGGAAGAGTTCGCCGCGGACCAGTTGCTGATAGCCGCCCATGACGACTTTTTCGGCACCCGGGGTGAATTCCTTGTCGGGGAGGTCGTCGGGATAGACGTCGATGAGTTTGACGACGAAGTCGGCGTCGGTGCCCGTTGTAGAAACGAAGAGAGAAGCCTGCAACGGGCCGGCGACGATGACGTCTTCTTCGAGAGGTTCCGAGCGGTAGACCAGGACGTCAGGGCGGGTGGAGGCGAAGCGCTGGTCATCGACCATGTGTTCGCGGGTCATGCCGCGGGCGATGCCGGGGGTGAAGGGGACCGGCTTGTTGGGGTCGCTGATGTACTCGTCGAAGTCATTACCGGGGTTGGTGGCAGAAAACGAGAGCTTGCCGTCGGCGCCCAGGTGGAGCGTGCGGGGCTGGGCTTCGGTGGGCGGCCACTTGTCGAACTTGCGCCACTGGTTGGCGCCGGTTTCGAACATGTAGGCTTCGGGGAGTTTCATGTCGCCCTGGTTCTTGAGGTGGTAGAGGAAGAAGGGAAACTCGATTTCGTCGCGATAGAACTCGCCTGTTTTGGAGTTGAAGTCCACGTGACCGAGGCGTTCGCCGGACTCACGGCCCCACTGGCCGTGATACCAGGGGCCCATAACGATCATGTTTTGCGGGGTCTTGGCCTGTTTCTCGATGGCTTCGTAGAGGCGCAGTGGGCCGAATAAGTCTTCGGCGTCGAACCAGCCGCCGACGGTCATCATGGCGGGTTTCGTGTTCTTGGCGCCGTAGCGGAGGTCGCGGGTTTTCCAGTATTCGTCAAGGTTGGGGTGCTGGATGAACTCGTTCCAGTAGGCGACCTGATTTTTGAAGTAGCGCTCGTTGAGGTTTACGAGCGGGCCGACGTTGAGGTAGAACTCGTAGCCGTTGGGAAATTCGGGGGCGATGGAGGTGGCGGGCTTGGTGGTGGGTTCGGGGCGGGCCAAGCCGAAGGCCGAATAGAAGCGGAAGAAGTGGGGCAGGTAGAAGGCGCCGTTGTGGTGGAAGTCGTCGCCGATGAACCAGTCGGTAACGGGGGCCTGGGGAGAGGAGGCTTTGAGCGCGGGGTGGGCGTCGATGGCGCCCATACCAGCGTAGAAGCCGGGGTAGGAGATGCCGGCCATGCCTGCGCGTCCGTTGTTATTGGGGATGTTTTTCAGCAGCCAGTCGATGGTGTCGTAGGTATCGGTGGTTTCGTCGATGTCCTGGGGGCCGGATTTATTGGGCTTGTAGGGGCGAACGTTGACGTACTCGCCTTCGGACATGTAGCGGCCGCGCACGTCCTGGAAGACGAAGATAAAACCTTCCTTCAGGAACTTCATGGAGCGCCCGAAGCGCTCGGGGTATTGGTCGGCCCCGTAGGGGGCAACGGAGTAGGGGGTGCGATTGAGGAAGAACGGATAGGGGCCGCGGGCGGTGTCCTTAGGCGTATAAACGGAGGTGAACAGGCGCTTTCCGTCACGCATGGGGATGCGGTATTCGTACTTGGTGTAGTTGGCCTTGATGTAGTCGCGCTCAATCTCGTTCGGGGTGGGAGCGGGGGCCGGGAGGGTTACCTGTTGTTGATTGTTGTTCGCGGGCTGAGCGTAGAGCGGGAGGGCAAGCAGGACAAGGACAAACCAGCGCATCTCGACATTATGGCGTAGGCGCTGGGGGGAGGGAAAGAAAAAGCCCCGGGCACTTAGGCCCAGGGCTGTGGAAGAGAAGAGATCGGGAGAGAAGAGAGAGAGAAACAGGGCGGACGTTAGTTGTTGGTACGGCGGCGGCGGATGAGGCCGAGGGCGGCGAGGCTGCTGCCGATGAGGGCGTAGGTAGCCGGTTCCGGAACGTTCGTGGGAGAGTATGCGGTGACGGTGGAGGTGGAGCCGTTCTGGAAGGTGAAGGTACCGGCGGTGTAGAGGGTGGCGTTGGTGCGGATGATGAGCGTGTCGGCAGTCTGCCCGGCCGCGACGCCGGTGGTGTCGTAGAGGAACTTGACGTTCTGGCCGTCAGAGGAGCGGGTGGCGGCGTTACCGCTGAGGATGGCGGGATCGATCCCGGCGAGCGTTGCGATGAAGTAAAGGTCGGTGGTGAAGCCGGCGAAGTTGCTCATGGTAACGCTCTGGATGGAGTGGCGGCTGTTGCTGTCGCTGTTATAGGAATAGACGAAGTCGAGCGTGCCGCTGGAATTCCGATAGACCGAGGCGGTGTAGTAACCGCTGAAGTCGCCGGCCACGGCGGAGTTGAACATGCCGCTGGTGCTGGCGAGCAGCAGGTCGCCGGCAAAGAGACTGGCGATGGAATTGACGCCGCCGGCCGGGATGTTGCCGCCCGGCGCGATGGGGGTGGCCAATAGGGAGCCGGCCGAGAGCGCGAAGGCCAAGAGTCCGGCGGTGAGAGTGTTGCGAATCTGCATGATACTGCTTCCTCCTGAATCAGCGACGCCGGATATTTGGTCTGTGTGGCGTTGCGGTTGATCCAAGTTACGGTTTGCCGTTGCGGGTGACCTATGGAACGGTGGTAACGATCGAATGGGTGAAACGAGGGAGGTCGCACCAGGACTGGCGGCGGGGGAAGGGGTGGTACGGAGGAAGGGGACAGGCGGGCTGGTTCTAGACCGGCCTTGCTATGATCGACTGCTATGCGCCGCCTGACCTTTCTCGCGCTGGTTGCCAGCGCCTGCCTGTTTGCGCAACCTTCCCTCAAGGCTCCGTTGCCGAAAGATCACTTTGGTTTCACGCCGGGTGACGATTATAAATTGGCCGATTACCAGCAAGTCGTAACGTACTTCCAGAAGTTGGATGAAGCGAGCGACCGGTTGAAGTTGGTGGAGTTCGGCAAGTCCGCTCACGGCAAACCTATGTATGTGGCGTTCATCTCCGACCCGCAGAATTTGGAGAAGCTGGACCGCTATCGGGAGATCAGCCGGAAGCTGGCGTTGGGCCAGGGGTCGAGGGAAGAGGCGATGCGGCTGGCTTCCGAAGGCAAGGCGATTGTGTGGATCGACAGCGGCCTGCATGCCAGCGAAGTAGCTCCGGTGCAGCATTCGCCGCACCTGGCCTATCGGATGGTGACCGATGAAAGCGAGGAGACGCGGCGGATCCGGCGCAATGTGATTCTGATGCAGATTCCGGTGATCAATCCGGATGGGCTGGATTGGGTGGCGCACTGGTATCGGAAAAATGTGGGGACGCCATATGAACAGGCCACGCTGCCGCAGTTGTATCAGAAGTATGCCGGACACGATAACAATCGCGACTGGTACATGCTGAACCTGGACGAGACGCGGGCGGTGACCAAGCTGCTGTTTCAGGACTGGTTTCCGCAGATTGTCTACAACCAGCACCAGCAGCCGCCCTTCCCCGCGCGGATTTTTGTGCCGCCGTACGCGGAGCCTTTGAATCCGCACATACCGGCGCCGGTGATGGAAGGGATCCATCTGATCGGGGCTGCCATGAAGGAGCGGTTTGCGCGCGAGAACAAGCCGGGAGTGCTGTCGTATTGGGGTTTTGACGGGTGGTGGAATGGCGGGTTGCGATCGGTGCCGGCGTTTCACAACATGCACGGGATTTTGACGGAGACGGCCGGGGCCGGCGCATCGCCGCGGACGTACCGCGCGCAGGATATCCCGGAGAGGTTTGGGAATGGGATCCCCGCGCGGGAGCCTTCGATCTTCTTCCAACGGCCGTACACGGGCGGTACGTGGCGGCTGGCCGATGCGGTGGAGTACATGCTGACGGCGGACTGCGCGATTCTGAATCTGGCGGCGACGCAGCCTGCGGATTTTCTGTTCAAGGCATGGGATCTGGCGACGGCGAACATCGCGATGGGGAAGAAGGGCAAGCCGTATGCGTACGTGGTGCCGGAGCAGCCGGACCGGCATGCGATGCGGGAGATGCTGCGGCGATTGCAGATGGCTGGGGTGGTAGTGCAGCAGGCGCGCAGCGGGTTCACGGCAGGCGACAAGGCTTATGGGGCGGGCACGTATGTGCTGCCGGCGGGTCAGCCGTTCCGGCCGTACCTGATGGATCTGATGGAGCCGCAGAAGTATCCGGAGATTCGCAGCGGGCAATCGGGGCCGACCAAGCGGCCGTATGACGTAGCCGGATGGACCATGCGGATGATGATGGGCGTGAAGGTGGATCGGGTGGATGAGCCGTTCGAGGCTCCGCTGAACAATGATCCGGATCTGCGGTTGCCGGAGCCGAGCCTGGATCATCGGGACACGTCGTCTTATTTAGCGACGGTAGATTTGTTGAAGGTTGGGACGAAGGTGCGGTGGGCGGCAGATGGGACGGTATTGGCGGAAGGCAAGTCGCCAGCGGGCGAGTTTGCAAGGGCGGCGTGGGAACTGCAGATGCCTCGGGTGGGGTTGTACGAGCCGTATACGGCGAACATGGACACGGGCTGGACCGAGTGGATGCTGGACTATTTCCGTGTGCCGCACACCATGTTGAAGAATGAGGAGATTCGCAAGGGCGGGCTGCGGACGCGGTATGACACGATCATTCTGGCGTCGCAGGCGGCGAACTCGATTCTGCATGGGGTGCGGTTGGGCGAGGCGGGGCGCGGCAGGAATCCGGGCGAGGCGGCAGTACAGCAGCGGCCGGAGTATGCCGGTGGGATCACGCTGGCGGGTCTGGCAGCGTTGGATGATTTTGTGCGCAGCGGCGGGACGCTGCTGGCGTTTGATGCCGCGACGGAGTTGCCGGTGCAGTTCTTCCCGCTGCCGGTGACCGGGCGGTTGCGGGCGCGGGCAGAGGGAGAGGCGGACGATGGGGCGGGTGGGGGATTCTATTCGCCGGGGTCGCTGCTGCGGATGACCGTGGATGCGTCGCACCCGCTAGCGTTTGGGATGGAGAAGGAGGGGTATTTGTTCACGTCGGGAGGGCAGGCCTGGGATGTGAGCCTGCTGCCGGAGTTTAACAAGGGCGAGCGCGAGGTGAAGTCCGTGGTGCGGTATGCGGGGAAGGAATTGCTGGCAAGCGGGTGGGTGTCCGGCGAGCGGGCGGTGCTGGGGAAATCGGCACTGGTCCAGGCGCGGCACGGCCAGGGACAGGTGGTGTTGTTTGGCTTCCGGCCACAGTTTCGCGGACAAAGTTGGGGAACGTTCAAGTTGATCTTGAACGCGATTTATCTGGGCTCAGCCCGGCGGCTGTAGGGCAGACCTTTGGTCTGCGGGATGGCCTCCTGGCCATCCCAACGCGGTGGGTGAGAGAAGCGGCGGGCGGGCCGCACTATATGAGGTGGAATTCTACCGCCGGAAGTTGCCGCACGCTTACGAGATTGGCAGCCCGATCTTTCTCACTTGGGGACTGCGAGGTAGTCTTCCAAAGGGACGCAGATTTACCAATGAAGTAGTCCAATCCGGACGGGCCTTTGTTGCAATGGACAGGTTGTTAGACAACGCCCGCGCTGGACCTTTGTATCTCAAGCAGCCCGCAATCGCGCAGTTGGTTTTCGATGCGATTGCCTATGGGGAGCGGGAACTGAACCGCTACCAGGTACACGAGTTTGTGGTGATGGCAAACCACGTCCATCTGCTGATTACGCCGCTGGTGCCGGTGCCGGAGATCACCCGTACGTTGAAGGGTATTACCTCCAGGCAGGCCAACCGGGCGCTGGGGCTGACGGGTACTCCTTTCTGGGAGGTGGAGACCTACGATCACCTGGTGCGCAGTGCCGGCGAGTTTGAACGCATCCGGCACTACATCCTGCAGAATCCCGTTCGTGCTGGAGTGGTGGCAGCGCCTGAGCAGTTACCTTGGTCCAGCGGCAGCGCGACGTGGACGTCGCGCGCAGGCGTGGACGCCTGCCGTACTTGAGCCGGGCGCAAAGATCTGCTCCTGCCCCACTCTGTGAGGATTGTGTTACTATCCCGGTTTGGATTAGGAGTCTTTACCTTTCTTAATCTTTATCGCCTAGTTGAGCGGAGATCAAAACCATATGAGGGTCTACGAGAGTTCGGAAATCCGGAACGTGGCTTTGGCCGGACACGGCCATAGCGGCAAGACGTCATTGGCGGCCGCGATGTTTTATGCCGCCGGGGTGACGAACCGGTTGACTCGCGTCGATGAGGGAAACACCCTGACCGACTTCGACGACGAGGAGATAGGCCGCAAGATGACCATCTCGACCGGGATCGCCGCATTGGAGTGGAAGAAGCGCAAGTTTAACATTCTGGATACGCCGGGCTTCAACATATTCATTCATGACGCAAAGGCGGCGATGGTGGCCGCCGATGCCACGCTGGTCTTGGTGGATGGCGTGGCGGGCGTGGAAGTACAGACCGAACGGGTGTGGGGCTTTGCCGAGGAATACGAGCATGCCAAGGCAATCGTGATCAACAAGCTCGATCGCGAGCGGGCGGATTTTGCGCGCACGATGGAGAGCATCCGGGAGACGTTAGGACGCCAGGCCGTGGCCGTGCAGATCCCGATCGGAAGCGAGAAGAACTTCACCGGTGTGGTGGACCTGATCTACATGAAGGCCTACACCTACGCCCCTGGCGGGGATGGGAAAGGCAAGGAAATGCCGATTCCGGCCGATATGCAGGAAGCGGCCACCAAAGGGCACGAAGAATTGGTGGAGATGGTGGCCGAAGGCAACGACGAACTGATGCAGGAGTTTTTCGACACCGGCACGATCGGCATTGAGCACCTGACGCACGGTCTTCGGCAGGCGATTGTGGATCACCGGCTTTCGCCGGTGCTGCTGGCGTCGGCGACGGGCAATATCGGCACCGACCAGATCTTGAACTTCATCTGGGACTACTTCCCTGCCCCGATTGAGCATGCCAAGGTGCGGGCGCACCGCGCCGGGGGCGAGGACATCGAACGGGCGATTTCGGATGCCGAGCACGTTGCTCTGTTCGTGTTTAAGACGGTGGCCGATCAGTTTTCGGGCCGGGTATCGTACTTCAAGGTGATGTCGGGAGTTGTGAAGAACGACGCCAACCTGGTGACGGTACGTTCGGGAAGCCAGGAGCGGCTGGCGCACCTGAGCGTGTTGAAGGGCAAGACGCTGGACGCGGTGACCGAACTGCACGCAGGCGATCTGGGCGCGGTGGCGAAGTTACGCGATGCACTTACGGGCGACACGCTGGCCGAAAAGGGAGATCAGATTGCTTACACGCCGGTGAGTGTGCCGGAGCCGTCGATTGCCTTTGCAGTGTCGGCCAAGACGCGGCAGGACGAAGATCGTATGGGTAACGCGATTGCGCGCATGCTGGAAGAAGACATTGCGCTGCGCTTTTATCGCGATCCGCAGACAAAGGATTTCCTGGTGGCGGGCATGGGCCAGCAGCACGTGGAAATCGTGGTGAACAAGCTGAAAAAGCGCTACAGCGTGGATGTGACGCTGTCGGCGCCGAAGATTCCGTATCGCGAGACGATTCGCGGCTTTGCCGATGTGCAGGGACGCCATAAGAAGCAGACCGGCGGGCACGGGCAGTTCGGCGACTGCAAGATCAAGATGGAGCCGCTGCCCCGGGGCGAGAAGTTCGCGTTTGTGAATGCGATTTTCGGCGGTGCGATTCCGAAGCAGTACGTGCCGGCAGTGGAGAAAGGCATTCTGGAGGCCGCCGAGCGCGGCTACCTGGCCGGATACCCGGTGGTGGACTTCAAGGTAACGGTGTACGACGGGTCCTATCATGACGTCGACAGCTCGGAAATGGCGTTCAAGCTGGCCGGACGGAAGGCGTTCAAGGCGGCGATGGCGATGGCGAAGCCGACATTGCTGGAGCCGATCATGAAGGTGGAGGTGCAGGCGCCGGTGGAGTATGCCGGTGATCTCATGGGAGACATGAACGGTCGGCGTGGGCGCATTTCGGGGATGGATACGAAAGGCGGAACACAGATTGTCCGCGCGATGGTTCCCATGTCAGAGATGCTTACGTATCAGAACGAACTAACCTCCATGACACAAGGCAGGGCCAGCTTTACAATGGAGTTTGATCACTATGATTACGTGCCTGCGCCGCAGGCTGAGAAGATCATAGCGGCGGCGAAGGCAGCGCAGGTCGGTCACGAAGAAGACGAGGAGTAACGGAGTTTGTCACATACGGGCGTCCGCGGGTTGACCCGGGCGCCCGTACGGTGTAGAGTCAGAGATTCCGCGATGTAAATGCAGGGATTGCGAACGTTAATACTCAGAGCACGCAAGGGATGATGAAGAATCTAGCACCGCGTACGGCAGCAGCCCTCTTCCTTATGTCCTGTTTCGTGTGGTCCGGATGCAGCCAGGGGCTGCGCCAGGATGCGTTTCGAAGCAGTTTCCTTCCGCCCTCCCCAAACAAGACGACGGCCGTGGCAGCGGTAAGCACCGCCCCCACCGGCAGTGTCAGCAGCAGCAGGGATTCCGCCGTGGATGCCCCGCCGGTGCTGGTGCATACGTCCTCTGGACCGCGGGAGTTGCCGAAGTTTATTCCGCTGGAGCCGCGGGTGCCGCCACGTCCGCAGTTGGACGGACGAATCCGGCGGGCCGAGGAGCGGTTCGAGGCCGGCAAGCGGCTGTACCTGCAAGGGGAGTTCGCCGCGGCGCGGACAGAGTTCGATACTGCGATCGAGCTGCTGCTGGCATCACCGGAAGCCGCCCCGGACCGGGCGTTGATGGAAAAGAAGTTGGAACAGATGGTGGATAGGATCCACCGTTACGACATTGACGGCTTGGGCGCGGGCAGCGAGGAGACCGGCGTTGCCTATGACAAGAATCCCCTGCAGGATATTCTGGAGCTGACGTTTCCGATCGATCCGTCGTTGAAAAACAAGGTACGGGAGCAGTTGCTGGCAACGGCTTCGCAGTTGCCGCTGGAGATGAACGACGAGGTGATCCGGTACATCAACTTCTTTACCAGCGAGCGCGGGAAGCGAACGATCGTGGCGGGGTTGAAGCGGTCAGGCCGGTATCGCGACATGATTCTGCGGATTCTGAGCGAAGAAGGCGTGCCGCAGGAATTGATCCACTTGGCGCAGGCCGAATCGGGCTTCCTGCCGCGGGCCCTCTCGTGGGCGTCGGCGGCCGGGATGTGGCAGTTCGTGGCCTATCGCGGACGGGAGTATGGGCTGAACCAGAGCCCTTATTTGGATGAACGCCTGGACCCGGAGAAGGCGACGCGGGCCGGAGCGCGGCATCTGCGGGATTTGTATCATCAGTTCGGCGACTGGTATCTGGCGATGGCGGCGTATAACTGCGGTCCCGGATGTGTCGCGCGGGCGGTGGAACGCACCGGATATGCCGATTTCTGGGAGTTGCGGCGGCGCAACGCAATCCCGCGCGAGACAACGAACTACGTGCCGATTATCGTGGCGATGACCATTATGGTCAAGAACGCCAAGGATTACGGCATTGAAGACGTCCAGTTCGACGATGCGATCGTTTACGACACCGTACCCATGACGGCGGCGACCTCGCTGACGCTGGCGGCGGATCTGCTGGACATGCCGGTGGCGGAGTTGCGGGAGTTGAATCCATCGCTGCTCAAGGACATTGCGCCGGCCGGATATGGGCTGCGCGTGCCGCGCGGCAACAGTCCGGTGCTGACAGCAGCGTTGCAGAACGTGCCGGCAGAGCGCCGCACGACGATGCGGACCCATCGCGTGCAGGCGGGCGAGACGGCGGCGACGATCGCCAAGCGTTATCGGACGGGCACGGCCAGTTTGCTGGCGTTGAACAAGGCCTCGGTGGAGGACTTGGCGGAAGGCGACCTGGTGGTTGTCCCCGCGGCTCCCGTAGTAAAAGCGGCGGCAGCGCGCAAAGCGCCGGCGCGGCGCGCGGCAAGCAGTTGGAAGAAAAGCGCGGCGCCGAGTGCGCGCAACGCGCGTCCCACAGCACCGCGGCGCACCGCTGGGGCTCCGGTAGCAGCGCGGACGCGGCGGTAAAGAGCGGCATTTCGGGGCTGTCTGCGAGTGCACGCAGCCTCACAAAATTACATTGGTTTTCGGGGACCCTCTTGCGCTCGCCGTAAAACGGTGTATTCTGATGGTGACCATGCCCGAACAGAATGCTCACAAAATGTTTCGTTGCTCGCCCGTCGATGATGGGATGGACGACTTCGAATACACGGAGGAGCACGTCGAGCTCGTCGCGGAAATCAAAGAGTACAGCTACGGAGAGGATGACGAAGAACTGATGGAAGAGGAAATCAAAAACGCTACCGTCTCTGATGCGTCCGAGCCGGTCCGTGCGGCGATGGCCGCATCCGATCAGGACATGGATGACGTGTCCGGGCCCGATCCTTCAGAGACCGACGACGAAGCCTTGCTCGATGAGGCCGACGAGGACGACGACGACCTCGACGAGGAAGACGACGAGGACGCGACGGGCGCGTCCGGGGACGCAGAGCCAGTAGTAGCGGAAGCTGCGGACAAGGAAGAAACCAAGGAGCCGCCGGCTGCCAAGGTACCGGCAAAAAAGGCTCCCAAGAAGGCGGCAAAGAAAGCCCCGGCCAAGAAAGCAGCAAAGAAGGCCCCGGCCAAGAAGGCCGCCGCAAAAAAGGCTCCGGCCAAGAAAGTAATCTCTAAGAAAACTGTGAAAAACGCAACCAAGACAGCTCCTGCCAAGAAGGCTCCCGCGAAGAAGGCTCCGGCCAAGAAAGCGCCTGCAAAGAAGGCGGCACCCGCCAAGAAGGCACCGGCTAAAAAGGCGGTGGTAAAGAAGGCTGTGAAGGCTCCGGCCAAGAAGGCGCCCGCCAAGAAAGCACCGGCGAAGAAGGCGGCTGCCAAGAAGCGCTAACAACGGGCGAACGAAGTTCTTCCCTAACGTAGAAACTGCCAGGGGTATCGGATCGGAAAGGATCCGGTACCCCTTTCGTTTTATGAGCATAGAGCGATGGTGCGCGGCTTGCATACTGAACGGGCAACATGGCAACCGCTACGGTATTAAATGACCAGTTGGAACGGCTGGCAAACTTTGAACCGACGACGTTCCCTGTATTGAGCCTGTATCTGGATACACGCGCCAACGAACATGGACGAGACAACTTCGGAGTGTTCTTGCGCCAGGAGCTGGCGCAGAAGGCGGCGAGCTTTCCGAAGCGGTCAAGCGACCGGGAGAGTTTCGACCAGGATGCCGCGCGCATTGAGGAATGGGTGCGCACGGAGTTGCAGGCATCGGCCAATGGGGCGGTGATTTTTGCCTGCGCGGGAGCGGACCTGTTTGAAGCGATGCAATTAGAAGTGCCGGTGGGCGAGAGCCGACTGTATGTTTCGCACGCCCCACATCTCTACCATTTGACGCGCATTCAGGATCAATATCCGCGCTATGTGGCGGTGGTGGCCGATACGAACCGGGCACGGATCTTTGTGTTTGGGCTGCGGACAGTGGAGACGGCGACCACGGTGGAGAGTCCAAAGTCGAAGCGGGTCAGCGCGGGTGGGTGGAGCCAGGCCCGGTACCAGCGGCACGTGGAGAACTTCCGCGAACAGCACGTCAAGGAAGTCATGGACCTGCTGGAGCGCATCGTATTGGACGAGGGCATCGACAAGGTCGTGTTCGCTGGCGACGACGTGTTGACGTCGTACCTGCGCGAGCAGATGACGCAGGAGATCTCGAAGCGCTTCGTGGATATCTTGAAGCTGGACATGACGACGCCGGAGCACGAGGTGTTGCAGACGACCTTGGAGGCCATCCGGCAGAAGGATGAGGAGGAGGATCGCGACAAGGTGGAGGCAATGCTGGGGGCTTGGCGGTCCGGCGGACTGGGTGCGGCGGGATTCAAAGAAGTGATGAAGGCGCTGGCGAACGGGCAGGTGGAGGAGTTGTTCGTCAGCGAGAGCATTGAGCGCGAGCATCCGGAGCCGGAACCGGTGGACGCGGCGGTGCTGCCGCACCTGGAGACGGTTCGTGAGCCGAACGCTCGCAAGCAGGACGTGTTCGTCGCCGATGAACTGGTGACGCGGGCCAAGCAGACCGGGGCGAAGGTGACGATTGTGGAGGATCGCAGTCTGCTCGAGGGCGTAGAGGGCGTCGGAGCGACGCTGCGGTTCCGGTTGTAGTTTCTTGAGGAGGTAGGACAAATGCCGAAGAACAACGTGGTGGCGGATCATTTCAAGGTGCGCGGGCGCATGCCGCAGGGGCGCGACGTGGCGCATGAGGTGGAGAAGCAGCAGTACGGGCAGACGGAGAAAGCGGCCGGGCCGAAGGGGAAAGTGACGAAAGCGGCGCCCAAGGGGTCAGGGCCGAAGGCCGGCAGGTAGAGATGGCTCCGATGGGGCATGGGGCGGTAGACTAAAGACTAGGAACCTGCCGGACAGGCAGTCGCGGGGGCTTCGAAGCCGGCAACGGCATTGCGGCCCGCGAGGAAAGTCCGGTCTCCGTAGGGCAGCGTGCCGGTTAACGGCCGGGGGGATCCGCCTCAAGGCGGGTTTTACGGAAAGTGCCACAGAAAATATACCGCCCGGGCTGCGGCTTGGGTAAGGGTGAAAAGGTGCGGTAAGAGCGCACCGCGCCGGGAGCAATTCCGGTGGCAGGGAAAACCCCACGCGGAGTAAGACCAAATAGGGGAGAAGGGGCGGCCCGCCCTGTTCGACTTCCGGGTAGGTTGCTTGAGCCGGGTAGAGATACACGGCCTAGAGGAATGACTGCCACCTTTCTCACTGAGGAAGGCACAGAAACCGGCTTATCGTCCGGCAGGTTCCGATATTCTGACAGTATGGCGATGCCGATGGAAGCCGAGGCTGGACTGCGCTTCACGTGCCAGGCGGGCTGTACAACGTGCTGCCGGCAGCCCGGGTGGGTCTACGTAAGCCGAGAGGATGTGGACCGCGCGGCGGCCTTCTTGGGCATGCCAGTGGCGGAGTTCGAAGACAGATATGTGGTGAAGTTCCGGCACCGGATGCGGTTGCGGAAGCCTGAGCGCGAACAGTGTCCATTTCTCGAAGAAGCGGGGTGCCGCATCCACCCGGCCAAGCCCACGCAATGCCGGCTGTTTCCGTTCTGGCCGGAGTTGGTGGAGGAGCGGGAAAACTGGATGAAGGCCGGGGATTATTGCCCAGGAATCGGACAGGGTCCGTTGATTCAGATTGGAACGGCGCTCGAAACGGCACACCAAATGAGAACAGCGTATCCGGAACTGTACGAGGGGAGCGGCGAGAAACCGGCGCCAAAATCCTAGCAAAACGGCAGGTTTCTGCCATTTTGCGAGGGATTGTACAGGGTGGCACGAGGCGTGCTTCAGCAACAGCAGCCTATGTTGGAGCATATCGCCGCCAAGTACGAAAACTATATGAACCTGCTCGGGACGCGACAGAAACTGGTCGCCTCGAACCTGGCGAATCTGGACACTCCGGGATACAAGACGCGCGACATCGACTTCCAGTACGAATTGCTGAGCCGCATTGCGGATGGATCGAAGGAAGAGAACGCGCCGCAAGTGGTGGAGCCGGACCTGCCCGCCCGTAACGATGGAAACAACGTCAACCTGGACCGCGAGACGCGGATGCTGGCCGAGAACAGCATCCGCTTCCAGATGGCGAGCCTGATGGCGCGCGGGGAGATCAAGCGGGTGCGGGCGGCCATCGAAGAAGGGAGGAACGCGTGAGCCTGTTCAATCTTCTTTCGGTCAGTGCGTCGGGAATGTCGGCGCAGCGGCTGCGGGCCGAGTTGCTGGTGGAGAACATGGCCAATGCCGAGACTACGCGGACGGCCGAAGGCGGGCCGTACCGGCGCAGGGATGCGGTGTTTGCGAGCCAGACGCAGGGTTCGCCGTTCTCAGGCGTCTTCGAAGAGGCGCTGGCGGAGCCTTCCGTCGGTGTGGAGGTGGCCGAAATCGTAGTGGACGACCGCGAGCCGGAGCTGCGGTATCAGCCGGGGCACCCGGATGCCAACGCCGACGGGTACGTGGCGTTTCCCAGGCTCAATCCGGCCGAAGAGATGGTGGACCTGCTGAGTGCGTCGCGGGGATATCAGGCGAACGTGGCCGCGATGACGGCGGTCAAGGATATGATCCACCGGTCGCTGGACCTGATGCGGTAGAAGGAGGGCTCTCGGTGATGATTGACCCTATAAAACCCATCGGCCCGGCGCCTTCGGTGGATTCCATCCAGTTATCGCCGGCGGCGAAGAAGGCTTCGAACCCGTTCAGCGACATGTTCCAGAATGCGGTGGATCGGGTGGAGCTGTCGCAGCAGCAGTCCGAGGAGAAGACCAATCGATTGCTGCGAGGTGAAGATCAGGACCTGCATGAGGTCATCCTGGCGGGCCAGCGTGCCGACCTTGAGTTCCAGTATTTTCTCCAGACACGGAACAAGGTGGTGCAGGCTTACCAGGAAATCATGCGGATGCAGTTGTGAGGACGGAGTAGACGGTGGCGGTGCTCGAACAGCTCCGGATGTTGGTACAGAGCCTCAGCCGCAGGCAACAGATTCTGATTGTCGTGGTGACGGCCGTGGTGATCGGCGGCCTCTGGTTCTGGGTACGGAATAACCGGGAGAAGGACTTCAAGCCGTTGTTTACCGGTTTGGCGGCCGAAGACGCCAACCTGGTGGTGACGCGGCTGAAGGAAGCGAACGTGGAGTTCCGGCTGGCCGAGAACGGCGGTACGGTGCTGGTGCCATCCAAGCGGGTGGCCGAAACACGGCTTCTGGTGGCCGGAGCCGGTCTGCCGAAGACCGGGCGGCTGGGATTCGAGATTTTCGATAAGGCGAACTTTGGAGCGACGGACTTCGCCGAACAGGTGAATTACCGGCGGGCGTTGGAAGGAGAGCTGGAACGCAGCGTGATGTCCATCGCCGAGGTGGAACATGCGCGGGTGCATCTGACGTTTGCCAAGGATTCCGTATTCAGCGAGATGCGGCAGCCGGGTAAGGCAAGCGTGCTTTTGAAGCTGCGCCGAGATGCTCATCTTTCGCCTCGGAACGTGAAGGCCGTGAGCCATCTGGTGGCCAGCGCCGTAGAGGGGTTGACGCCCGAGGGCGTGACGGTGGTGGACATGCAGGGCAACCTGCTGAACAAGACCAAGGAAGAAGAGCAGCAACAGCAGCAGATGTCGCCGGTGGAGTACCGGCAGAAGCTCGAGCGGGAGTTGATGGGGAAACTGCAGGGCACGCTCGAAGCGGTGCTGGGTCCGGAGCATTTCCGGGCCGGGGTTTCCGTGGAGGTGGATTTCTCCAACGGGGAGCAGAGCGAGGAGACCTTCGATCCGAACCGCAGCGTGATGGTGAACCAGCAGCGGAGCGAGGAGGTCGTGGCGCCGAACACCCAAGCCGGTGTTCCGGGGACCCCCTCGAATCTGCCGCGGCCGTATTCGCGCCCGGGCTCGTCGTCAAGCGCGGTGACGCGACGGACCGAAAACATCGCTTACCAGACCAGCCGCGTGATTCGCAAGATGACGCTGCCGCAGGGAAACATCCGGCGGATTTCGGCGTCGGTGGTAGTGGACCAGCAGGTGCGCTGGGAGGGCTATGGGAGCAAGGCAAAGCGGATCCTGGAAGCGCCGAGCGAGGAGACCATCCAGAAGGTGAAGGACCTGGTTGCCGGGGCGATCGGTTTCAACCAGGAGCGTGGCGATCAGATTTTCATCGAGAGCCTGCCGTTTGAGTCGACGCTGGTGAAAGCGGTGCCGCCGCCGGAGCCGCCCAAGCCAGTGGTGCCACCTGGCGCAGCCGCACCGAAGCCGCAGGCTGGCCCGAATCCGATTTTGAAGTGGCTTGCCGATAAGGGGGTGAAGGTAAATCCCATGATCCTTATCGGTGGTGCCGTGGTGGTTCTATTACTGCTCGGCGGGCTGGGGTACGGAGCGCGCCGGTTCCTGTTGAAGCGGAAGAAGGGCAAGAAGGTCAAGCTCGACGAGAAGGGCGCGATCACGGCCGCGGCCGGCGCCGAACATGGAGCCGCCGGCGGCGAGCACAAGGCGGTCCACGGCGCCGCCGATAGCGCGGTGGTAAAGGCGCACGGGCAGCCGCATGCGGCGGAGGAACCGGACTTCGAGACCGTACGCCAGGAGCAGGAGCGGGCTGACCGTGAGTTGCTGGCGTCGATCGGGGTGCCGCAGTTAACGACGAAAAAGGCCGAGGTGCTGGTGCGCCACATCACGGACCAGGCCAAGCGCGATCCGATTGCGATGGCGCAGCTGATCCGGAGTTGGATTACTGAGAAGGAGCAATTCTAAGAGATGCCGGCAGCAGCCGCGGAGAAAGCACCCAATATCGCCGCGATTCCGGGGGCCCGGAAGGCGGCGATCCTGACCGTGATCCTTGGGGAAGTGGTCTCGGCGGAGATCTTCAAGGAGCTGGAAGACGAGGAGATCCATCGCATCGGCCGGGAAGTGGCGAAGATCGGATCGGTGACCAGTGAAGAGGCCGAGGGGATCCTGGAAGAGTTTTACCAGATGTCTCTGGCCCAGGACTACGTGCACAAGGGCGGCCTGGAGTACGCGCGCAAGGTATTGGTGAACGCCTTTGGGCCGGAGCACGCCAAGAAGCTGCTGGACCGGCTGATGAAGGCACTCGGCAATGAGGGGGCAACCTTCGATGCCTTGCAGAAGGCCGATCCGCAGCAGCTGGCGAAGTTCATCCACAGCGAGCATCCGCAGACCATCGCGCTGGTGTTGAGCCACCTGAATCCGTCGCAGGCGGCAGGGCTGCTGCAGTCGCTGCCACCGGAAATGCGGCCGGATGTGGCGTTGCGCATGGCGAACCTGGACCAGATTTCGCCGGATATCATTTCGAAGATCGCGTCGATCATCGGGCAGAAGCTCAAGGCGTTGGGCGAGTTGAGCCGCGAGTCGTATGGCGGCGTGCGGGCGGTGTCGGAGATCTTCAACCGGTTGGACACAAACACGAGCAAGGAGATTCTGGAGTCGATCGAGCAGGAGGATCCGAACCTGACCGAGACGATCCGGCACCTGATGTTCGTGTTCGAAGACCTCATGATGCTGGACCAGGGGGCGATCAAGGAAGTGCTGGGCCGGGTGGACCGGAAGCTGCTGACGGTGGCGTTGAAGGGCACCAGCGAGCAGTTGAAGAATCACTTCCTCGGCTGCATGAGCCAGCGCGGCGCCGAGATGATGCGCGAAGACATGGACTCCATGGGTCCGATCAAGATCAAGGAAGTGGAAGCCGCGCAGCAGCAGATCATCACGGTGGTGCGGCAGTTGGAGAACGAGGGAACGATCAGCCTGAAGGGATCGGGCGGCGACCAGTATGTCGTCTAGGATTCTCAATACGGAGCAGTCGGAGGCGGCGGACGTTCTGTTTTGGCGGCCGCTGCATGGCGGCGACGACCTCGGGCAGGGCGAGCACGAGCAGGAGCAGGAGCCGGCCTCGGAGGTCGACCCGGCTCCGGTGCCGGAGCCGGTACCGGTGGTGCCGACCGGGCCGAGTTGGGAGCAGTTGCATGCAGCCGAGGCGCGGATCCGGGAGTTGGAGCAGTTGATCCCGGCGCGCGAGCAAGCCGCCAGACAGGCGGGGTACAAGGAAGGGGAAGCAGCGGCGGCAGCGCGATGGGAGCCGGCGCTCGAACGGCTCACACGGTCGGCGGCGGAGATGGGCGGCCTGCGGAGCCGGCTGCGGCGGGAAGCCGAGACGGATCTGGTGCAGTTGTCTCTGACGATTGCCAAGCGGGTGCTGCGCCGGGAACTCAGCGTGGACCCGGAGGCGCTCTTGAGCCTGGTGAAGGTAGCGCTGGAACGTGTCGAGCAGCGGGAGGCGCAGCGGATCCGGATCCGGCCGGAAGATGCTCCACGCGTGGCCGCCGCGCTGGAGCGGATGGGGGTGCCGCAGCGGCTGGAAGTAATCGCCGATGCTTCGCTGGAACGCGGCGGAGTGATCTTGGAGACAACGAAAGGAGCGCTGGACGCATCGCTTGAGACGCAGATGGCGGAAATCGAGCGAGGGTTCGCGGATCTGCTGAAACGGCCATGACGGAGAGAATCAGCTTTCAACCATATCTGGAGCAACTGGCGCGGCTGAACCCGGTGCGATGGACCGGAACCGTGACGGCGATGGTGGGGTTGCTGCTCGAATCGGCCGGTCCGGCGGCGGCGGTGGGGGATTTCTGCGAGATTCTGACCAGCAACGGGCGTAGTATCCGCGTGCAGGTGATCGGGTTCCGAAACGGGAAGGTTCTGTCGATGCCGCTCGAGGAGACCGACGGGCTGCAGTTGGGCGACGTCATGATTGCGCGAGGGGACGAGGCCAAAGTGGCGGTGGGAGCGTCTCTGCTCGGTCGCGTGCTCGATGGCTTCGGCAAGCCGATCGATGGGAAAGGTCCAATTGACGCAGAGGCATTTTATGACCTCTACTGCACACCGCCGGGGCCGCTGGAACGAGAGCCGATCAAAGAGCCGCTGGTGACCGGGATCAAGGCGATCGACAGCCTGTTGCCGTGCGGGAAAGGCCAACGTATTGGGCTTTTCGGTGGCAGCGGCGTGGGCAAGAGCACTCTGCTCGGCTCGATGTCGCGGCACAATTTCGCGGACGTAACCGTGATTGCGCTCATTGGGGAGCGCAATCGCGAGGTACGAGGCTTCATCGAACAGGAGTTGGGCCCGGAGGGTTTAGCGCGCTCGGTCGTCGTGGTGGCCACCAGCGACCGCCCGGCGCCGCTCCGCATTCGCGCCTGCTTTCTCGCGTTGGCGATCTCGGAGTTTTTCCGCGACCAGGGCAAGAGCGTGCTGCTGGTGATGGATTCGGTGACCCGGTTGGCGATGGCGCAGCGGGAGATCGGGCTGGCGGCCGGAGAGCCACCGAGCCAGAAGGGCTATACGCCCTCGGTCTTTAACCTGTTGCCAAAGGTGTTTGAACGCGCCGGGAACTTCCAGAAGGGCTCGATTACGGGGTTCTTCACCGTGCTGGTGGAAGGGGACGATTTCAATGAGCCCATTTGCGACGCGGTGCGCGCGATTCTGGACGGCCACATCATTCTGTCGCGGGATCTGGGGGCGGCCGGACACTATCCGGCGATTGACATCCTGCAGTCGGTGAGCCGGTTGGCGAGCCAGGTGGCGACACCGGACCAGAAGCCGTGGATGCAGGCGGTACGGGAGTCGATGGCGACTTACCAGCGGGCGCAGGATCTGATTCTGCTGGGAGCGTATGCGGCGGGGACGAATCCGCGGCTGGACGCGGCGATTCGCACGCGAACGGAGTTGGAGAAGTTTCTGCGCCAGGAGCCGCACGCAAAATTCACGAGGGAGGAGACGCTCGGCGGGTTACGCGATCTCGCGACGATTCTGAGCTGACGAGGGGGAAGGCGGCATGAAGAAGTTCACATTTCCACTCGAGAGTGCGCTCGATTGGCGGCGGCGGCAGATGGAGACCGAACAGGCGCGTTTGGAAGCATTGGAGCGGCGACGCTCGGCGATGGCATCAATGCTGGCAGGCATTGAGCAGTCGTGGGTGGCGGCAGCCGAAGCCGTCACAAAGGCGAAGGTGATCGAGGCGGCGGAGTTGGAGCATCTATCGCATTACCGGATCGCGGCGGACACGAAGAAGCGTCGGGTGGAAGGGGACCTGCGCGTGCTTGCCGGGAAGCTGGAGGAACAGAAGAGCCGGCTGGTGGAGGCGACGCGGCAGTTCCGGCTGATCGAGAAATTGAAGGAACAGCGGAGGGAAGAATGGCAGCGCCAGGTGGACGCCCAGTTGGAACAGGAGGCCGGCGAGTTGTACCTGGCCCAGTGGATCAATCAGGAGTAGGCGCCGGGCGCATTTGGCGCCCAGGCGCTGCGCAGTTGGCCTACTTGCCCTTGCGGATGTAGAGGTTGCCGTTGAGCGTGGTGAACGAAAAGTCCGGGCCGCCGCCGTTGATGGTGGCATAGGTGGTGCGGTCCGAGCGTAGTTTGTAGCGGCCTTTGCTGTCGCGGCTGCCGGTGGGCGTGCTCGTTGACGGCTTCAAGGTGACTTCGAAATCGGTGAAGATGTCACCGTTGTCGGACTTCATCTTGAGGCTGGCTTTGACGTCGGGCGGGAGCGTGACATCGACATCACCGTTGAGCGTGCTGAAGCTCATGGGCTTGCCCGCAGTGACCGAATGGAGTACGGCGATGAGTTTGCCGTTGAGGGTGTGAGCAACGACGGCGCCGCCGACATCGCGGATGGTGATGTTGCCGTTCAGGTTGCTGATGTCCATCTCGCCGGTGACGCCCTCAACGGTGATATTGCCGTTGTTGACGGTCGATAGTTTGAGCGAGGTGTCGGCGGGCGCGGTGATGGTGATCTCAGCACTCCGGCTGGGCAAAGCGCCGATCTTGATGAGGTTGTCCTGCTCATCCACCTGCAGGCCGACGCCGGGCGGCTCGAGGCGGCGCATGCCGGGGGGCGGCGAACCACGGCGCTTGCGTCCGCCGTCGAGCCCCTTCGATTCGACGATGACGTCGTTGCCGCGGTGCGCCTTGACGATAATACTGCCGTCGACCAGATTGCATTGCAGGCGCTTGGCGCCGGATGGGTTGCTGAAGGGCACAACGACCCGGTCGCCGTCCTGGGCAGAGAGTGGCGGCGCGCTCGGCAGTAAAGCGAAAGCAAGAGTCAGAACGAGTAAGGGTTTCATTCGGCTTCCTTCACCTGGATGTTACCGTTGACGGTCTCAAAGGAATGCTCCGGGCCGCCTCCGCCGACGCGGACCGAGAAGCGCTGGTTGTTACGGATGCGGCGGCGTCCGTTGCTCATTTCAACGGTAGGCGCTTCGTTGGTGACGGCCCCGGCGGGCATGTTGGTGAACACCTCGCCATGCAGGGTCCGAAACTTCAGTGTAGCGTTCAGGTTTTGGGGGAACGTCACTTCGATGCTGCCGTTGACGGTCTTGGCGTGGAACGGATCAGGCGGGGTTTTGCGGAACGTGACATGGAGGCCGCCGTTGACGGTTTCGGCCTGTGCGGCGCCGCCGAGGGCATCGAGGGTGACACCGCCGTTCACGGTCTTGGCGTGTACGGAGCCATCAACGCCGGTGGCACGGACGCCGCCGTTGACGGAACGCAGTTCGAGGGCGACAGCGACCGGCACACGCAGTTCCAGGTCGAAGCTGACCGAATACTCGCGGTCACAATCATTGCGGCAGCCGTGGCGCTGGCCGTCGCCGCAGTTGCTCCAGACGCCTTCGATGCAGACCTTGAGGCGGCTGCCTACGGGCTGCACGTCGAGGCGCACCTCGCGTTTCGCCTGTTCGAGGGCTTCCTGGGTTTTGGCCTGGATGCGTTTGTTGGCCACGAGTTCGATCTGGTTGCCGCTATAGCCGGTGACACGGATGCCGCCGTTGACATTGCGGACCTCGACGGTGGAGGCATAGGGATGGGTCTGGCGGATGGTCTCTTTCTCTTCCAGCGCCCAAGCGGGAAGCAGGGCGGCGCCGAGACACACCGATAGCAGGGTTATGGGGAAGCTCATGTTGTTCTCTCTTTCGTTAGAAGTCAGTGCCGTTCGATCAGCCCGATGGCTCGTTCGAGCTGGGGGCGGACGCTGGGGTTGAGGTCGGCGCGGCCGGCCAGTTGGCGGAGTGCGGGTAAGGAGCCACCATCGCGGCTCTCCATGGCCCAGTCGATGAGGGCCACCTGGACCAGCGGCGAATCCTGGTTGGCGATGGCGTCGCGAAGGCCGCGGCGGACAGTCTGCCGGGCCGAAAACTGGCGAAGGGCGTCGACGGCTGCCAGACGAACATTGACGTTGCCGTCCTCGCGCAGGGTGTCGAGCAGGGCATTCAGCACTTCGTCGCCGGCTGGCTCCATGCGGACGCTGTAAGTGACGCCCTTCAGACGGTCACTCGCGGATTGCTGCTGCAAAAGGCTCAACGCTACCAGTTGGCGCATGCTGTTCATCTCCCCGCGCAGTTGCGCGATGGTCTGCTGGTCCTGCTGGCGGGCCGTGTAGAGGTGACCGGAGACCAGTCCGAAGATAAGGGCGGCTCCGGCGATGGCAAACTGCACCAGCGGCTGGCGGGGCCAGAGCGCGGCTAAGCCGTCCCACCAGCGAGGCAGGTGGGCGGTGGAACCGGGGGCAATCTGCGTTTGGACAATCCCCGTCCGGCTGCTCGCGCCGCCACCGGCACGATAGGCGTCGAGCATGTGTTCGAAGTTGGCGCGCATGCGGCGGCTGGGCTCTTCTTCGGGCATCAGCGCCATGGCGTGCCAGAGCGAGTCGAGCTCCTCGGCCTGCTCGCGGCAGTCGGAGCAGCCGGCCAGATGCGCATCCAGTTCCATGCGGCGCGGCTCGTCGATGCCGTCCACCCAGCGCTCGGCCAGACGTTCGCGCGCCTGTTCACAGGTCAGCATCAGGAGGCTCTCCTTCCGGCAAGTTTGAAGTAGGTGTCGCTGAGCTGGCGCATGGCCCGGAAGACGCGGGTCTTAATGACGGCGGCGTCGGTCTGAAGGATGGCGCCGATCTCCTCGTATTTGAGGTTCTGCCAGCGGCTGAGAACCAGCAGTTCACGGCGGTCGGCCGGCAACTGCTGGAGGGCCCGGCGCAGCAGGGCGACGTCGGCCGAACGCAGCAGGCGCGTTTCGGCGGAAATCTGCGGGTCGGGCAGTTCGCGCGGGGTTTCGGCGCGGTCGTCCCAAAGCGTCGTCTCGTTCTGTTTTTTCCGCAGGTGGTCCACATGTACGTTGCGGGCGATCTGGTACATCCAGGGAGAGAACCGCGCCCCGGACTGGAAGGTGGCACGGAATTTCAGCATGCGGAAAAACACCTCCTGGGTGAGATCTTCGGCCACCGGGCCGGAACCGCACAGATGGCGGAAGAAGCGGAACAGCCCGCGGTGATGACGGTCAAAGAGGCCGGAGAGAAGCTCCACCTCTCCCCCGCTCACTCTGCCCATCAACTGGTCGTCGGTCAGTTCCATCGGCTCGGTTTCAGTGTGCACTACGGGGCAGGCGGGCGGAGGTAACAGGAAATTTGCAGGCGGCGGTATTCTGGAAGCAGGCCCCCCTGCAGGAAGACACACCAGCTATCCCATGATTGATCGTATTACCGTTCACGGCGCTCGCCAGCACAATCTGAAGAACGTCGATGTGGAGATCCCGCGCAATTCGTTCACGGTCATTACGGGCCTGAGCGGGTCAGGGAAAAGCTCGCTTGCGTTCGACACGATCTACGCCGAAGGGCAGCGGCGTTATGTGGAGACCTTGTCGCCATATGCGCGGCAGTTCCTGGACCAGATGGAGCGGCCGGAGGTGGATTCGATCGACGGGCTGAGCCCGGCGATTTCGATCGAGCAGAAGACAACGTCGCGGAGTCCGCGGTCGACGGTGGGGACCATCACCGAGATCTATGACTACCTGCGCGTGCTGTATTCGTCCATCGGCATCGCGCATTGCCCGAACTGCCAGATTCCGATTCGCGCACAGTCGACGCAGCAGATCCTCGAACAGATTCTGAGCCTCGGCAAAGAAGACCGGATCATGATTCTGGCGCCGTTCGTGCGGGGTAGAAAGGGCGAGTTCAAGAAGGAGTTGGAGAAGTTCGCCAAGCAGGGCTTCGTGCGGGCGCGGATCGACGGGGTGCTGCGGTCGCTGGATGAAGAGATCATCCTGGACAAGCGCAAGAATCACACGATCGAGGTGGTGATTGACCGGCTGCTGATGAAGCCGGGGATCGAGAAACGGCTGGAGACGAGCATCGAAACCGCGACGAAGCTGGCCAACGGGCTGGTGATCGTGGCGGTGGTGAATGGAGAAGAGCGGCTGTACTCGCAGCGTTTGGCATGTCCGAACTGCGGGGAGAGCGTGCCGCAACTGGAGCCGCGGTCATTTTCGTTCAATAGCCCGTATGGCGCCTGTCCAACGTGCAATGGTCTGGCGAACCAGTGGTCATTCGATCCGGGCAAGGTGATTGCGGACCCATCGAAGCCGTTATTGGACGGCGGGCTGGCGGCGGCATCGAGCGCGAGCGCGATGGTGCACCAGTTGAACGAAGGCGCGCGAAAGCTGCGCATCGACCTGAGCAAGCCGTTTGAAGATTTCACCGAGAAGCAGCGCAAGGTGCTGATTGAAGGCGGCACGGGGTTCAAGGGCATCGTGGCGATCCTCAAGCAGATCTACGATGAGACGCCGAGCGAGGATTACCGGCTGTTTCTGTTCGAACAGATGACGCCGACGCGGTGCCCGGATTGTAAGGGGTCGCGATTGAAGCCGTCGAGCCTGGCGGTGCAGGTGCATGGTCTGGGAATCGGGGAGTTCACGCGCCTGCCGGTGTCGCGGCTGATTCCGCTGCTGGGCGGCTGGCAGTTCAATGACCGGGAGCAGCAGATTGCCGGGCGGGTATTGGAAGAGATCCGCAACCGGCTGGAGTTTCTGAGCGCGGTGGGGCTGGACTATCTGAGTCTGGAGCGCTCGGCGGCGACGCTATCGGGGGGCGAGGCGCAGCGGATCCGGTTGGCAACGCAGATCGGGAGCCGGCTGCGCGGCGTGCTGTATGTGTTGGACGAGCCGTCGATCGGGCTGCACCCGCGGGATAACGACCGGCTGCTGGATACATTGACGCGGCTGCGGGATCTGGGCAACACGGTGCTGGTGGTGGAGCACGATGCCGAGACGATTCTGCGCGCCGATTATGTGATTGATTTGGGACCGGGGGCCGGGCGGCTGGGCGGAGAACTGGTGGCGCAGGGGACGCCGCGGCAGGTGGAGGATAACGCCAAGTCGCTCACTGGGGCGTATCTTTCGGGGCGGGCGCGGATCGACATCCCGGAGGTGCGGCGGCCGGGCAACGGCAACTCGTTGACGGTCACTGGCGCGACCGAGCACAACCTGAAGAACATCGACATATCCATTCCGCTGGGAACGCTGACGGTGGTGACGGGTGTTTCCGGGAGCGGAAAGTCGACGATGGTGAACGATATCCTGTATCGGGCACTGGCGAAGGAATTGTACGGGGCGCGGACCGAACCGGGAGCGCATCAGGCGATTGCCGGCATCGAGCATATCGATAAGGTGATTGAGATTGACCAGACGCCGATTGGGCGGACGCCGCGTTCAAATCCGGCGACGTATACAGGGCTGTTCGCGCCGATTCGGGATTTGTACGCCATGCTGCCGGAATCGCGCGAGCGCGGGTATAAGGCGGGCCGGTTCAGCTTCAACGTGAAGGGCGGGCGGTGTGAGGCATGCCAGGGCGATGGGCTGAAGTGCATCGAGATGAACTTCCTGCCGGACGTTTACGTGACCTGCGATGTGTGCCGAGGCAAGCGGTACAACATGGAAACGCTGGCGGTGCGGTATAAGGGCAAGTCGATCGCGGAGTTGCTGGAATCGACGGTGGAAGAGGCGCTGGGGTTGCTGGAGAACATCCCGCAGATTAAGAACAAGCTGTCGACGCTGGTGGATGTGGGGTTGGGGTATCTGCATCTGGGGCAGTCGTCGACGACATTGTCGGGGGGAGAGGCGCAGCGGATCAAGCTGGCGCGGGAGTTGAGTAAACGGCAGACGGGTCGGACCCTGTACATTCTGGACGAGCCGACGACGGGGCTGCATTTCGAGGATGTGAAGAAGCTGCTGGATGTGCTGCAGAAGCTGGCGGATCTGGGCAACACGGTGTTGGTGATCGAGCATCAGCTGGACGTGATCCGGGCGGCGGATTGGATTATCGATCTTGGGCCGGAGGGTGGGGAGCGCGGCGGGCACCTGGTGGCGGCGGGGCCGCCGGATGTGGTGATGAAGGTGAAGAAGAGCCACACCGGGCAGGCGATTGCGAAGGCGGTGGCAATGGAGCGGGCTCGGTAGCAGAGATTCAGGGCGCCGGCTCGAACTGCAGGATCTGGAAAGTGGGGCGGCCGTTGAAGTCGTAGACCGTTTCCCTCACGACGGGACGGAAGCCGGCTTTGGCGGCCGCTTCTTTTATGCGATCGTTGGCACCGGGGAAGATCTGGCGGTCGTCGGTGTGGGTGAGGAAGACGGCCTTAGGGTCGGCCAGCATGCGCTTGAGGCGGGCAGGATTGGCGTTGGCAACCTCGTCGGTGCCCCAATAGAGGGGCAGGCGGCCTTCCTGAAGCAGGCGCAGGTTGTCGAGCATGCCCCAATCCATCAAATAGATGCGGTCGGCGGTATAGGAAGGCAGGCGGGCGGCCAGGTTGAAGATGGCATTGGTGTAGCCGCCCGGCGAGCCGTTTCGGATGGCCATGGAACGGTACTGGTTGGTAACCGCCAGGGAAGCGCCGGCGAGCAGCAGTCCAGTGGAGATGAGGAAGGGGACGCCGAGGCGCCCCAGGCGTTCGCTGATCCAGCTGAAAGCGATGGCGATCAACCAGAGCGGCAGGGGCCACAGCAGGATGGTGTGATGGGCGCCGCCGCCGGCATCCTTGGTAAACAGCATCTGCGTCCAGGCGACGGCCATGGTGATCAGCACGAACAGAACGGTGCGCCGATGGCGGGTGAACAGGAGAACAGGGACCAGCAGCAGCGCCAGTGCGAAGGCATGCCAGTTGAGGCTGGCGCGGGGTTGGCCAAGGAGGTTGGCGAGGGCAAGAGTTTGGGCTTCGAAGGCGGTTTTGTGGCCGCGCGGGGTGACGGCGCCGTCTTCTTCGACCAGGAAGCCGTAGAGGGCGGAGCCCTGTAGCGTTCTGGGGATGAGAACGACTTTGGTCGGCAGGTTCTCCGTGGAAAACCGCGCGTTGCCACGGAAAGTTTCAAGATCCTTATCGATGTTGTAAATGATCAGCGGCAGCGCGCCGAAGAGAAAGAAAAATCCAGCGACGGTGATCCTTCGTATCGAGAGATGACGCTTTATCTCTTGATGGAAGACCAGCAGCGCGGCGACGCCGGTTCCGGACAGCATCCAGACCAGTAACGCTTTGTCCCAAAGGCCAACGCCGAAACTAAAGGCGCCAAGGGCAAGCGGCAGATACTTCACGGTCTGGTAGGCCGCAAGCAGGCCCGCCATGCCGCCAAGCAGGGTAAGGTGCTGGATAACGACCGGTCCCCAGTCGGCGACGCTGGTCAGCAGGTAGGAGGTGTCGGTAGCCAGCAGGACAATAGCGAAGGCGGCGGCACGGGGGCCGCTCGATCGGTTTACCAGGCGGTAGAAGATCCACAGGCTGGCAGCAGCCAGCAGCAACATGGGAATCCGCACGGAGAAGACCGATGGGCGGAAGAAGGAGAAGACAGCCGCATACAGCCAGACCTTGGTGGCGCCCAGATACGACATCACCATGAGAGGAATACTGGTTTGGCCTACTTGTATGGAATACCACGGATACGGATTATCGAAGAGAGCACCCGAGAAGATGGCCTCGTCCTGTTGCAGGCCGAAGTAGGGTAGAACGGAGTACCCGTTGACAAGGAATACCGTCAGGCAGAGCGCCAGGATGAGCGCGGAACCGACAACCGGGTGGCGAAACGGGGGGACCAACCCCGTAGTATACGGCAGGCGGGGAGATTGGCACTTAAAATGCGAAGAGTTTGAAACTTCGGGTGCGAAAATGCGTCAATAACGCTTCGGGGCCGTAATCAAACGGGCGCAGACGTCCGATAGCAGTGGGCACAGGACACAGAGGAAGAAGTGGAAAAAAAGTTGAGAAAAAAGTGGCCCTGTGGAGACTGAATTGCTATGAGCGTGTTACACTATGTGGACACCATCCTCTGGATGCAACCAGCGCGACACGGTGAGGTGATCGCAGTCAGGTTGCGTCAGCAATCTTTAGCGACGTCCGCTTAGATCTTTGGAACCAAATCGGTGATTCCATCGTCCAATGGTTTTACTGAAGAGGACAGGAAAAAATAACAACAATAAGAATCCCTAGAGGAGAGAGGAGCGAAAGCAATGACGAAGACGGAAGTTACCAAATACAAGATGATCCTGGAGGCCAAACAGGCCGAACTCGAGGCAGTGCTGCGCAACCGCGAAGCGATCGCCATCGAAAAGACTCCGGACGCGCTGGATGAGGTCCAGCATGCGGCCGAGCGTGAGTTGGCAATTCGCAACCTGGACCGTGAGTCGAACCTTTTGCGCAATGTGCGCAGTGCGTTGCGGCGCATCGAGGATGAGACGTACGGGACCTGCATGCACTGCGAAGAAGATATCAGCCCGAAACGCCTGAATGCAGTGCCGTGGACGGCTTACTGCATCCGCTGCCAGGAGATGGCGGACCGCCACCGCGAGCGGTTCGACAGCGCCGATCTGTTTGAGGAAGTCGCTACGGCGGCCTAAGACCTCCAGATACGGGACGGACAGTGGGCGCGGACGTTGGAACGTCTGCGCCCTTCGTGTTTTTAGCGAATGCCAATCCAGGATTGCATGCGGCCCGCCTGCTCTTTGTCGCGACGGAAGGAATGGAAGTCCTCCGCACGGCAGCGGGTACAAAGGTGGGAGAGAAAAATCTTCCCATCGGGGACCCCCACCGCTAACAATTGTTCGCGGTTGATCTGGGGCAGATTGACACAGTCATGCTGGGCGGTTTGCCCCAACTCTGGTACCCAGGTGCGTAATTGTTCCAGTACCTCTGGTCCCACCTGGTAGCAGCACCTACCGATGCTGGGACCGATGGCGGCCACCACATCCGCCGCACGGGTGCCGAAATCCGCCGTCATCCGATCGACGGTTTTGGCGACAATCCGGGAGGCAGTGCCGCGCCACCCGGCGTGCACGGCGGCAACGGCGCGTTGTCGCGGGTCCGCCAGGAGGATCGGAACGCAGTCGGCGGTCCGGATAACCAGACGCACGACGGCGCTTCGGGTGACCAGCGCGTCGCCCTCATCGAACATCTCCGGACGCGGCCCGTCAACCACGGCGATGCGGTCCGAGTGGACCTGCTTGAGGGTGGCAATATCCTTTGTCAGCCAAGCACTTTCCCGGGTGCCGAAGCCATGGTGGAGCCAAGGTTCGGCGTTCAGGGCAGCGGCAGTGTAATCTTTCGTATCCGAGCAGCGGAACATCTCCTACCAGGGTATCCGAAAGAGGGCAAGGCTTCGGCCATAATAGACGGAAGTGCGTCTCCCCGTTCTGGTTGCCCTGCTCACCTTTGCGTTGGGCCTGCCCTTTGCCGGCATGACCGGGATGCACATGGACGCGTCGCTGGAGTTGGCTTGCCTGTACCCCTGCTCGAGGCCGGCATGGGCCACGCAAATCCTTGGAAAGACAGTGCCCTGGATGGTGATGACCTATCTGGGGAGCATCAAAGCCTGGCTGTTCGCGCCACTACTGGCCGTGTTTCCAGCGACGGTCTGGACGCTGCGCTTACCCTTGCTGGCGACGGCGGCGGTGTCGGCGGGCCTGTTTGCCGTGCTCTTGCGGCGCCTGTTCGGAACGCGCGTCGCGATAAGCGGAGGGCTGCTGCTGGCGGTCGATGCCAGTTACGTTCTGGCGGGCAGTATCGATTTCGGGCCAGTGGTAGGCCTGCACGTGTTGTGGCTGGCTGGGGTGCTGCTGCTGCTGCGTTTTGAAGAACGCGGCAGGCTGGGCATTTTGGCGCTGGCCTTTTTCTGCTTCGGATTGGCGCTGTGGCATAAAGCCCTGTTTCTATGGATGCTAGGAGGACTAGGAGTAGCAGGACTGGCCAGCTTCCCCCGCCGCATCCTCAGACAGGTGACGGCGAAACGGGTGGGGGTCGCGGCTGCGGCAATGCTGGTCGGGTGCCTGCCGCTGGTGGTCTATAACATCCGGTTTCCACTGCGGACCTTTCGGATTGGGGACGTGGCGGGGGAGTCGAGCCCGATCTCGCACAAGCTTGTGATTCTGAGGCGAACGCTGGACGGCAGTGTCCTGCAGGGATTCCTGAACGAAGAGGCGTGGGTCGAAACGCATCAGGCTCCGCGGACCGCTGCGGCGAAGACGAGCGTGGCGCTGGCGAACACCTTTGGCGCGATCCACTCCAATACGGTGCCGTGGTTTGCCTTGGCGACGCTACTGCTGACCCCCTGGCTGCTGACGACCGGGAGCCGGCAGGCGGTCCTGTTCTGCTGGACGTACCTGGCCGTGGTCTGGGCGCAGATGGCGCTGGTGGGGAAAACCGGCGGCAGCATTCACCACGTGCTGCTGTTGTGGCCGGTGCCGCAGATGCTGCTGGTACTTGCCGGGCGGGAGGTGGCACGGCAGTGGCGCCTGGGGATCTGGGTGGCCGTGGCAGCTTTGGCGTTGATGGTGACTGGCAACCTGCTGCTTTTGAACCAATACTTTGCGGATCTGGCCACCAAGGGGACCGGGCCGGTGTTCACCGACGCAGTGGAGCCTCTGCGGGCCCAGTTGGAAGCCGGTGACGCCGAACAGATTCTGGCCGTGGACTGGGGCTATCAGGCGACGTTGTGCCTGCAATCGAAGGGGCGGCTGCCGGTGGAGGCAGTGGACTTCAGTGACCAGGAGCAACTGCGCCGATGGATTCGCCAGCCGGCTACCGTTTTTGTCGCGCATAGCCCCCAGATGGAGTTAGTCCCGGGCATCCATGACCGGCTGCGGGCGGCCGCGCGGGATTTGGGTTGGGAACGGCAGGTTACGTCGTCGATTCGCGATGGGAACGGGCGTCCGCGGTTTGAGTTGTGGCGATTCGAGCCGTTAGATGCCGGCGTGCTGCCGGACAGGCTGGCGATGGGAAACCCGCAGCACGCGCCGCTGCTGCGCGGCCTGTGGGAGATCGAAGCCGGCCAGTGGCGCTGGAGCGGACCGCGGTTTTCGTTCCGCCTGGCGCCCGTGCGGCGCGCGGGAACCCAGGTGGAGTTGGATGTGCATCTGCCGGAGGTCATCCTGCAGCGGCTGGGACCGGTGACAGTGACGGGACGTGCCGGCCGGGAGCGGCTGGTCGGGCGGCGGCTGGCCGAAGCCGGGGATCACCTGCTGCGGTGGCCCGTGGGTGCTGGGGAAGGGGCTTCGCTGGACGTGGCGTTCACGCTGGACAAAGCACTGGCGCCGGTAGGAGAAGAGACGCGGGAGCTGGGGCTGATCGTACGCGGCGTTGGTCTGGTAAGCCGCTGAAAATGTATCATAGGAAGTTGCCCCTGCTATCTATTCTCATACCCCTCTACAATGAAGAGGAGTTCGTCGGCCACCTGTTGGATCGGGTGCTGAACGCCCCGTATCCGGAAGGCGTCGACATCGAGATCGTGATCGTGGATGACTGCTCCCGCGATGCCTCCGTGGAGATCGTGCGCAATCTTGCGGCGAAGCACCCGGGCAAGATCCGGCTGATCCAACATCAGCAGAACACGGGCAAGGGTGGCGCCATCCACACCGCCATCGCGGCGGCCACGGGTGATTACTGCCTGATTCAGGATGCGGACCTGGAGTACGACCCGAAGGATTACCCCCGGCTGTTGCGGCCGCTGTTGGATGGACGGGCGGACGCGGTATTCGGCTCTCGCTTTCTAACCAGTGAAGAACGCCGTGTGTTGTATTTCTGGCATGCACAGGCGAACTTCGTGCTCACGCTCATGGCGAACGTGGTGGCGGACCTGAACCTGACCGACATGGAGACGTGCTACAAGGTGGTGCGCACGCCTTTGCTGAAGAGCATTCCACTACGCAACAAGCGGTTCGGGCTGGAGCCGGAGTTGACCATCAAGCTGGCGCAGCGGGCGGCGCGGATTTATGAAGTGCCGATCAGCTACAACGGGCGGACATACGCCGAAGGCAAGAAGATCGGTCTGAAGGATGCTTTTGAGGCGGTCTGGACCATCGGCAAGTTCGCCCTTTGGAAGGATATCTACACGCATTCCGGCGGACAGACGCTGGACGCGCTGACGGCGGCGCCGCGCTTCAACAGTTGGATGGCGGAGACGGTGAAGCCATACCTGGGCGAGACGGTGCTGGAAATTGGAGCAGGCATCGGCAACCTGACGCAGACGTTGGCGCCGAAGCGCAGACGGTATATCGCCACGGACATCGATGAAGAGCACTTGGCGCGCCTGTCGAACCGGTTTTCCCACCGGCCGACCCTGGAGGTGCGGCGCTGCGACCTGGCCAACACGCGGGACTTCCAGGGCTTGGAGCACAGCGTCGATACCGTGGTGTGCCTGAACGTGCTGGAACACGTGAAGGACGATATCGCCGGGCTGAAGAACATTCACGCTTCTCTGAAGCCGGGCGGCCGGGCGGTGATCCTGGTGCCGCATGATCAGAAGATCTTCGGGACCTTGGACACGGCGTTGGGGCACTTCCGGCGCTACTCGCATGGCGAGTTGACCGAACGGCTGCGTAACAACGGATTCGAGGTGGAGAGGATTCTGGAGTTCAACCGCATTTCGCGGTATCCGTGGTGGATTACGGGGCAGGTCTTCAAGTCCAAGGATCTGTCCGGCTTTCAGATGAAGGTTTTCGACCGTTTCGTGTGGCTGTGGCGCAAGTTGGATAACGTGCTGCCGTGGCCGCCGGTGTCGATCATTGCGATTGCCAAAAAAGCCTAGGGGGTAACCCAGATGCGAGTTCTGCTGCTGGCCTTATTGGCCACGGCTGCCCAGGCGCAGCCGGGTATTGAGGAGTCGCTGAACGAGATGGCAGGCGCGGCCATGCGCGCGCGGGTGCTGCCGCGGACGCGGGCCGAAGCCGAACAGCGCCGAGCGCGAGTGCGGGAGTTACTGCTGCGCCAGGTTGGCGCGCTGCCAGACCGGCAATCGGCGCTCAACCCGCGAGTGACGGGCAGTTTCCAGCGCGACGGGTACCGCGTGGAGAAGCTGGTTTACGAATCGCAGCCGAAGCTGTACGTGACCGGCAACCTGTACATTCCCACCAATGCCGTACCTCCCTTCCCTGCCGTGATCGGGGTCGCCGGCCATTCCACCAACGGTAAAGCCTCGGCCACGTACCAGCATGCCTGGATCGGGTTTGTGAAGCGCGGCTTCGTGGTGCTGGCGATTGATCCGCCGGGTCAGGGGGAGCGGCTCGAAAGCTTCGACGCCGAAACGGGCGCCCCGCACGTCAACATCGGGACCGCGGAGCACATCCATAACGGCTTGCAGATTCTGCTGACCGGACATACCTTCGCGCGCTATGAGATCTGGGACGGCGTACGGGCGTTTGACTATTTGTCCACCCGCAACGATGTGGACCCGACGCGCATTGCCGTGGCGGGCAATAGCGGCGGTGGCACGCAGGCGGCGTACCTGGCGGCGTTGGAGCCCCGGCTGGCGGCGGCAGTGTCGAGCTGTTATATGACGTCGTGGCGGGAGTTGTGGAACCGGCCCGGGCCGCAGGATGCCGAGCAGATCTTTCCCGGCTTTCTGCGCGATGGCCTGGACTTTGGAGATTTCGCCCTGGCGTCGGCGCCGAAGCCGTTTCTGATGACGACCGCGATCCGGGACTTCTTCCCGATTGACGGCGCGCGGCGCACGTATGAAGAGATCAAGGCGGCGTATAAGCTGCTGGATGTGGAATCGCGCGCCGGGTACTTCGAATATGACGATCCGCATGGCTGGTCGAAGCCGCGGCGGGAGGCGGCGTACCAGTTCCTGGCGAAGCATTTGTTGAATCGCGAGGTGCCGGCCGAGGAGGGTGCGATCCAGCCCGAAGCTGAGCCTTTGCTGTATGCGACGGCGACCGGACAGGTACGGAGCAGCCTGGGTGGGGAGACGACGCAGTCGTTGAATGCAAAGTACGCCGAGACGCTGGTGGCAAAGCGACGGCCGTTGACGCGGCAGATGGTGATGGACCGGATCGTGATGCAGGCGCCGGCGAAGCCTCGCGCACTGGCCCCGAAGGCCGATGTCGTCGGCATCAACATGACGGCGGCCGATATCGCCAGCTTGACCGAAAACGGACAGACCGTGCACAACATCACGCT
This sequence comes from Bryobacterales bacterium, assembly GCA_016789745.1. Lineage (GTDB taxonomy): Bacteria > Acidobacteriota > Terriglobia > Bryobacterales > Bryobacteraceae > CADEFT01. Next base: position 71,361 of record JAEUQF010000152.1, read on the forward strand.
GCCGGTTTCCGATGATGTGCGGCAGGGCTACTCGCCGATGTACCAGCTTTCCATGAAGGCGATTCTGCTGGGGCGCACGTTGTTGGGCATGCAGTTGGCCGAAGTGCTGGGCGCGTTAAACGGAGCAAGCAACGTGCACCTGTACGCGCGGGGCAGTGCGACCGTGCTGGCGCTGCATGCGGCGTACCTGTCGCCGCAAATTTCGAAGCTGACGCTGGACGGCATGCCGCTGTCCTATATGGCATTTGTGCAGGCGAAGCTGCATCGGAATCCGGTGGAGATTATCGTGCCGGGCGTGCTGCAGGATTACGATCTGCCGGACCTGGCGGCGGCTATCGCGCCGCGTCCGGTGACGTTGCTGGATACCAAGTCGCCGGTGGGGACGGTGGTGGCGCTGGATGCGGTGCGGAAACTGTATCCGAAGGTGGACGTGCGCTACCGGGTGGAAGGCGAGACACTGGCCAAGACGCTTAGCGGTAAGTAATCTGATCGGGAGTCAGGTGCGGAGTGGCGTTGAAGCTGTCGAGCGAAACGCGGCCCTTAGTGAACAGCAGTTCCGTGAGGGAAGCGTTGCGCATGCGCCAGTTCAGTTCAAGCGCCATGCGCGGTGGAGCTTGTAACACACGCTGCACGACCGCGGCGATGACGCCCCCGGAGGTGACGACGAGGACGTCGCGCTTGCCGCGGCTAAGCGTGCCGTCCAGTGCTTCGCCGACGCGGGCGAGAAAGGCTGGCCAGGGCTCGACGTCATTGTGCTCGATCTCGCCGGCGATCCAACGATGGAGCAGCGCTTCGAACATGGGTTGGAAGTAGCGGTTGGCATCGGGCTGCTGGCGATGCCTGTTGGCAGTCTCCAGTAGCGCCGCGAAGGCCGGGTCCGCGGCCGCCAAGGCAGGTGCGCCGTGTTCCATCAGGCCGATGGCGTCGTACTCATTCCAGCGGGGATCAAGCAGCACGGTTTGCGCAGGCCGGATGAGGGCGGCGGTTTCCTGTTGTCGAAGCAGCGTGCCGGAGTTCAGTTCGAAAGCGGCAGTATTGCCCAGCCAGGCTCCGAAGGCCCGAGCCTGCGTTTCCCCCATCGGCGTCAGTTTGTCGGCATGTTTATCGAAGGCGCGCGCCTGGCCGTGGCGTACCAGCAGCAGCCGGCTCATTGATACTTTTTAAGTTCGAAGCGGGCGATGCTTTCCAGGTGCACTTCGTCGGGGCCGTCGGCCAGACGCAGCGTGCGGGAGTTGGCCCAGGCCCAGGCAAGGAAGAAGTCCTGGCAGACGCCGGCGCCGCCGTGGGCTTGTATGGCGCGGTCCAGCACGCGGAGGGCGACATTCGGTGCCACCACTTTGATGGCGGCAATCTCCGTCTTGGCGGCTTTATTCCCGACCGTGTCCATCATGTAGGCAGCCTTCAACGTCAGCAGGCGTGCCTGTTCGATCTCGATGCGGCTTTGGGCGATATCAGCACGAATGGTGCCCATTTCGCTGATCTTACGGCCGAAGGCGACGCGCTGTTCGGAGCGGCGGCACATGGCTTCCAGCGCACGCTCCGCCACGCCGATCAGCCGCATACAGTGATGGATGCGGCCGGGCCCCAGCCGCCCCTGCGCGATTTCAAAGCCGCGCCCTTCGCCCAGCAGCAGGTTCGACGCCGGTACGCGCACGTTGGTGAGCGATACTTCGCCATGGCCGTGCGGCGCATGGTCATAGCCGAAAACCGTGAGCAGTCGCTCCAGTTTCACGCCGGGCGCATCCATGGGCACCAGGATCATGGATTGCTGCTTGTGGCGCGGCGCGGTGGGATCGGACTTGCCCATGACGATGGCGAGTTTGCAGCGCGGATCGCCGGCACCGGTAGACCACCACTTGCGGCCGTTGATGACGTACTCGTCGCCATCGCGCACGATGCTGGCCTGGATGTTGGTCGCATCGGAAGAGGCGACTTCGGGCTCGGTCATGAGATAGGCGCTGCGCAGTTCGCCATCCAGAAGCGGCTGCAGCCATTTGGCGCGATGCTCGTCGGTGCCGTAGCGGACCAGCACCTCCATGTTGCCGGTGTCGGGTGCCGAGCAGTTGAAGACTTCCGGAGCCCAGGTGACGCGGCCCATGATTTCGCACAGCGGCGCGTACTCGATGTTGGTGAGGCCGGCGCCGTGGCCGGACTCGGGCAGGAACAGATTCCAGAGGCCCTGGGCGCGGGCGATGGGCTTCAACTCCTCCATGACCGGCACGGTGCCCCAGCCCACCTGCTTGACCTCTTCGTCATAGCGGGCTTCGTTGGGATAGACGTACTGCTCCATGAACGCGGTCAGCCGCTGCTGCAGATCCTTGACCTTGTCCGAGTACTCGAAGTACATGGGGTTCTCCTTAGCGATACGTGCGCAGTTCGGGGCGCTTCAGATGCGGGATGTTGTTGAACGAGGATAGATGCAGCTCGCCCTGGCGCCAGCGAAAGACGCTGAAAGAAGCATTGTAGAGCGCGGCGGCGGCGCGCATGACGTAGAGGGGGTCCAGGCGCAGAGCCAGGCCCATCCAGATACCGATGGGCGTGGCGGAAGTGGAGATGGCGATGGCGTCCTGCGGGCCGGTGCCTGCGGCGGCGATGTGCTCCAGGCCGCTACGAACACGAGCAGTGAACTCGGCCCAGGTTTCGGTGCCGGCGCAGGGGTAGCGGCCTTCGATCCAGGCGCGGACGACGTCGATATCGCATTGGGTCCAGCGGCGATGGACGGCGGATTGGGCGATGGCGGACTCGCGTTCCAACTCCTCGTACTGTTGGCGGAAGGTCTCGCTGGCGGCGGCCAGTTGCGGGGCCATGGCGCGATAGACGGCGGTAAGATCGAATTCACTGAACGCGGGCTGTTCAATGGGATCGGGCACGGCGACGCCATGCTTGCGAAGTTCCGTGACGATGGTGGCGGCGGTTTCCTGCTGGCGCCGCAACCCGCCCATGTAGAGGGCTTTCAGTTCGATGCCGTCCTGGGCGAGGTGCTGGCCAAGGAGTGTAGCCTGTTCGAGACCGAGGTCCGAGAGCCGGTCATAGTCGTCGCGAGAGCCGGCCTGGCCGTGGCGGAACAAATAAACGAGACTCAAGCCAGGGACTCCACGCGGGCGTAGGCGCCCTCAAGGAGTGAGCGGACGCGGCGGTCGAAGTTGCGGAAACGTTCGTCCCGCGTTTGGCCTTTGAACCAGCGGTAGTAGATCTGTTGCACAATCACAGCGAGTTTGAAGATACCGAGAATTTCATGATACGGGAGTGCGTGGAGCGCGCGCCCGGTGCGCAACGCGTACTGGTGAATGAGTTCGTCGCGGGTGAGCCAGCCGGGGCCGCGCGTCAGACAGGGGACGGGGCCCTCCTTCACGTCGGCATCGGGAGGATCCCAATAGCAAAGAGCCAGGCCCAGGTCGATGAGCGGATCGCCCACGGTTGCCATCTCCCAATCGAGGACGGCTTCAACGCGGCTGGGGTCGCCTTCGGCCAACATGAGGTTGTCGAGCTTGTAGTCGTTATGGACGAGGGTGGGCGGGCCGTCGGGGGGGAGTTTGTCGTGGAGGTAGCGGATGACGGCGTCGGCCTGCGGCGAGTCCTCGGTCCTGGCGCGCTGCCATCGTTCGGACCAGCCGCGCACCTGGCGTTCGACGAAGCCGTGCGGCTTGCCGAGTGACGTGAGTTGGCGGGCTTCGATGTCAACGGAATGCAATTGGACCAGGCAATCAAGGAAGGCTTTGCTGACCGCGGGCGCCCAGCCATCGGGCACTTCGCGCCGCAGGACCACGCCGCGGCGCCGTTCCATGAGGTAGAAGATGGCGCCGATGATGGACGGATCTTCGCACAGCAGGTAGGGTTTGGGGGCCGGCCGGAACCACGGGTGCACGGCGGCGAGCACGCGGTATTCGCGGGCCATGTCGTGGGCCTTTGGGGGCACGGGGCCGAGCGGGGCCCGGCGGAGGACGTACTCGCGGCCGGCGGCAGTGAGGAGGTAGGTGAGGTTGGAATGGCCGCCGGGGAATTGGGAGAGTTGGATGTCGCCGGTGAGTTCGGGAAGGGCCGATTGCAGGTAGTGGGAGAGGGATTCGAGAGGTAGTTCTTCGCCGGGGCGGACCGGTGCGGTGTCGGGGGCGGGCATTCGCTAGACGACGATACCATGAGTTGCCTACCCGATAAACCGGAAACGTTCCCAGTCGCTGTGGCATCTACCCGGTGAGATCACTGCGTCCACCGGCGGCAAAAAGCCGCCGTAGCTGTTGCCTGCCTGGTGTGACCGTGCGATACCTATTCCCTTGCTTTCTTCTTTCGAACGCGATCCTGTACAGTCTGCTCCTGCCACTTTGGGAGGGCTCTGATGAGCCGTTTCACTTCGGCAATGTTAGCGGCCGCCGCGAGGTGTTATCGGAGGAGATCGCAGCCTCGTTGCTGCTCGCGCCGGCGAGTCACATCGTGCAGCGGAACTTGCCGCAGGTGCGAACTTACCAGCAGTACGCCGCTCTGCCGCTGGCGGAACGCGCAGCCATTCAGCAGGAGTTACGCACGATTCCGGCGGAACTGCGTTCGATCGAATCGGCTATCCCAAACTATGAGCAGCATCAGGCTCCGCTGGCCTACTGGGTGCTGGCCATCGCGGAACGGATGGCCGGTTCGGAGGCTTTGTGGCTTCGCGTGCTGCTATTGCGGCTGTTGGCGGCAATTGGCGGCGCATGGCTCCTCAACCGCGCGATCACCGCGCTGGCTGCGGAGTTGGGCTTGCGGCAGTCCGGGTGCGACACGCTACGCTTCCTGGTGTTCGCGACACAGATGACTTGGGCTACGCTCGCGCATGCAGCCAATGACTGGCTGGCGGTTCCGCTCGCCGTATGGGCCTTGGCGGCGCTGCTTCGCTATGCAAGGGTGGGCACGCAGCGGGCGGCGCTCCTGGCGGCAGTTGTTTGCTCGCTGGGTCTGCTGACAAAGGCGTATTTCCTGGCCGTCGTGCCTCTGCTGGTGGCAGCGTTCGCCTACCGGAGGAAGCTGCGTCCGCTCGTCCTCGCCGTGAGTGTGATCGGGCTGTTGAGCGGTTGGTGGTACGTCCGGAACGTCTGGCTGTATGGTTCGCTAACAGGAATGCCGGAGAGTCGCGCGTTGTCCGCCTGGACGCCGCTGGTAGAGGCGGGAGACGTACCCTGGCCGGCCACGGTTCTCACCTCGGCAAGGATGGCATTGTGGACAGGCGACAACACGTTCAACGTGTTTTCCGCAGACACCATCGGCTCGCTGCTGGCTCTTTACGCCGTGATGCTGGGGCTGCACCTGGGATCACGGCCTCGGCGCTCCGAGTGGATCACCATCGGCTATCTGTCTCTGTTCGCCGCGGCACTCGCTTACGTGACCGTGCTGAGTCATGCCTATACCGGCGGAACAGCATGGCTACCCAGCCCTTGGTACACGCAGGTGGTCGTGACGCCAGTGCTCGCACTAGCCGTTCTCGGCGCACAGAAGCGCCCTGCTGCCGGACGATGGCTGCTATGGCCGGTGATCGCTCTGAATGCCTACATTCTCATTGCCACCTATGTAGCCAAGCTGATCCCGCAGTATGGCGGCTACCCGGGCTCCATGACGGCGGGGCGGTTCGTGGACTTGTATACCACCCAACTCGGTACATTGGGCGAGAACCTCGCGTTCACCGCCCTGGGACCGGTTGTGCTCATTGCTGCCTTGACGGTCGCTACGGCCCTGCTAACGCTCGCGATCGCGTACGGTCTGGTGAATGCCGCCCGCCGAGAATGCGAGCCAACACGTCGCACGCCTGATCCACTTCAGCCGCGGTGATGACAAAGGGCGGCAACAGACGCAGCACGTTGCCATGAGTGCAGTTCAAGATGAGCCCCTGCTCGCGGGCCTGCTCGACGAAGGGATCGCCGGACACGTTCAGTTCGATGCCGGCCATGAGTCCGCGGCCTCTGACCTCGCGGATGAGAGAGCAATGAGCGGCCATCTCGCGGAGGCGCGCGTGCAGGTAGTGGCCCACCTGGCAGATGTGAGGAAGCAGGTGCTCGGCCTGCTCTAAGAACGCCAGCGCCACCCGGCACGCCAATGGGCCTCCGCCGAAAGTCGACCCGTGCATGCCAAGCCCGAAGGCGGATGCCGCTTCCCCGGAGAAGATCGTAGCTCCTAACGGCAACCCACCGCCTAGCGGCTTTGCCGTCACCACCACATCGGGCGTGAGGCCGAACGCCTGGTAGGCGAAACGCTCGCCGGTGCGTCCGAGTCCGCACTGGGTCTCATCGGCGATCCACAGGGCATCGCGGGCGGAAGACAGGTCGCGAATCGCCTGCAGAAACGTCGCGTTTAGCGGGTAGATGCCGCCTTCGCCCTGAATCGTCTCGGCGATGATCGCGATGGTGTTTTCGTTTGCGGCATCCAGCAGTGCGTCCACGTCGTTCGCCGGCACGAAGATCACATCGGGAATCAAAGGCGCGAACGGCTCGCGGTACTTGGCCTGCCCGGTGACCGCCAGCGCGCCGGTGGTGCGTCCGTGGAAGCCGTTCTCCAGCGCAACAATGCGATGGCGAGTGCGTCCGCGCCGGTTGGCGAGGGCTCGCGCGCATTTCAAGGCTGCTTCCATCGCTTCGGCGCCGCTGTTGCTGAAAAACACCTGCTCCAGGCCGCTCCACTGCGCCAGCCTCGCGGCGAGTTCCCGCTGGTAGCGGTGGGAGTGGAGGTTGGAGGTATGCAGACAGCGCGCGGCCTGATCCTGGATGGCATGCACGATGGCGGGATCACCGTAGCCGAGGGCATTCACGCCGATGCCGCTGATGAAGTCCAGGTAGCGGCGGCCGGCCGTGTCCATCAGATAACAACCTTCCCCACGCTCGATCTCCAGCGGCCTGGGGCCAAACACTTGCAGAACGCTCATAAGCCAACGGTACGGCGGATCCTCATCACACTCAAATACTATTAATAGCAACTATTGATACCCTGGAAGTATCAGTGATCGAACTCATTCACCTGCGCTACTTTATCGCCCTGGCTGAGGAACTCCACTACGGGCGCGCGGCGGAGCGCTTGCATATGGCGCAGCCGCCGCTGACGCGCCAGATCAAGCTATTGGAAGAGCGGCTGGGCTGCCGGCTGTTTGACCGCACCACCCGCAGCACCCGGTTGACGCCCGCCGGCGAGCAGTTTCTAGCGAAGGCGCGCGCGATTGTCGCGCAGGCCGACGAGGCCTTCGACGCCGCGGCAAAGGCCGGCCGGGGCGAAGAGGGACAACTGACGCTGGCGACGGCCCCCTCGCTCATGCTCGGCTTTCTACCTCGCGTAATCCGTGCATTTCGCCGCAAGTACCCGGACGTGAACTTTCGGCTGCACGAGACGGCATCGAGTGAGATTCTGAAAGCACTCCGCAACGGCAGCGCCGACCTCGGCCTGCTGCGCGGCGCCGACCGGGATACGCAGATCCAAACGCTGTTGCGTTGGAAGGAGCCGATGGTGGCGATTCTTCCGCCGGATCACACACTGGCGCGCGCCGGCGGCATCAAACTGGCGCAACTGAAAGGCGAGCCGTTCGTATTATTCCCGCGGCATGTCGGGCCGGCCTTCCATGACGACATTCTGCGGCACTGTCTGCGTGAGGGCTTCACGCCGATGATTGTCCAGGAGGCCAGGCAATGGCCCTCGATCATCGCCCTGGTGAGCGCCGGCATGGGGGTGTCTGTCGGTCCGGAGACCGTCCGCGATCTGCTGCCGCGCACCGCGTCGTTCTCGACACTTCAGGGCTTCACCACGACCGTGCGAATCGCGGCAGCCGCCGGAACGGCAACTAATCCAGCGCTCCACAACTTCATGCAACTGGTGCGGAAGCACCGGCCCGCTACTTAGCCTGCGGCGCGGCTTCGGGCTGCTGTTGCTGGATGCGGATCTCGCGCCGCTTCGGCTTGGGAGGTTCCGGCATGGGAATGGTGATCTCGAGCAGGCCATCGCGGTAGTTCGCCGTTACCTGCTGCGGATCGATGTTCTCCGGCAGCGGCACCACCCGATAGAAGCTGCCATACTGGCGTTCGGTACGGCGAAAGCCTCTCTCGTCTTCGCTGATTTGCTCCTGTTTGCGTTCGCCCTGCAGGACCAGGCCTTCGTCGGTGATTTCGACGTGAACATCTTCGGGCGTCATGCCCGGCAGTTCGGCACAGACTTTGAGTTGGCCATTGGCACGGCTGACCTCAATGGGCGGGATCCACATGGTCCCACTGCCGCCGGCTCCACTGCCGCGTGCTTCGGTGAAGGCCCGCTCCATATCGTCGCTAAGGCGGCGCATGAGGGAAAACGGGCTGAGGTTGAAAAAGTCACTGGCGTGGAATAACGGAGCCGTGTCCTGGCGGCGGTTGGAAAGACTGCGATTCATGGGAGTGCTCCTTTCGCTTTGCGCGCTTGCGCCTGCTTAGACAACAGCGAAAAAACGGCCGTTACGGAGGCGCGGGGCAGCACCGCACATGTGCCACGATAGAAAAGGATGCGTGGCAAGTGGCTTCTGATTGGCGGAACCGTGATCCTGCTGGGTGCCGGATTGGGCGCGCTGTCTGTGCTGCGGAGAACGGCGGTCGCGCCTGTGGTGGAGAAGAAGGCCGAACCCGCCCCTCCGGCGCCGTTGGCAGGCGAGGAAGTGGTGTTGATGGGCAAGTTGCAGGCGGCCCATATCGTGGGCGTTGCCTCGCCGCTGGACGGTTTGCTGGAAGCGTGGGAAGTGGAGGAGGGCCAGGAAGTGCTGGAAGGCCAGCGGCTGGGCCACATCAGCAACAGTGCGCTCGAGGCCACGCAGCAGATGGCCGAACAGGAGTTGGACCGCACACAGACGCGGGTTACCACAATTGAGGGCCAGATCCTGGCGGCGCGGTTGGAGTCGGCACGAGCCGATGCCGAAGCCGCACGCATCGCCAATGAACTGGGCACGCTGGAGCGGGCCTTCCAGCGCCAGCAACTTCTCTATAAGGAAGGCGCCACCCCGCGCTTGAAATTCGAACAGGCGGAGAAGGACTACAAGGCAGCCTTGGAGGATTCCGCCACCGCAAAAGCCATCTCCAAGAGCGCAGCCGAGCGCGTGGACAAACTGGAGAAGGACCTGCAACTGGTGAAGACCACGCTCGAAGACAAGCGCGAGGATTTGGAATCGGCCAAGGACCGCCTGGAGGCCGCCAACCTGGTTTCCCCCACCGACGGAACCATCATCAAGCTGGGCGCAGAGCCGGGCGGTGAAGTGAACCGTGCGATGCAGAACCTGATCCAGATTGCCGTCGATCCGGCCATGATGGAAGTGGTGGTTGAGCCCGAGCCGCCCGTCCTGCAACGGATACAGCCTGGAACGCCGGCGCTGGTCGTCGTGCCCGACGTGAGCAGCGAAGGCATGGAGGGCCAGGTGAAAGAGATCAAGGGGACGCAGGTGATTGTGGAGTTCAGCAGCCCTAACCCGGCTATCAAACATGGCATGACGGCCAGCGCCCGCCTCAAGCTACCATAAGGACTTTGTTATGGAATTCCTTCGAAGCAGTCTACTCGAACTGATTACGCAGACCTCGACCAATCTGCCGCCCGACGTGCGCGCGGCGATGAAGTACGTCCTTGCCGAAGAGACGCCGGCCACGCAATCCGCCCAGGCTTTGGACGTGATTGCCGCCAACATCGACATGGCGGCCACCGACGAGGGACCCATCTGCCAAGACACCGGCATGCCCACGTTCTTTGTGCACACGCCGGTGGGCGTAAGCCAGATCGTGATCAAGAGAGCCATCCTCGAAGCGGTGGCCGAAGCGACACGGCGGGGCAAGTTGCGCCCGAACTCTGTCGATTCGCTCACCGGGAAAAACAGCGGCGACAACGTCGGCGAAGAGACGCCCGTCGTGCACTTTGAGCAGTGGGAGCGGCCGGAAATCGAAGTGAAGCTGCTGCTCAAAGGCGGCGGCTGCGAGAACAAGAACATCCAGTACAGTCTGCCGGCGGTGCTCGATCACATGGGCCGGGCCGATCGCGATCTGGAAGGCGTGCGGAAATGCCTGCTGCATGCGGTATGGCAGGCGCAGGGACAGGGCTGCGCGCCGGGGGCGATTGGCGTCTGCATAGGCAGCGATCGCGCCCATGGCTACATGCTGGCCAAACAGCAGTTGTTCCGTACGTTGGATGATGTGAACCCCAATCCGGTGCTGGCGAAGTTGGAACAACAGGTCATGGAAGAGTCCAACAAGCTGGGTGTCGGGGCCATGGGCTTCGGCGGAAAAGCGTCGCTGATCGGCTGCAAGGTCACCGCGGCGAACCGGCTGCCAGCGAGCTTCTTCGTCTCAGTGGCTTATGACTGCTGGGCGTTCCGGCGGTTGGGTGTGATGCTGGACGCCCAGTCGGGTGTCATTACGCAGTGGTTGTATCGCGACCCGAGCCGTCCGGTGGAGCGCATGGCGGCTGGTGAAGGTTTCGCGCTGACCGGACGCGAGGTGACGCTGCAGGCACCCATTACCGAAGAGCAGATTCGCGCACTCAAGGTGGGGGACGTGGTCATAGTGCGCGGCGAGATGTTCACCGGCCGCGATGCCGTTCACAAGCACCTCATGAAGAACCCGCCGCCTGTCGACATGCAAGGGTCGGTCCTTTATCACTGCGGCCCGGTCATGTTGCGGTCGGGCGAGGCGTGGCAGGTGAAGGCGGCCGGACCGACGACGAGCAGCCGGGAAGAGCCGTACCAGGCCGATGTGATCAAGAATTACGGGGTGCGGGCGGTGATTGGGAAGGGCGGGATGGGCGCTAAGACGTTGGCGGCGCTGCACGATCACGGGGCGGTGTATCTGAACGCGATCGGCGGGGCGGCGCAGTATTATGCGCGGACCGTCAAGGCAGTGAAGGGCGTCCACTGGCTGGAGTTCGGCATTCCGGAGGCGATGTGGCATCTGGAGGTCGACGGATTCATGGCGATCGTGACGATGGACTCCCACGGGCGCAGCCTGCATGCCGAGGTGGAGAAGGATACCGGAAGTTCGTTGGCTAGCATGGCTATAGTATCCTAGATAACCATTACAACTTTTTACAAAACGGCACTCGGCGTGCAGATTACTACGCCGAGTGCGGCTAATACTCGGAATTCTAATCAGTACGATCCTTCCCGCCCTGGGGCAGGAAACGGCCCAGCCCAAACCTGAGAAGCCCAAACTCGAGTTCATGGGCAGCGTAGTTTGCCAGGGTTGTCACGAAGAGATCTTCAATGCTTTCAGCAAGAACCGGCATTACCAGCTGGAGACGAACCAGAAGCGGGGGTGGGCAGAAAAGGCCTGTGAATCGTGTCATGGGCCCGGCAGCGCCCATGCGGAATCTGCCTCACCCAATGATATCCGCAACCCGCTCCGCCTCTCCGCTGGTGCGTCAAATCGCGCATGCCTCACGTGCCATATAAACCAACCCACCCGGGTTGGGTCAATTCGCGGCGGCCACGCCCGTAACGAGGTCGCCTGCACCTCCTGTCACTCGGTCCACAAACCGGCGCCTGCCAAGGCCACGGCCCAATGTGGAACATGCCACGAATCCCAATTGGCACAATTTCAACGCCCATTTCGGCACAAGCTGCAGGAGGGCGGCGTTGACTGCGTCGACTGTCACAATCCTCACGGAAGGCTGCTGACGAACCCCTTACGGGATGTGTCGTCCAATGAGCCTTCCTGCTTCCGCTGCCATGGAAACAAGCGGGGCCCGTTCACCTTCGAACATGCCCCGATGCGCACCGACGGCTGCCAGAGCTGCCATGAGCCTCACGGCTCGGCAAATCCGCGGATGCTTACCCGGGCGGACGTACGGTTCCTGTGCCTGGAGTGCCACTCCAATCTGGGCGCCAGTCAGAACCCCGGGCAGACGCAAGGCGGCATTCCGCCCGCGTTCCACGATCTGCAGAACCCGCGCATCCAGAACTGCACGGTATGCCATGTGAAGGTGCATGGCTCCCATGTGAACAGGACCTTACTGCGATGAGAAAACACACCGGCTGGATCACGATTTTAGGGGTTGCCGGCTGTTTAACCCTGGCGAGTTTGCCGGGAGCAGCGCAGGAGGCAGCCGCAAAGCCGGCGGCGCAAGCCGAGGCACCGAAGGAAGCGCCGAAGGCAGAAGCCAAGCCTGAGGCGGCGGCCGGCGAAGCGAAGCCGGAAGAAAAGCCCGCCGAAGCGGCTGCGGAACCGGAGAAGCCCTTCACTGCCAGTTTCGAACTGGGCGCGCGATGGAATGCGGGCGTGGGGGGAAACCTGGACACCTACCGCAGCATGGTGAACCTGGGCGAAGGTCCGCGGCTGCTGAATTGGGAGATGCGCCTGAACAAGAGCACCTTCAAGGGTGTGGAGAAAGCGCACTTCCGCGGGTCGGGCTGGGGGGGTGACCCCTCCAGTTGGCTGCAGTTCGCGATCGAGCAATCCAAGTGGTACCGGCTCACGCTGGACCACCGCTCGACGGCCTACTTCAGCGCGCTGCCGTCGTTTGCGAATCCGCAGTTGGAGCGGGGCATCCTGTTCAGCCAGCGGAGTTTCGACACCACCCGGCGGTTCACCGAAGTGCAGGTGGACCTGATTCCCACCAGCCGCATTGTGCCCTATTTCGGCTACATGCGCGATCAGGGGTTCGGCCGCGGCGTATCGCCGTTCGTCACCGATTCGAACGAATACCCGGTGCTGACGAACATGAGCGATCTGACCAATCTGGCGCGGGGCGGCGTGCGGATGCAGTTCAACCGGATGCACGTGACGCTGGAGCAGGGTGGGCTGGCCTTCAGCGATAACGAAACGCTGTCGACGGCCGACCGCAACCTGGGCAATCGCCCGACGCCGATCTTCGGGCAGACCCTGGTGCTGAACAACCTGCTGCAGGCCTATGAAGTGGACGGCAGCAGCATTTACTCGAAGGGCCTGTTCACGGCGCAGCCCCTGCGCTGGCTGGACCTGTCGGGCGCGTTTCAGTTCAGCCAGCCGCGTAACGACGTCAACTACCGGCAGTTGAACGAAGGTCGGTTCATCGACCTGGATGCGCTGCTGTTCTTTAATTCGCAGAGTATCCGGTTGATTGGAGCGGCCAAGCAGCCGCACGTGACGGCGAATCTGGGTGCGGAGATCCGGCCGGTGGAACGGCTGCGCATCCTCCAGAGCTGGATCACCGACCGGCTGCACAACTCCTCAGCGTTGCGCGAGACGGCGGCGGTCGACCGGCTGGAGTGGAACTATGACCAAGCCCAGACCGAAGCGCTGGTGGAAGTGACACGTCGCCTTTCGGTACGTGGCGGCTGGCGATACACGTGGGGCGACGGCCTCAACCGGGCCGCCTTTATTCTCAACGCTCCGTATGAGCGCGGGGAATTGCGCCGGAACGCAGGCCTGGCCGGGGTGGCGTATCGCGTCACGGACAAGTTCTCGCTCAATGCCGATACCGAGATCGCCCGCAGTAGCCGGGTGCTATTCCGCAACAGCCTGAGCGACTACGAACGGGTTCGGTTGCGCGGCCGCTACACCATCAACGCGGGCTTGCAGTTGTACGGCAACCTCCAATTCCTGGACAACAACGGCCCGCCGAAATTCGGCGCGATGGATCTCCGCAGCCAGCAGATGGCCATGGGCTTCCAGTGGATGCCGAAGGGCGGCCAGACGCTGCGGGTGCTCGGCGAGTATGCGCGGTCGGTGATCCGGTCGAATCTGAGCTTCTATGATCCGCGCACGCTCGGCTTGGCCAATTCCAACTATCGCGATTATGCCCATACGGTAACCGGGTTGGTGACGTGGCGGATTGCCGCCGGCTGGACTTGGCAGCCGCAACTTTCTTTTGGCGGAACGATGTTTTCTTCGAGCGGAAGTAGACCCACTGACTACTATCAACCTGTGGTGCGTTTCACAGCTCCAATCGCCCGCCACGTCGACCTTGTGTCTGAATACCGCTGGTTCGGGGTATCGCAGGCCTTCTATGCGATCGAAGGATTCCGGTCGCATCAGGGCATCGTAGGAATCCGCATTTACTGACTTCGAGGAGATTCGAGCAATGAGAGCTATTCCGGTTCTGATTTCGGGTACGGTCCTGGTTCTGGGACTTGTGTTGTCATCGACGACGAGCTTCGGCAAAGTCGAGTACACGAAGAAGGAAAAGAAGGGCTGCGTGGTGTGCCACACCAGCGCCAAATCGAAGGATCTGAACGACGTCGGCAAATGCTACGGCGAGAAGAAAGACATGGCGGCCTGCGCCAAGAAATAGCAGATTCCAGGAGACTCAACATAGATGAAAGCAATTCCGGTCGTACTATCCGGCGCGGTTCTCGTGCTCGGGCTGATTCTGTCCTCCTCGGTGAGCTTCGGCAAACCCGAGTACACGAAGAAAGAGAAGAAAGGCTGCGTCACGTGCCATGTGGGCATGGGCAAGAAAGAGCTGAACGGCGTCGGCAAGTGCTACGGCGAGAAGAAGGACCTCGCGTCCTGCGCTAAGTAAGGCCGGAAGTTAAGGGAATCAGGTGCGGAACGGGGTCACTTCATGCGATTGTATGAGTACGTCCATTTGGCACGTAACTCGAACAATTAAGGAGACTTAATCATGAAGATGATCCCCGTTCTGATGTCTGGCGCAGTCCTCCTGCTCGGCCTGCTGCTTTCTTCCAACGTCGGCTTCAGCAAGCCCGAGTACACGAAGAAAGAAAAGAAGGCGTGCACCAGCTGCCATGTGGGCATGGGCAAGAAGGAACTGAACGACACCGGCAAGTGCTACGGGGAGAAGAAGGATCTGAAGGCCTGCTCCAAGTAGTGGCGAGCCCGGCGGCCTAGCTACTCCCGGCATCGAGCGAGAGCGCACCTGAAAGTCAGTTTGCGTGTTGGCACCCACATACCGCGCCATGGCCCCCTGACCAGGGTGGCGTGGCGTGTGGCGGGGGTGCCTTGTTTGTTCGAACCGGGAGGGTAAACGGAATGTTTTCTTCGGCATCCAGGCAGATGTCGGCTGGCAGTCGAGACGGTATGCCAATTGCTCTCCCCCTACTCTTAATCCAAGAAGGAGGAGGCTGATGTTACTACCTAAAGGGAACTGGCGCGCCGGGCGTGCCCGTCCCGTGTTTCTGCTTGCCGCGGCCGCGCTCCTGCTCTGCGGGGGGGTGGCACTCGTGAGTGCCCCTTCCAGTCCATTCCGCTCCACTGAGAAGGCTTTCTATGCGGATGAACGGACGATCAATTTCGTCCGTCCGGGTCTCGAGATCAAGATCCGGGGTGTGGACATTGCGCAGGACGGGACCGTCCGCGTTAGCTATACGCTTCGCGACCCGCGAGGCCTGCCGCTGGACCGCGAGGGGATCACCACCCCGGGAACGGTTGCGACGAGTTTCGTGATTGCCACCATTCCGCGCGACAGCGCCTACTACAACTCCTACACGACGCGCGTCCAGACCAGCCCGATCACCGGGCAGCGCGCCACGCAGGCAGGCGCCGACGCCGGCGGCACGTTTACCAAAACGGCCGACGGCGATTACGTCTACCAGATGGCAACCAAGCTGCCGTCGGGGTTTGACCGCAGTGCGACGCACTCGGTTCTAGCCTACGGCAGCCGGAACCTGTCCGAGTTCAGCCTCGGCACCAACTACGACGATGACGTCTTCACGTGGGTGCCGGCGGGCGGAGCCGTGACGAAGGTTCGCGACGTGGTCAAGACCGCCACCTGCAATGGCTGCCACTCCAACATGGGCTTCCATGGCGGTTCGCGCCGAAGCATGGAAGGCTGCATCATGTGCCACCAGCCGCAGACCACCGACCCGGATACGGGCAACACAGTGGATATGACGGTAATGACGCACAAGATCCACATGGGCGCGGAGTTGCCAAGCGTGGTTGGCGGAAAGGACTACTGCATCATCGGCAACGCCCAGTCCGAGCATTGCTATGGCGCAGTGGAGTTCGTCGCCGGGCCGAACAATTGCGCCATGTGCCATAAGGCCGACGCCACCGGCGCCGCCAAACCTGCCCAGGCAGATGCGCATTTGAAGAACCCGAGCCGGGCGGCGTGCGGTTCCTGCCACGATAACATCAACTTCGCCAGCGGCCAGGGTCACGGCGCGGCCAACCTGCCGCAGGCCGACGACAGCCGCTGCTCGACCTGCCACATCCCGCAGGGCGAGACCGAATTTGATGCGTCCATCGTTGGCTCGCACGTTAACACCGCGCTGGCTCCCAGCCTGCCGGGCATCAAGTTCGAACTGCTGGGCGTTGATGACGGCGTCGCCGGACGGCGGCCTCGTGTCACGTTCTCCATCAAGAACAAAGCCGGTAACGTCGTGCCGCCGAACCAGATGAACTCGTTCTCGTTCGTGCTGGCAGGCCCGACTGCGGACTACGCCACCTACCGCTCGGAAGCTGCGATCCAGACCTCGCAGGATCTTGGCGGCGGCCGCTACGCCTACACGTTCACGCAGCCGATCCCGGCCGAAGCGAAGGGCTCCTTCACCATCGGCATGGAGGGCTACAAGAACTTCGATCTGCTGGCAGGAACCACCCGCCAGGTTACGGTGCGCGATGCCGGTATGAACGTCACCCGTACCTTCTCGGTGGACGGCTCGCCTGTCGTGCAACGCCGTTCGTCGGTGAGCCTGGAAAAGTGCAACTCCTGCCACGGCTTCCTGAGCCTGCATGGGTTCAACCGGAACACCATCGAGCAGTGCGTGCTGTGCCACAACCCGAACACCACCGACACGGCCCGCCGCGCCGCCAATCTGAATCCGCCGGAATCCATCCACATGGCAACGATGATCCATCGTATCCATACCGGAAACCTCCAGACCCGCGACTTTACGATCTACGGCTTCGGCAACACGCCTCACAACTACAACAAGGCCGGCTACCCCGGCATCTTACAGAACTGCAGCCAGTGCCATATCAACAACTCGCAGCAACTGCCCGTCAAGGACGGTCTGCTGCCCGTGGTCGATCCGCGCGGCTATAACACCAATCCTGGACCGGAAACCGCTGCTTGCACGGGTTGCCACGCCACCAAGGCCGCCGCTGCCCACGCTGCCATCAACAGCAATGCCATCGGCGAAAGCTGTGCCACCTGCCACGGCAACAATAGCGAGTTTGCCGTCGACAAGGTGCACGCACAGTAACCGCGCCCCTTTTCTGACTCAACCTGATGGCCGTCCGGAGCTAACCCCTCCGGGCGGCCTTTTTCTTTGCCGTGGCGGGCCAGCGGCTACAATCAGAAGGACTGGTTGCCAACGCGCATGTCCCCCCGCTACCCGGCTTTCGACAGTCTGCGTGCCGTCATGATGCTGCTCGGCCTGGCCCTGCATGCCGCGCTCAGCTACATCACGCGCCCGGTACCCGATTGGGTCATCCGAGACCAAAGCCGTCACCTGTTCTTCGACCTGCTGGTGGCCTGGACCCACGCGTTCCGGATGCCGGTCTTCTTCGTGGTTGCCGGCTTTTTCGCCCATCTGCTGCTGGAGTGCGGCGGGCCAGCGGCCTTTGCCCGGAACCGCGCGCGGCGCATCGGCCTGGTACTGCTGCTGAGTTGGTTTCCGCTGTTCGCCAGCCTGTTCGTGCTGGTGGAAACCGCGCGGCACCCGAATGATCCGGCGGCGTTCCAACAGGCGGTGGCCGCGTTGGCCACGCCGCAGTTCTGGGGCAAGCTGCAGTTGGCACACCTGTGGTTTCTCTACTACCTGTTGCTGTGTTGTGGCGCGGTGCTGGCGCTGTATCCCTTCCGAGAACGGCTGGCCGGCGGCGGAACTTGGCTGGCCGGACGCACCGCCGCCGCGCTACGACATCCCTGGCGGGCGGCACCGCTCCTGGCTGTTCCCCTGGCTGCCCTGCTGGCCACGATGCAGATGGGCTTCCTGGCGACGCCGCACTACATTTGGCCGATTCACGGTGGCGTGCTGGCCGCTTACCTGCTGTTTTTCGGATTCGGCTGGTTTCTCTATGCCTGCCGGGACCAACTCTGGCAACTGCGCGCCCCGGCAAACCGGCTGCTGCTGGCCGGAACCGGGGTGGTGCTGGCTTCCCTGCCCTTCCTCCAGTTCCACCTCCCGCGGGTTACGGCGATCGGAATCGCCTGGGGCACGTGGCTGCTGGTGTTCGGCATGCTCGGCTTCTTCACTCGCTATGCCAACCGCGAGAGCACCTGGATGCGGTACCTGAGTGACGCTTCCTATTTCGTGTACCTGGCGCACCTGCCGGTGGTGTTCGCCGGAACGATCGCGCTGCAGCCGCTCGGCTGGCCGGCCGCAGCGAAGTTCATGGTCGTGGTGACGGTCTCGTTCGGGCTACTGCTGGGTGCCTACGAACTGCTGGTGCGCCACACCTGGATCGGAACCCTGCTCAGTCCCCGTGCGCGGGCGACGAATCGTGTTCCTTATGCGGCGGCCGTTTCCGAACCGTACGCCCGGTGAGCCACGCCGTATCCATGGGATACACG
Source organism: Bryobacterales bacterium (assembly GCA_016789745.1). Classification (GTDB taxonomy): domain Bacteria; phylum Acidobacteriota; class Terriglobia; order Bryobacterales; family Bryobacteraceae; genus CADEFT01. Next base: position 89,757 of record JAEUQF010000152.1, read on the forward strand.
TCCGGATCGAACAGCACCGAATAGAAGTGCCAGATAACGATAGCGGCGCAGGCCAGAACCGCCTCGTAGTAGTGCACCGCGGTGGCGATATCCAGCCAGTTCTTGGGGAACTGCGCCATGGCCCAATTGTTGAACCATAGCAGCGCGCCCGATACGCCCATCACCAGCGCACCCCACACCACCGCCCAGTATTCGACCTTTTCCGCATAACTGTGCGGCGACACCACCGGCTTGGTCTTGCGCAGACCCAGGTTGTACATCATCTGGGCGATGCCTTCGCTGACGTCGCGGCCGCGCGGCAGCAGCGTCATCCAGTGCTGCCGCAGTTGGCGGTTCACCATCAGAGAAACCACGTGCAGCAAACCGCAGGCGGTGAACACCACCGCGGCGATGCGATGCACCGTCCCGCGCACCGGCCATAGCGACTCCCACATCACCAGCGGCTGCGCCCAGAACGTATCCGGGAACTTCAGCGCAAAGCCCGTCCAACCCAGAATGATGAACGACAGGGCCAGCATGGCGTGCTGGATACGCTCAAACGGCAGCATCCGCATCTCTCCGGGGATGCCTTCGCTCGCCCGCCCCGTCGCGCCGCCCTTGCGGAACCGCAGCGCGATCAGCTTGCGCACGAAGTCACCGGCGTGGTGCAGGAACATCAGCCCTAGCGTCAGCGGAATCACGCCCCAATAGAACAGCCGCACATAGCGAACGCCGCCGGGCTCCTGCCCCCCTTCCAGCCAGTGAATGGTGCCCAGGGCGAAACGGTCTCCGGCTCCCGGATGGCACTGCCCGCAGGTCTTCGCCAGGTTCGTGGGGTGCGTCATCGAGTTCGGATCCGATGACTTCAAAACAGTGTGGAACCCATGGCAGGAAGCGCAGTTGGCCACCGTCTGCGACCCGCCCTTCGCCGCCAGACCATGGAAAGATGCATCGAACGACGTGATGCGATCCGCCGGCAGGCCGAAACGTCCGGCCAGCCGCAGGTCGCCATGGCAGCGGGCGCAGGTGTCACGAATCTGCGCCTTATTTACCGGGCTGTCCTTGCGGCTCTTCTCCAGAATCGCGTGCTCGCCGTGACAGTCGGTGCACGTCGGCGCCTCTTTCACACCAGCCGTCAGCGCTTTGCCATGCTCGCTTTTCTGGAACTGCTCCCCAATTTCGCTGTGGCACATGCCGCAGGTTTCCGGCACAGTCTTGCGAAATGCTTCGGTCGTGGCACTGGTCACCTCATGTGCCGACCCGTGGCAGCTGGCGCACTCCGGCGCACCCGTGTTGCCTTTGGCCCTTTCCCGCCCATGCACACTCATCACAAACATTTTGTTGATGTCGGAATGGCACGAAGAACACTCCGGTTTCGGCGCGTTCTTGGGGTGCGGGTAGGCCGTATGCTGGTCATGGCACGTATCGCAGGTCAGCGCTGCGTGCTTTGACGCTTCCAGCTTCTTGGTCAGATCATGGCAACTGGCGCAGTCCGCCTTCTCCTGTGCCGCCACCGTTGGAGCATATAGCGCAGGGATGGCTGCCAGACCGAGCCATAAGGCCCAGCGCAGCCGGCGAATCCCCGCAACTCGTTGACTTTTCATTCGCAAGCCGTCCTTCTACCCGGTTCCGGTGCAACCCGATCACCGAACCAAGCCCGGTCCGCAGCTAGTGCGTCACTCCCAGATCCTTGAGGATCTTCGGATCACTCTCTTCCATGGCTAGCATCACGTGGCAGCTGTTGCAATCCTGCTCGATCGCCTTCTTGCCGTCCCCAGTCTTGTGCTCCCCGTCATGGCAGCGGAAGCAGCCGGGGTAGTCGTTGTGCCCCAGATGATTGGGGTAGCTGCCCCAGGTGACCTTCATTTCGGGGAAGACATTGCGCTGCCACACCGCCAGAACACCCTTAGCAGCCTTGGCGACATCCGCCTGGCGCTGCCCGTAGACATTGGCATGCTTCTCTTTATAGAAGGACGCAATCGAGGCGGGCAGAGCGCTGACGGCCTGCTCCGTGCTGGCATACTCCTTCTTCATCACTTCGAGCGCCACCTTGCGAATCTCCGGTAGGTCCGGCGGAACGCTCCCACGTGCCATGGCGTTATCCAGGCCGCGCTCCGGAGCTTCAAACGTATGACTCGGGCGATTGTGGCAGTCCACGCAATCCATCTCGCGAACGGACATGTTCGCCACATCTTCCTTCTTGGTCTTCGCCGCCAGGAACTCGTTCACCTTGCCGTCGCGCTGGTATTCCACCCAGGGAATAGTGGAGCGCTTTTCGTCCGAATGCGCGTACCGAATCCGGATTCCAGGGCCGACGTGTGCCGAATGGATACCCGATCCGGTAGCGCTGGCGCCGCCGATGCGCATGAGCAGAACCGACCGTGTCATCTTACCTTCGTCGTCGAAGTGGGGGATAACGCGCAACCGGTCCCCGCCGTACTTCTCAGGCCAGTGGCAACCCTCGCAGGTCTCGCGCGCCGGGCGCAGGTTACGGATCGGAGTCGGCACCGGCCGCTCGAAGTTATTTACTGTAACTGCATAGACTTGGTAGAGCCCGGAGAGCTTGCTCTTCACGAACCAGTTGGCTCCGGGACCTATGTGGCATTTGACGCACTCCACTTTGGAATGCGGCGAATTCTGATAAGCCGTGTACTCGGGAATCATCACCGTGTGACAGGTGGTGCCGCAAAACTGAACACCCTCCATGTGCTCCACGGCGCGGTAGCTGAGGTTGGCTCCAATCAGCACATTGACAAAAGTGACCACGCCGGTGAAGGTCACCAGACGGCGAAATGCGGGGTTCGCCCACGTGAACAGTGGCCCCGTCGACTCCGCTAAAGCCGCCTGCGCCCTCTTTTTATTCAAGAAGATACCGAGCGGAATCAGCGCCAGACCCATAAAGAACGCGGTGGGCAACACCATGAACAGGACAATGCCCATGTAGGCGCTGGCCGCATGTCCGGCGATAAAGGTCGGCAGCAGGAACAGCCAGAAAACGGCCGCCGCCGAAACCAGGACGACGCCGATCCGGCTAATCCAGTTGTTGGAGAAAAAGATTAGAGGCGAGAGCCACTTGTGCATGCTGGGTGCCTCTTTGCACGTTTAGGACCAGATCGACGCGCTACTGCTTCGGGTACCCGGCATGCCGCATAATCGACGCGATCTGCTCCATGTGACGCTCGGTATGCGCCCCCATCAGCAAAAGCCACTGGTGCCCGTCGATGGGCCCCATGGCCGACTGTACGCGCACCCGCCGCAGGTCGGTCTTCAGGCCGCGCACCCATTCCACGGTCTTCTCGCGGCGCTTGGAGAACTCCAGAAACGCCTCGTCCCGGTTCGCGAATCGGCCCTGGGGCACCAACTCACGGGGCGCCTGTGCCTTCTGGGAACGGTCGGCAATACCCTTGCGAATGGCCTTGTCCATCTCCGCCGGATCAGGCAGCTTTTCGGTATCCGGAATCGGCGCGCCGGTGTTGATGGTCTTTTCCAGAATGCCGCGCAGGTAATCCTCGGCCAGCATCAGGTGTTCCAACACCTGGAGGATGGTCCACGAATTCGGCTCGCCCTGAAACTCGCTCTGGGCCTGGGAAACGGTCTCCAGTATCGCGGACAGGCTATTGCGGCTGCCGTCCAGATACTCGGCCGCGGTGGCTCGGTCGTCCTTCGCGTACTCCGCGCCAAACAGGGCCGGCACCAACAATAACGCACTCAGAATCACTCTCGACATAGCTTCTACCCAATGTAGACGAAAAAAGGGCTGCCCGCGTGCAGGCAGCCCCTTTAGAATCAGCGATCCAATCACAACAAACGTTTAAAAGAAGAACCGCACGCCCAACTGCGTCTGGAAGGGATTGCCCACCTGGCGGTTGTTGGGATCATACCGGCCGTCCGCCGACTTCAGCGTCAGGAACGTCGCCAGCGGCGTCCCCGGCGTGGTGCCGTAGTTGCGGTTGGTGCCGAAGATCTCTACGTTGTCCAGGTTGAACAGGTTGAAGAACTCCGCAGACACCTGCACCCGGAAGCGATCCCGGAAAGAGAAGCTCTTCATGATGCGCAGGTCGTTGTTGTTGATGATGCCGCGGTTACGGAAGGCGTTGCGCTCAAACGGAACCCCGACGGCCTTGTAAGCACGATCACTATTGCTGCGATCGGCATTCGCGTCGGTGCCCGCCGACGGGTTGATCGGGTAGCCCGAACGCGCACGGAAGATCCCCGACACCTCCAGGCCCAGCGGCAGCCGAACTAGGGCGTTGCTGGTGAACTGATGGCGCACGTCCAGCAACGAACGGCCATAGTCCAGATCCAGGCGATAAGGATTGTCGTAGGTGAAGCCGCCGGCATCGCGCTCGCTATCGTCATCCGAGAACGTGTCGGACACCGTGTAGTAGCTGGCGAACTGGAAGCGGCTGAACCGGTACTGCGCCTGGATGGTCATCCCGCGATACATGGACCGCGCACTCGATTCCCGGACCGTGATCTGGTTCAGGGAAGGAATCGCACGGCCGACAAACTGCGGGCGGCCATCGGTGGCGCGGACGCTGCTCACCGCCGGGGCGTTGTAGTCGCGGTTGCGAAGCAGGTTGACCGTGTTGACATAGTTCAACTGCACGCCGGCCACGAAGTTCTTGAACACTTCGCTTTCGAAGCCCAAGCCGGCCTGAAAGGCGCGCGGGTTGCTGAAGTCGTTGGCCGTCGTGGTGAGGTTGGCATTGCGGAACGGATCCGGCGTACTGCCGCCGCTGTAGAAGGCCGCGGCGCGGTTCAACTGCTCCACCGTGATGGCGGGCAGTTTGTCGAGCGTGAACGTGTTCAGGTCCACGCCGGCTGCTAGGAAGCTCTGATAGAGCGTGCGCGGATTTGCCGCGTCGTTGCCGAAAGCAATGGATACGTCGCCGGGGGTGGCGCGGAAGTTGTTCGTACCGGAGGCGAAGACGATTAGCGGCGTGGCGGCATAGAAGATGCCGGCGTTGCCGCGGATGACCATCTTGCTGGGCGTGCGTGCAAACGGCGTGTAGGAAAAGCCGAAGCGCGGCATCACCTGGTTCAGGTTGTTGCGCAACTGGCTGGGATCCAAACGCGCGCCGTTTGGAAACACCGTATTCTTCACCAGGTTCGCCACCGTCGTGTTGGACGCGTCATTCTTTGGATTCCACTGGCCTTCATAGCGCAGGCCCAGGTCCAGGGTCAGGTTCGGACGCACGCGCCAACTGTCCTGCACGAAGAAGGCGAACTGCTTCGCGCCGAAGTCGGCCAGCAGGTTCCCGATCTGGCGGTTGAAGGTGACGCACACGACGGCCGGGTTGCAAGGGGCATCAAACCGGTTGGCAATCGTGCCGCCGCGGCTCATCACTTCCATGATGTTCCCCACCTGGGCCGGAATGGCGCCGCCGGTGGCGAAACTGAAGGCACCGAACTGGTTGAAGCCGAACAACTGCGACGTGGCCAGGCGGCTGAAATCGATGCCCGTCTTCACCGTGTGGTAGCCCCTGTTCACCGTGAGGCTGCTCAGAATCTGCTGCCGCGTATCCTCCTGCGTCGTCGGCAGGAAGTTGCGCGTTCCGTACGTCCCGATAACGTTGCTCACCGTCGGAATCAAGTCATTCGCCTCGCGCGGGCGGTCTTCAAACTGCCACGAGAAGCGAGTGTCCCACAGCGTGGTCGGGCTCAGGATGTGCGTGTACTGAGCCGTGCCCGTGTGGGTGTGGTTCTTTTCAATGCCTTCATTGCTGAGCGCCGCGTTGGTAGTCGGCGTGGTTGCCCCACCCACCGATACGGCGTTGGTCGCGTTGTTGCCGCTGGTGTTGTAGCGCAGCGTCAGGCGATTCCCCTTCGCATTCTGCATGTCCAGGCGGCCCGTGACGGCATAGGCGTCGTTGGTCGCCTGATAGGGCACCTGTAGGCCGGTGTAGTAGTTGAAGGCTTCCTGCGTAGCCGCCGTGGCGGCGATGCCGGACAGGTTCGGAAACACCACTTGGCGATCAATGCGCGACAACTGGCGCTCGGCGGCGCCGAAGAAGAAGACGCGATCACTCTTGATTGGGCCCCCGATGCCGCCCCCGAACTGCTGCAGATTCTCCGGATTCGGCCCGTTCACCAGCGCGTTCCCAACACGCGGGTCGCGGAACGGAATCGCCGTGTTCTTGCTCAGTTCCTTGTTGCGATTCTGATAGAAGGCTTCCCCGTGCAGGCCGTTAGTGCCGCTCTTGGTAATCGCGTTCATGATGCCGCCCGTCGAGCGGCCATACTCCGCCGAGTAGCCCTGCGTGATCACCTGAAATTCCTGGATCGCCGCCTGCGGCACGGTGAACGCAAAACCGGAGCGCTCGCCGCCGCGGATACCCCCGAAAAACGGCGCGGAGTAGTCAGATCCGTCCAGCGAAATATTGGCGTAAATGCCGCGCTGGCCCACGAAACTCAGCTGGCCGCGCGTTTCGGTCGTGAACTGCACCGACGGCGTCAGCGTCGCGAAATCCTGGAAACGGCGGCCGTTGATGGGCAGATTGGTGATGGCCGCGCTGTTCACCGTGGCGGTGGGCGCCGGCAAGGCAACGTTGATGAGCGTATCGCCCACATCCACTGTGGTGCTGGTGGACTGCACATTCAGGTTGATATCGATATTGATGGCCGCGCCAACACTGAGTGGAATGCCGTCGATCTTGGTTTCGGCAAAACCCGAACTGGTTGCGGTGACTTGGTAAGTGCCCGGGTCAAGCAACACGGCTCGATATTGCCCGGTTTCGTTGGATTTGAGTTCGCGCTCCAGGCCCGTTCCGGTGTTGCGGACCTTGACGGTCGCACCCGGCACCGCAGCCTGATTCGGGTCGTACACTGTGCCCACAATCTGGCCCTTGTTGCCGTCTGCCTGTGCAAACAGCATGGACCACGAGCACACGACCCCTAGAAGCAGTCGAATCGCAGAGTTCACGTAGTTCCCCCGTGAGAGTTTTGTCAGAGACTTTGGAGTAACTCTTATTCTACGACGTTCGCATGACAACTCGATGTCTGGATTTTGGCGCACGCCGCCCCCGGCCCACTTGACCCGCGCCCGCGGTTGCGAAATACTCATGGCCATTCCCTTTGTCCGAAGGAGCGATTCGAAAATGGCTATGTCCCGTCTGGTCCCCGTTGCCGCGCTCGCGCTGGCAGCCGCTACAAGCGGCTTTGCCCAGAAACCCGTCCGGCAGATCAACACCGTGAAACAGAAGCTCGCCGCCGGCAAGCAGGTGGTGGGCGGAACCGTCTCTTCCAATGACCCGGATATCTACTGCGCGATGGCGCGGGCGGGCTTTGACTTCACCTGGATCGAAATGCAGCACAGCGCGCTAACGTTCTCCGAAGTGCAGCGTATGCTGGGCAACTGCAAGGGCTCGCCGGCGATCCCGTTTATCCGCGTTCCGGACGCAACCGAGGGTGATATCCAGAAGGCGGTGGACGTGGGCGCACTGGGCATCATCGTGCCCATGGTCGACACCGTGGAGAAGGCGCAGAATGCGGTGAAGTTCGCCAAGTATCCGCCGATTGGGCGCCGGAGCTTGGGCGGCGGGCAATATCGCGCGCTCTACGGCGACGACTACCGCGAGATCGCTAATGACAACCTCGTGATTGTCGCCATGATTGAGAACCCGGCCGGCGCCGAGATTGCCGACAAGATCGCCAATGTTCCGGGCATCGACGTCGTATTCGTCGCCAGCACAGACCTGATGAGTTTCTCAGGCTACAAGCAGAAGCAGCCCCAGTACGAGAAGATGGTCGACCGCGTGCGCGATGAAACTACAAAAGCCGGCCGCAAGGTTGGCGGTCCGCATGCCTGGATGGGGCAGCCGGACCGTCCGGGCTTCCACTTCTTCCAGGCTTCGGGTGAGGCTGGCCTGATCAAGATGGGTGCGGATGTGGCACTTGGCAAGAAAGGTGCCGATCCGGCGAAGAAAAGCGGGATCGCGCCGACCGAAGGCCTGGAGAAGCATTAGGCGGCTAACGCGGGGAGGGGCGCCTCTGCGGCGTCCTTCCGCTACCTCCCGAGCTAGTCCGTAGGAGCAGGCGCGGCACTCTTCTTGTCCTCCATCTTCTTCAATGGGATGTAGACGTAGTGCCAGGGCTCCTCCGGAGAGGCGAGCGGGCCGTCGAAGATGGTGGTGCCGGCATCGCCGTTCAACTTCGCCACCGCTGCCTTCAACCCCTCCGCGTAGCTCACGCGGCCGTCCACCTTCTCCTTCCATTTCCCGATCTGCGCCGTGCTGGTGCTGACCACCGTCTTTCCCTTCTCTTTCACGACAAAGTCGATGGCGCTCAAGCGCCCATGGTCTGACATCCCCGGTGCCGCATTAGTGGGGGTGCGATAGGTCTTATCCGGGTCCTTCGGATTGGCCACCGGATCCAGCCACGTCTTGCGGAGCGTCGTGTAGAACTTCGCCGTAGAGGCGTCGGTGGGCGGATCAGGATACTTGTCGGCCACCAGAATCTTGTTCAGCTTCGTCACCAGTTGCGGGCCCAGCTTGGCCACACTCCAGTTCCCCTTCCACAGGCTGATCTGTTTATCCAGCGTGCGCTCCAGCGGCGCATGATCCAAGCTATAGGCCCCAAGCCCGGGTTGCGCCTGGAAATGCTTCGAGACCTCTCCAATGCGTTCCTTCAGCTTCTTGCCGTCTTCCGACCCCAGGTACTTCTGCACATCTTCCGACGTCCAGGCCCAGCGCATGCGGAAACGAAGATAGCCCTTGTCCCCCTCACCCATCGTCTGGGCGTAGCGCCAGATTGCCAGATACCAGGAGGCCGGATCGCCCTTCAGCGAATCCTTCACGCGCAGAATACCGGCATCGTTCCGCATCGGCCCGCTTACCACCGCTTCCATGTACTTCCCCAACAACTCGTCCGCCATCTTCGTCTCCTACAGGTTCTTGCTCTTACGAATCAGTTCGCCGATGTAAGCGCCCGGCACGCGATGGTGGTTCACCTCGGACTCCACCGCCGGCTGCAGATTGGTCACCGGCGGGGCCTGCGGCGGCGGATCCTGGATCGCCATCACCTCTCCCTTGCGCGCCGGCTCATAGATCTTCGAACTATTCAGATACGGCGCGTGCTTGGAGTCCGGCCCCTTGGTGTAGATGTTGTGAACCGGCAGCCCGCTCAGCGACGCCCAACTCACCCAACGCTTGGCATCGTCATACAGGCTGTCCAACATCCACACTTCCTTGAGTTTCTTGAGATGGTCGCTGTTCAGGTCGCGGATGCGCCGCATCACAAAGCCGCCGCCGGAATGCGCCGCCAGAATCAAAGTGCCGAGTTCCAGCTTCTCCACCTTGGCATGTTTAGCCACGCCGTCCAAAGTGTCTTGAATCACGGAATCGAAGTTCTTCTGGCTGCTGGAGACCCAGTCGGCGGAATCGGCGTTCTCGCCCAGTTCGGGCAGCACCAGCACCACAGGCTTGTTGGCGGCAAAGACGGCCTTCACCATCTCCGACGAGGTGTAGTGCGCCCGAAACTCGCCGAAGCTCTTGGCCCCGCCGACATAGTGTCCATGCAGATACAAGATCACATTCACCGACTTCACCGGTGCCAGCGACGTTGTCAGGATCACGGTCATCCCGCGCGTGGCGGCCGCCGACGGCTCCAGCAAACCCTCCGTCCCCTTCTCACCAGTTTTCATCCACTTTACTTTCATCGGGCGACGGCGCTCCTCTCTGAACAGAAAGCGGAAAATCGCCCCGCCGTTAGCATCCTGACGACGTCTATTTTCGTTCCGGCTGTGCACCGGCAGCTGAAACGCCCCGCGAGCAAGCGCGCTCCTATAGACGGGCGAGCCACTGGTTGGCCCGCCTGGTTAGGAGGGCAATTGTTATGACTCATACCGAAGCGGCAACGGTTGTGGGGTATTTCCCCGACATGGACGCCGCGCGCCGCGTCGCCCAAACGTTGGTCGATAGCGGCTTCCGCCGTGACCAGGTGGAACTGACTTCCGAAGAGCATCTCCGTCACCTGCATGGCAGTTCGTACGAGACCCAGGAGGGCGGCGTCAGCGGGTTCTTCAAGCGGCTGTTTGGTGCCGATGCCGACACGCGCCGCTATGAGGAGGCCATCCATCGCGGTGGCGCCATCCTTACCGTTCACGCCAATGGCACCGAGCAGGACCGCGCGGCGGAAATCATGAATACCATGGGTGCCGTCGATATCGACCGGCACGCCGAAGCGTGGGATCGCGAACCGCGGCAGACCATACCGGGCACTGCTTCCCGCGATGGCCAGCGCATCCCCGTCGTCGAGGAGGAACTGCGCATCGGCAAACGGCAGATCCAGCGCGGCGGCGTTCGCATATATAGCCACGTCACCGAAGAACCGGTGGAAGAACAGGTGCGGCTGCGCGAGGAACACGTCCATGTCGACCGCCGGCCGGCCAATCGCGACGCCACCCCCGCCGACTTGAACCGCCGCGACGAAGTCATCGAAGTCACCGCGACTTCCGAGGAGCCGGTCGTCGACAAGCGCATTCGAGTGGTGGAAGAGATCGTGGTGGGCAAGGAAACCGCCGAACGCGTGGAAACCGTTCGCGACACCGTCCGCCGCACCCGCGTCGAAGTCGAAAACCTGGGCAAACAGGACACCGGCATCGATGACTACCGCGAGCACTTCCGCTCGCACTACGGACACAAAGCCGAGTACGACCACTACGCTCCGGCCTACCGCTACGGGTCGCAACTCGCTTCCCGTGAGGAATACCGTAACCGCCGTTGGGACGAGCTTGAGCCCGTCATCCGGCGCGATTACGAACGGCACTACCCGGAGAGCCGCTGGGAGCAGATGAAGGACGCGGTGCGCCACGGCTGGGAGCGCGTCACAGGACACAGATAAGGGAGGTGAGTCATGCCGGAAGATCCCGAGGTCGTTATCCCCGTCGTTGCCGAGGAACTCATGGTTGACAAGGAGCGGGTGCCCACCGGCAGCGTTCGGGTTCACCGGCATGTGGAAACGCACGAGGAGAAACTCGCCCTGCCGCTCGTTCGTGAAAGGGTGGACGTGCGCCGCGTGCCCATCGGCAAAATTGTCGATGGGCCGCTGCCCGTCCGCAAAGAGGGCGACACCACTATCGTGCCGGTTGTCGAAGAAGTGCTGGTGGCACGCACCGAATTCCGGCTGGTGGAAGAGATCCGCATCACCCGCACCGCCATCCGCGATCATCACAGCGAAACGGTCACCCTGCACAGGCAAAGAGCCGAAGTTGAGCGGGTGAACGCCGAAGGCGAAACGAAAACCCTGGATCAGCCTTTCATCAAAGACGAGAACATGCTGCCGCGGGCCTAACTCCTTCGAGCTAGTTCCGCCCGGCGTCAATCATCAACTGATCCAGCGCCTGCCGGTCCAGCCAGCGCCCATCGCGCACCACACCGTTGATGCGTTGTGTGTTGCGGATGTCCACCAGCGGGTCGGCATCCAGCAGCACCAGATCGGCGGCCTTGCCCTTGTCGATCGACCCGTGCCGCTTGGTCGCCTTAAAAAACTCAGCAGCATTGATGGTGGCCGTACGCAGCGCTTCGGCATTCGACAACCCCGCATCCCGCAGCAGGCTCATCTCTTCATGCAGGCTCCAGCCCGGGTAAATGTTGTTGTTCGAATGGCCGGAATCGGAGCCCGCCAGCAGCGCCACGCCGCCATCCCGCAGCAGACGCACCAGACCCACCGCGCGCTGGTTCATCTCGCCGCGGATCTTACGGAAAGAATCACTCGGCGGCCGCCGCCGCCCTTTGTTCGGATCCCAGCTTTCATAAATCCCCTTCGGCACGAACCGCGCCCGCAGATCACGCCCATACGGCTGCGCGCCCACACCAATGCTGATGTTGCCCGCATCCAGCGTCGGCGTCACCCACACCTCGTTCTTCGCCAGCATCGCCACCATCGCCTGCGCCTGCGCCTGCGAATAATCGTCCAATAGCCGCCGCGCCCATTCTTCCGTAGTCATCGGCTTGCCGGACGCCGCCCGCTCGCCAAACTCGCGCGACACCGATCCTTCGGCTACCGACGCGCCCGCCAGCAGGTAATAGTAGGCATGCTGCACCTCGTCGATGCCGGCTTCAATCGAATCGCGCACGGTCAGGTTCCGCGGCAGGTGTCCGGCCACTTTCAGCTTCTGCTTGTGCGCCGCTGCCGTGATGGCCTTCAGCGTAGCTTCGTCCAGGGTGTCGAAATACAGCTTCACCAGATCGGCCTTCTTCGCCACCAACTGGCCCACCGCCGCGACACCCTGTTCCGGGCCGGTCACGGTCAGCGATCCGGGCCAGGAGGGCTTCCCGCCATCCAGTTTCGGGCCGCTGGTGAAAATCTTCGGGCCCAGCTTTTTGCCGTCGTCAATGGCATCGCGCCATTGGAATACGGTATCCGCGATATCCCCACCCATCTCGCGCACGCCGGTCACGCCATGCGCCAGGTACAGGTTCAGCATCGCATCGTTGGCTTTGATGGATTCGGCCCCGCCCCGCAGATGGATGTGCATATCCCACAGGCCCGGAATCAGGAACTTACCCGACCCGTTCACCACCTGGGCACCCTGCGGCGGCTTGCCCGTCGTGATGGCCGAAATACGCCCTTCTTTCATCACCACCGTGCGCCGGGGCAGGGTCTTTCCTTCAATGACGTCGATGATCGCGACGTCCTGTATGGCCAATACGGCGGCCAGTGCCAAACCTATCTGCATGCGGGTTGCGAAGCTTTTTCACGATACCATCCCCGCTCGCCCTAATGAAATTTCGGGCATCCTGTAATAACCAGCCATGTTCAACAACTGGAACAAACCGATGGTCGGCCTTGCCGCCGGCGCCCTGCTTGGCTTCCTCGATGGCGTAGCCGCCTATGCCTACCCGGAGGTCCGCTACATGATGCATCTGATCATCATGGGTTCGACATTTAAGGGCTTGGTGGCCGGACTCGTGGCCGGGTTTATCGCCCGCCGCCTGCATTCGGTGCCGCTGGGCATCCTCATCGGCCTGATCCTGGGCGCGGTGGTGACGTACCCGTTCGCCGCGGCTCCAACGCCGAAAGGCCAGTACTTCTTCTGGGAAATCATGCTGCCCGGCATGCTGGTGGGCGCGCTGGCCGGCTTTATTACCCAGCGCTACGGCCGGGCTCCCCTGAAAGCACAGTCCGCGGCACGATAAGCGCGCCATATCGCGTGCGCCTGCCCCTATAATGGAATCTTCCTGGGTTCCACCTCTCAGTCGCAGGCGCCCGCTCTGACCGCTCCCGGACAGCCATGGCTATTCGCGTTGCACTCAATCATAGAACCACCTACCACTACGACCGCCTGGTCAACCTCTCGCCCCAAACCATCCGCCTCCGGCCCGCGCCTCACTGCCGTACCCCCGTGCCTGCCTATTCCCTGAAGATTGAGCCGGCCGGCCACTTTCTGAATTGGCAGCAGGACCCGCAGAGTAACTTCCTGGCGCGGGCGGTCTTCCCCGAGAAGGTGCGCTCGTTTACCGTGGAAGTCGACCTGGTGGCCGAAATGACGGTCATCAACCCCTTCGACTTCTTCCTCGAACCCTTCGCCGAACGCATTCCCTTTCCCTACCCCGACTGGCAGGCCAGCGAACTCCAGGCCTACTTCCGGGTCCCCCCGCCCGAACCGCTGCTGGAGGCCTACCTCCAAACCATCGACCGCACGCCAAAACAATCCGTCAACTTCCTGGTGGATCTGAACCAGCGTCTGCAGCAGGAGATCCGTTACGTCATCCGCATGGAGCCTGGCGTGCAGACACCCGAGCAGACTTTGCAACTTCGCTCCGGCTCCTGCCGCGATTCGGCCTGGCTCCTGGTCCACATCCTGCGCCACCTGGGCTTGGCGGCACGCTTCGTCTCCGGCTATCTCATCCAACTGAAGCCTGACGTGAAGCCGCTCGACGGCCCGGTAGGCCCCGGCGAAGATTTCACCGATCTGCATGCCTGGGTGGAAGTCTTCCTGCCTGGCGCCGGCTGGGTGGGCCTGGACCCCACCAGCGGACTGTTCGCCGGCGAAGGCCACCTGCCGCTGGCTGCCACCCCCGAACCCTTCTCCGCCGCGCCGATTAGCGGCGGGGTCGACCCCTGCGAAGTCCAATTCGAGCACCACATGGCGGTCACGCGCATCCATGAAGACCCGCGCGTGACCCGCCCCTACACCGACGAGCAATGGAACCGCATCGAAACCCTCGGCCACAAGGTGGACGCCGACCTGGAAACCCAGGATGTGCGGCTGACGATGGGCGGCGAGCCCACCTTCGTCTCCGCCGACGACCGTCAAAGCCCCGAGTGGAACACCGAGGCCAACAGCTTCAACAAGCGCGTCCTGGCCGCCAACCTGCTGGACCGGCTGCGCGAACGGTTCGCCCCCGGCGGGTTGCTCCATTTCGGCATGGGCAAGTGGTACCCCGGGGAGCCGCTGCCGCGCTGGGCCCTCAGCTGCTTCTGGCGTACCGACGGCATCCCGCTCTGGCGCGACCGTACGCTCATCGCCCGCGAAGATATCAACTACGGCCACGGCCCGCTGCAAGCCCAACGCTTCAGTGAAGCCCTGGCTACCCGGCTCGGCCTGGATAGCGGCTACGTCAGCGCCGCCTTTGAAGACCCGCTCTACTACCTCCAGAAAGAGCGCCAGCTTCCGGTAAACGTCGATCCGTTGGAGAACCGCCTGGATGACCCGGTGGAGCGCGACCGCATGCGCCGCATCTTTGAAAAAGGCCTGAACACCCCCACCGGCTTCGTGCTGCCGCTGCAACGCGGCTGGGGCGCCCGCGGACCCGAATGGCAGACTGGCCTCTGGCTGCTGCGCGGCCAACACCTGTTTCTGCTGCCCGGCGATTCGCCCGTCGGCCTTCGCCTGCCCCTGCCCAGCCTGCCGTGGGTAGCCAGCGGCGATGGGCCGGTCTTCGCCCCTGTCGACCCCTTCCAGGAACGCAACGAACTCCCGCTGCCCCGCCCGCCCGAATTCCAGACCCGCCATGACCACGCCCGGGACGCACGCCCCAAGATCGGCCAATCCGCCCCCTGGGTGGTGCGAACGGCCATGTGCATTGAGCCCCGGGACGGCCGCCTGCACTGCTTCCTGCCGCCGCTGTCCACCGCCGAGGACTACCTGGATCTGGTCGTTGCCATCGAAGACACCGCCGCCCAACTCGGCATGCCCGTCATCCTCGAAGGCTACACGCCGCCATTCGACTGGCGTATCAACTCCCTCAAGATCACGCCCGATCCCGGCGTGATCGAAGTAAACATCCACCCCTCGCACAACTGGCCGGAGTTGGTCGAGAAGACCAACATCCTCTACGACGAGGCACACCAGTCGCGGCTGTCGACCGAGAAGTTCATGATCGACGGGCGCCATTCGGGCACCGGCGGCGGCAATCACTTTGTCCTGGGCGCCGCACGCCCCATGGACAGCCCCTTCCTGCGCCGGCCGGACCTGCTGCGCAGCATGATCGGCTACTGGCTGAACCACCCCTCGCTGTCTTATCTGTTCAGCAGCCTGTTCATCGGCCCCACCAGCCAGGCGCCGCGCGTGGACGAAACCCGCGCCGATTCCATCTACGAACTGGAGATCGCCTTCTCCCAGGTGCCCGATGCCACCCAGGGCAGCCTGCCCTACTGGCTGACGGATCGCATCTTCCGCCACATTCTGGTAGACGTCACCGGCAACACCCACCGCAGCGAGTTCTGCATCGACAAGCTCTATTCCCCCGATTCCTCCACCGGGCGCCTGGGATTGTTGGAATTGCGCGGCTTTGAGATGCCGCCGCATGCCCGCATGAGCCTGACACAGCAGTTGCTGGTGCGGGCGCTGATCGCCTGGTTCTGGCGCACCCCCTACCGGGTGCCGCCCGTGCACTGGGGGACACAACTCCACGACCAGTTCATGCTGCCGCACTTTATCCAAAAAGATTTCGCGGACGTGCTCCAGGATCTGGAAGGCGCCGGCTATCTGTTCGAGGCCGAGTGGTTCGCGCCGCATCATGAGTTCCGCTACCCGGTCTACGGCAAGATCAACCAGATGGGGATTGAACTGGAACTGCGTTCGGCCACCGAACCGTGGTACGTGCTGGGCGAAGAGCCGGCGGGCGGGGCCACCACGCGCTTCGTCGATTCCTCCGTCGAACGCCTGCAGGTGAAAGTAAGCGGGCTGTACGGGAACCGCTACATCATCACCTGCAATGGCCGCCGCGTCCCCCTGCACGCCACCGGCACCCACGGCGAGTACATAGCCGGGGTCCGCTACCGCGCCTGGCAGCCGGCCTCCTGCCTGCACCCCACCATCCCCGTTCATACGCCGCTTGTCTTCGATATTGTCGACACCTATACCGGCCGGTCCGTGGGCGGCTGCACCTATCACGTCGCCCACCCCGGCGGCCGCAGTTACGATACCTTCCCGGTGAATGCGAATGAGGCCGAAGCGCGGCGCATCGCCCGGTTCTTCCCGTTCGGCCATACGCCCGGCCCGATGATCGTTCCGGCCGCCGAGCCCAACCCCGACTTTCCGCTAACCTTAGATCTACGCCGATATGTCAGAATGCGATGATACGCCCTAACGCATGAACGATCGAGTGACCACGTCCCGCGAAGCAGCCGAGGAATGGGCCTACCATCCCCCGGCCTTCTTCTATGACGAGATGATGGCCCCGAGCGGGCTGGCCCGCCCTCACTGGCAACCCCTGCTTTCCGAACTCGCCAGCATGGGCCAGGATCAGTTCCACTCCCGCTGGGTGGAAGGCCAGCGCCTGCTCCATTCGCACGGCGTTACGTACAACGTCTATGACGACCCGCAGAGCATCAGCCGCCCGTGGCCGCTCGATCCCATCCCGTTCGTACTCGAAAAGAATGAGTGGAATCGCATCGAAGCCGCCATCGAACAGCGCGCCACCCTGCTGAACACCATCCTCAGCGATCTGTACGGCCCGCAGCGCCTGCTGCGCGAGCATCAACTGCCCGCCGAACTCATCCATCCGCATCCGGCCTTCCTGCGCGCCTGCCATGGGTTTAAGCCGGCGCGGGGCATTTACCTGCACTCGTACTCGGCGGATTTGGCACGCTCGCCCGATGGCAATTGGTGGGTGATCGCCGACCGCACGCAGGCTCCCTCGGGGGCCGGCTATGCGCTGGAGAACCGGCTCGTGGCCTCGCGCATGCTGCCCGATGTCTTCGACAAACTCCATGTGCAGCGGCTGGCGACGTTCTTCCAGACCTATCGCGACACGCTGCGCTCGCTGGTCCCCGCCAATCGCGAGAACCCGCGCATTGTGCTGCTGACGCCGGGGCCTTATAACGAAACGTATTTCGAACATGCGCTACTGGCCCGCTACCTGGGTTTTACTCTTGTCGAAGGCGGCGACCTGACGGTTCGCGACAACCGCGTGTTTCTCAAAACGCTGGGCGGGCTGCTGCCGGTAGACGTGATTGTACGCCGCCAGGACGACAGCTTCTGCGATCCGCTGGAACTGCGCGAGGATTCCATGCTGGGCGTGGCGGGCCTGGTGCAGGCCGTCCGCTCGGGCAACTGCGCCATCGCCAATGCGCTGGGCTCCGGATTGCTGGAAACCGCCGCCCCGGCGGCTTTCCTCCCCGGCCTCTGCCGCCACCTTCTGGATGAGGACCTCAAGATGCCCACCATCGCCACATGGTGGTGCGGACAGCCCGGGCCCTTTTCCTACGTCGCCTCCAACCTCCAGAACCTGGTCATCAAGCCGACCTTCCCGCGCCCCGATACGCAGCCCGTCTTCGGCGCCAAGCTCAATGCCAGCAAGCGCCGCGCCCTGCTCGATCGCATGCTGGCGCAGCCGGATCGCTTCGTCGCCCAGGAGCAGGTTTCCCTCAGCACCGTGCCCGTGTGGGAGAACGGGCGGCTGGATCCGCGGCATTTTGTGCTGCGGGTGTACGCGGTTGCCAATGGCGATTCGTACTCGGTGATGCCGGGAGGCCTAACGCGGGTCAGCAATTCGCTCGATAGCTTAGTAGTGTCGATGCAACGCGGCGGCGGAAGCAAAGATACGTGGGTGATGGCCGATCACCCGGCCTCGGAATTCAGTTTGCTGCGCCCGGCCCGCGTAGCCATCGAGGTCAGCCGGGCAACCTTCGACCTGCCCAGCCGGGTGGCCGATAATCTCTTCTGGCTCGGCCGCTACATGGAGCGTCTGGAGGCTGCCGTCAGGGTTTCGCGCGCGATGCTGCGGCGCCTGTCGCAGGAAACGGTGTTCAGTGCGCATGGCGGCCTGCAGGCCGGCGAACAGGTGCTGTTGGCGCTTGGCTATCTGAAAGCCGAATCGGCGCCCGACAAGCGCGCCGCGACGCTCGAAAAAGAGCTGCTCAGTCTTATCTTTGACGTGAAGTCGACGCGCGCCTTCGGGGCCACCACGCAGCAGATCCGCCGTGTCGCCTGGCTGCTACGGGACCGCATCAGTATCGACGCCTGGCGTATCCTGAGCCGCTTTGAACGGCAGTTCAATTCCGAAACCCCGCGCGATGCGCTGCGCCTGAACGTCGCGCAGGAGATCCTGGACCAAGCGGTGGTGACACTTTCGGCCTTTGCCGGCACGGTGATGGAGGGCATGACCCGTGGCGATGGCTGGCGTTTTCTCGACATCGGCCGCCGCCTGGAACGGGCGCTCCAGATGACGGAACTGCTGCGTGCCGGGCTGGCCTCGTCTGGCGAAACCGGCGGCGGCCAGTTGGACGCGCTGCTGGACATGACGGATTCCACGCTGACCTACCGCAGCCGCTACCTCAGTTCCATGCAGGCCGATCTGCTGCTGGACCTGGTGTTGCTGGATGAGGCCAATCCGCGCTCGGTGGCCTTCCAGACCATCCAACTGGCCGAACATATCGACCAGCTTCCGGCCACCCGGGAACTGGTGCGGCGGCCAGCCGAGGCGCGCATCGCGCTGTCGCTGCGCAACATGCTGCAACTGGCCGATGTCGGTGACCTGGTCCGGGCCGATGGCGAAGGCAACTGGACCAACCTGGACACGCTGCTGATGCGCGTGGCGGGCGGTCTGCGGGACCTGTCGGAGACACTGACCCGGGTCTACTTCAACCACGCCATCGCCTCGCGCCAACTGTCCGCTCCCTAAAGGCTCTACGCATGCTTCTTCGCGCCACTCATACCACGCAGTATCTGTACAGCGACCCGGTGTCCATTTGCCACACCGAAGTTCACCTGGCGCCGCGCGATACCCTGCGCCAGCACGTGTATGAGCATCACCTGGAGATCAGCCCGCCGCCGGACCTGCTGCACGTTCATGACGACTACTTCGGCAATCCGGTGACCATATTTTCTCTGCATGAGCCGCACGAAACGCTCACCATCACCGCCTCCAGCGTGGTCGAGTTGCCCGGCCTGGAGCCGCCGAACCCCGCCCTCACCCTGGCCTGGGACCTCGCCCGCGACGAGGTCCGCAAACAGGAAACCCCGGAGACCTTCGACGCCTTCGCCTACGTCTTCGAATCCCCCCGCGTGCCCATCGGCCGGGAGTTCGCCGGCTGGGCCACCCCATCCTTCCCCCCCGGACGCCCCATCTTTGAGGCCGCCGCCGACCTTTCCAGCCGCATCTTCAAGGAATTCCACTATGACCAGCGCGCCACCACCGTCACCACGCCCGTGGCCGAGGTGATGAAGAAGAAGCGCGGCGTCTGCCAGGATTTCGCGCATTTCATGATCTCCTGCCTGCGATCGCTGGGGCTGCCGGCGCGCTACGTCTCCGGCTACCTGCGCAGCAGCCCCGAAACCAAGGGCGCCGAAGCCAGCCACGCCTGGGTGTCCATTTACTGCCCCGACTTCGGCTGGCTCGATCTGGACCCCACCAATAACGCGATTCCCCGCCAATCCCACGTCACCGTCGGCTGGGGCCGCGACTACGGCGATGTCACCCCCGTCCGCGGCGTCGCCCTCGGCGGCGGCGAGCAGATGATCGCCGTGTCGGTAGAGGTAGTGCCGGTAGAAGAGACGGACTTCCCTGCCCCTGACGAATAACGGATCGCCGCCTTTC